>JBGOTP010000576.1:0-2519 GCA_041476545.1 Vicinamibacteria bacterium | reverse complement strand
GCGGCCTTCGGCGCGATTCAGCAGATGCCGCGCATCGTGCCCGGCTTGCCGGAGCTGCAGCGGCTGCCCGGGACCGCGCAGGAACAGACGGTCGCGCGCGAGCAAACGATTAGCGCCGTGCAATCGCTCCAGGAATTCGGCGGGCTGGCGGGACGAATTCTTCTCGCCTTGCTGGCGGCCGCTATCGTCGGACGGCGGAGGCTCCTGTATGTGTTCCAGGTGCCGGGGTTGATCCTGTTGCCGATCGTGTTTTTTCTGGTGCCGAGCGTCGGTCTTCCGCTCGCCCGATGGGGCATCTTCTTCGTGGGGATGGTCACGATCGCGCAGTTCAGTTTCTGGGGCAACTATCTGCCGCGGGTCTACCCGACGCATTTGCGCGGGACGGGCGAGAGCTTTGCGGCGAATGTCGGTGGCCGGATGCTGGGGACATGCGCGGCGCTCGTCACGACGAACCTCGTGACCTCCATGCCTGGCCCTACCGTTCCCATCAAGCTCGCGTACGCGGCGGCGATTGTCGGCACATCCGCGTATGTGATCGGCTTCGTCGCGAGCTTCTGGCTGCCGGAGCCGAAGGCAGAAGCGCTGCCGGACTGAGACCAGGCGCGGTCATCATCGGATCCTGGCGCGACGGCCCGGCTCATGCATGGAACAGCGAGCGTCGGCGCGCCGAACGGTAATTCACGCCAATGTCCGCCCGGAAGCTGACATTATTCGAGACAAATGACGAGATCCGGGCGAGTGAAGTGTGGCATCATCGGAAATCTCCTTGGAGGGGTCGCATGAATCGATTGTCCCGTCGAAGCACGACGGCCGTCCTTGTGGCCGCCGTCATTGTCGCTGCATTTCAGTCGTCGACCTCCGCGAGTCATTCGTGGGGTGGATACCACTGGGCGCGCACGCAAAACCCGTTCACGCTCAACCTTGCAGACAACGTGTCTGCCAGTTGGGACTATTACCTCACCACGGCGTCTGGCGACTGGAACAGGTCTCCTGTTCAGTTTCTCCACGTTTTGAATACCGTCGTCGTGCCTGGTCAGACGAACCCGAGAACCTGTCGCCCGACGTCAGGGCGAGTCGAGGTCTGTAACGCCTTGTACGGCAATACTGGCTGGCTGGGCGTTGCACAGATCTGGATCGGCAGCGGTCACATCGCACAAGGCACGGTGAAGGTGAACGACACGTACTTCAATACGGCGAAGTACAACGACGCGGGATGGAAACAGATGGTGGTCTGCCAGGAAATCGGTCACACGTTCGGACTGGATCACCAGGATGTGAATTTCGACAACACGAATCTTGGCACCTGCATGGACTACACGAGCAACCCGTATGGGCCGCTCTCGAATTTGCATCCAAACGATCACGACTATGAGGAGCTGGCTTTCATCTACGCGCACACCGACTCGCTCACGACCATCAAGAGCGCACCGGGTGCTTCGGGCGCGAACGCCGAGTCACGGTCCGAGTGGGGACAATTGATGAAGACCGCGCACGGCGGTCGCACGCAGGTCTTCGAGCGCGATTTCGGTAACGGTCAGCACATCGTGACGTTCGTGATCTGGGCATAAGCGAGCCAGTTCGGCGGGATGTTCGAACGACGCGAGAGGGCATCAATATGCGCGCTCGTAGAGCGCCAGCGCGGCGGCGGCGTCGAACGGCCGCGGATTGAAGGTGCCGGTCCACTGCGTGGCGGCATCGACGGCCAGCTTCGTCAATCCATCGCGCGGGACGGTGCCCAATTCGCGGAGCGTGCGTGGCAGTCCACCCGCGCGCGCCAGCGCGTCCAACCGCGCCGCAAGGCGCTCTCCCGCAGCACGGCCACGTCCGTGATCAGTCCGGCTGAAGCCGGACCCCGCGTGTCGCGCCTTCCCACTCCGCAGATCCTCGGCATGTTGTTCGCCGTGCTCGCCGGACACACGTAGCAGCTCGGCGTACCTATCCCCCACAAGTTCGGCGTTCCACCGCACAACGTGCGGCAGCATCACCGCGATCGCCACTCCGTGCGTGATCCCGTAGCGCGCCGTCAGCGGATTCGCGCAGGCGTGCGTGGCGCCAAGCATCGACAAATCGATCGCGAGGCCGGCGTAGTGCGCGCCCATCTGCATCGCGCCGCGCGCGTCGAGGTTGTGAGGCTCGGCGAGCACCGTCTCGTAGTGGCCTTCGAGCAATCGCCACGCCTCGCGCGCGAACAGATCCGAGATGTCGGTGCGTCGCGTGGTGACGTACGACTCGACGGCGTGCGACAGCGCGTCGTACCCGGCGAGGGCCGTCACCGATCGCGGCTGGGACACCGTGAGAGCCGGATCCAGGATCGCAATGCGGAACGCCGCCTTGGGATCGCCACACGCCATCTTCTCGTGCGTCACGGGGTCGGAAATGATCGCGTAGGACTGTGCGTCGCTTCCCGTGCCCGCTGTCGTGGGCACGGCGATCATCGGCAGCATCGGATGCGACGCCTTGCCGAACCCGCGGTAGTCGGCCATCGTGCCACCGTTGGTCAAGACGAAGTTGATGCCCTT
>JBGOTP010000575.1:0-2532 GCA_041476545.1 Vicinamibacteria bacterium | reverse complement strand
GCGGCTCGTGCATCGCGCGTCGGACGGGTGGCAAGGACGGATGATCGGCGCCGCACTGACCGCTGCCACGGTCGCGCTCGTCGTCCTCCTGCCCGACGCGGCCGACCGCCTGTTCATACCGGCCCTGCTGGCACTCGCCGCGGCGGTCGTGTTCGGCGCCCCTGCCTTTGTCGCGCTCGGCGGCACCGCGCTGATTCTGTTCTGGCAGTTGGACCAGCCGATCGCGGCGATTCCGATCTCGCACTACGAACTGGCCATGAATCCGACGATGCCGTCTCTGCCGCTGTTCACGCTCGCGGGATACTTACTCGCGGAAAGCGGCGCGCCGCAGCGGCTCGTGCGGGTGTTCGACGCGCTTTTCAGCCGGCTGCGTGGCGGACCCGCAGTGGTGACGGTGCTCGTCTGCGCGTTTTTCACGTCCTTCACAGGCGCCTCTGGCGTGACGATTCTCGCGCTCGGCGGATTGCTGATGCCGATTCTTGTCAGCGCCCGCTATTCCGAAAAGGACGCGCTTGGTCTTGTGACCGGTGCAGGCTCCCTCGGCATGCTGTTGCCGCCCTGTCTGCCGGTGATCGTGTACGCCATTGTCGCCCGCGTTGACATGCTGCAGATGTTTCTGGGAGGGTTCGTGCCGGCGCTGATCATGATCGCCGCGACGATCTGGTGGGGCATGCGGCGCGGCCCCAGGACTCGGGGAGTCACGCGGACCTTCGATGCCGGCGAGGCGCGCGCGGCACTCTGGGACGCCAAATGGGAACTGCTGACGCCGGCCGTGGCGCTGGTCGCGCTCTTCAGCGGGCTCGCCACGGCGGTGGAGGCCGCGGCGGCGACGGCGCTCTACGTCCTGATCGTCGAGACGGTCCTGCACCGCGACTTGCGCCCCGCCGACCTGAGGCGCGTGATGACCGAGTGCGGACTGCTCGTCGGCGGTATCCTGCTCATCCTGGGGGTCGCGCTCGGCTTCACGAACTATCTGGTCGACGCGAAGGTCCCCGCGCTTGCCGTCGAGTGGACCACGCGAACAATCCATTCGCCGCTGCTCTTTCTCCTGCTGCTCAACGTCTTCCTGCTGATCGTCGGCTGTGTGATGGACATCTACTCGGCCATCATCATCCAGGTCCCGCTGCTTGTGCCGCTCGGCATCGCGTACGGGATCGACCCGATTCAGCTCGGGATCATTTTTCTGGCGAACCTGGAACTCGGCTATCTCACGCCGCCCATCGGGCTCAACCTCTATATGTCGTCGTACCGATTTGGCAAGCCCGTCCCGGTGGTGCTGCTCTCGGTCCTGCCGATCATCATCGTCCTGCACATCGGCGTGCTGTTGATCACGTACATGCCGGCGCTGACCACAACGCTGCCGCGCTGGTTCGCGCACTAGGGAATCTCGCGATATGAGACGGACGGTTTCGCTGACATTGGTCGCAGGCCTCTTCGCCAGCGCGTGTGGCGCGCACATTGCGCAGCTTGGGATTCTGACGAATCAGGTCGGGATGAGTCGAGAGATCCTGGGTCCCTCGCCGCCCGGTCTGTTCGCCGAGGGGCTCGCGGATCCCGCAAACGCGCGTCGCTCCGGCTACGCACGACTCAAACGCGCGGATGTCATGGGCGACGAGGCCCTGGAGATCCTCGTCGAGTTGAAGCCACGGACAATTGGCCATGGTGGCGTTGAAATCCGCGACCAGTCGGGTCACCCCTTGGCCCGAGTCATGACGCGCCACTATCTGAGCGACTTCGGCGCGGTTCACGCATCAAGGACAGACAAGATGGATCTGGTCCTGTGCGAGTACCCAACGGCGATGCACCCAAACCGACAAAGCACATTCTCCATCCTCACGCTGCCCGACCAGCGGCTCCTAGCAACGTGGGATGAGGTTCCGCCAGCGTGCAGGTTCGCCGCCGGTCCGTGGAACGGCAAGGAGGCGCTGTTCTACTTTCAGGGAGACGGCCTCACCGTTCGCTCTCCGGATGGACAGCTCCAGACGCGGATCGGCGTCCCAAACGGAAACGCATTCAGAGACATCTACGTCGGCGCGATCGATGGTCGTTACACCGCCGTCCTCGGATCCGGGAACGGCTACACGCCGTATCACACGGTGTGCCTGTTCGACTCCAGTGGCCAGCTGGTGTTTCAGGAAATCGAGAAGGGTCACGCCTTCAAGCTCGAAACAAACGAGGGGAAGACCACCCTGGAAATCTGGGACGGCTCAAACCGATGGCGCTACAAAACGACTGAGGCGTCACGCTGAGCTCCGGCCCGACACGGCAGGGCTCAAGCCCTGCACTACGACTGCACTATGTCCTTCTAAGTTCTCAGTTCTAAGTTCTAACTTCGTTCAGTTTCCCCGCGCATCCAGATCGTTCCAGTTCATGATCGCGTTGAAGCCGAGCGTGTACGTGCCCTGTGTCTGCCACCGCCAGAACGGCCGGATGGCAAACATCACCACGTGCCCCTCTCCGACGCGGCTGTCGACCGCCGCGGCCCGGCCCGCAAGCAGCTGACCGTTCGCCAGCGTCCCCGACAGCAGCATC
>JBGOTP010000574.1:0-2534 GCA_041476545.1 Vicinamibacteria bacterium | reverse complement strand
TGGACCGAACGCGCCGGCCGGCTCGCGCCGCATGGATGGTGGCGGTCGCTGTTCTCACCGGTTGCCCGCGCGGCTACCTGACTTGAGCGGAGCGTCTAGCGCCGAGGTCGCCCAGACGCTCGTAGACACTCGTCGCGTACCCGGGATCTCTTTCGCAGTTCTAATGCACGGTGAGCTGATCTCGTCGGGTGCGGTGGGTGTAGCCGACATGGAAACCGGTGAGGTAGTGCGGCGCGACACGCTCTTCGAGGGGGCGTCGCTCACCAAGCCGGTCATTGCCTCGATCGCGATGCGCCTGTTCGAGGCCGGCGTCTTCGATCTCGACGAGCTGGTGGCTCGAACGGTGAAAGCTCCTCGCATTCGAGACCGCGCGACCTACGCAAGCGTCACACCCCGGCACCTCCTCGCCCACACCTCGGGCCTGCCAAACCGGAGCGGCGACCCTCTCGACGACGGGCGCAGCAACGTCCTCAAATTCAAATTCCAGCCTGGGCAGCGCTTCTCGTATTCCGGCGAAGGCTACGGAATCCTGCAGGAGTTCCTGGAGCAGAAGTCCTGCCGGTCCATGGAAGACCTCTCACGGGAGCTCTTCGAAGAGCTGGGCATGTCTCGCACGACGCTTGTGGGTGCAAGCAGCTCGAGTAGGACCGCACGCGGTCACTGGGGCCGCTCTCCATCCCGCGAAGCAAGGCGGATCGATCATCCCATCGCCGCACTCTCCTTGCTGAGCAACGCCGAAGACTATGTCCGTCTGCTTCGATACGAAGCAGGCGGATCGGCGCTGTCGTCCGAGACACTCGCAGAGTTCCACAACCGACAAGTCACGATCGAGCGTTCCGACGCTCCGCATGACTCGTACACGCTTGGCTGGTCACTGGGTTGGGGCGTGCTCGAACGTCCAGACGGTGCCTTCTACTTCCAATGGGGCGACAGCGGCCCCTTCCGTGCCTTTGCGGCATTCTCCCAGAGCAGCGCCAACGGCATCGTGTTCTTCGCGAATGGCTCTGACGGCCTCCTCTACGCGAATGAATTCGCTCGCCCCGCGCTCGGTGATCTGTCCCCGGCCGTCGCCTGGTTCAGCCGCCCCGCGCTCGAATGCGTGCGAAGAGTCATCAGACACTAGGCCTGCCGCCCAACAAGCCGTTGCGGCTGAGCGTCGATCCGTCAGGCCGACGGGAGAACTGTCATGAAACGCACCTGGACGATCATCGGCGTAAGCGATGTGCCGAGTAGCTTCAATTGGTGCCAGTCGCTCTTCGGCCAGCCCGAGACACGACCGGGCCACGCCGACTTTGGTCAGATCCTGGATTCGGATGAAACCGTCTTGATCTGCCTCCACCAGTGAGGCGCGCACGAGCATCCGTCGTTGACGAGCCGGGACAACGCGACACCCGGCAACGGGCTCCTCTCGTTCTTCCGCGTCGACGATTTCGATACGGCACTGAACCGGGCACGCGTTCTCGTCGACCGGCTCGAAGAGGAGCCGCACGCGAACCCGAATACTCGGACAGAGGAGTTCTCGCTCAGG
This sequence comes from Vicinamibacteria bacterium, assembly GCA_041476545.1. Taxonomy (GTDB): domain Bacteria; phylum Acidobacteriota; class Vicinamibacteria; order Vicinamibacterales; family CAVVIG01; genus JBGOTP01. The sequence goes on along the minus strand of JBGOTP010000574.1, from coordinate 1,006 downwards.
GATCCGGACGGATACTACGTCACGATTAGTGCGCTCTCTGCGCACGAGCTAAGGGGCCACGAGGCGTCTGCCTGACAAACGCACGCGGCTGAAGCGTGGCGTTGCGCCGCGCCGCAGACCGCACTAGTTCTGGGCCTAGCCATCATCGGGGAAGCAGCGCGCCGCATCCGGGATTGGAAGCCAGGGCTGCTTCCTTTTCGTCCAGTAGTGCGCCCCAGGCGAAAGCCAGGAAGTGTCGTCGAGCGTGCCGGGCTTGACGCTAAAGACCGCGTCGATCAGCCGGTGGTAGATTCGGGTTCCACATCTAGGGCAGAAGGCGCAGTGCTTCGTCCGGCCGCTGTCGCACTGCACCGTGAACGTCTTCAGCTCGCCGGAGAGCAGTCGGAAGGAATTGCTTGGAACGGTCAAGCTCATTCCGAAGGCGCTTCCCGATTGGCGTTGGCACTCTGTGCAATGGCAGACGGCGAGTCCGATCGGCTCGCCCTCCAAGCGGTATCTCACGTCGCCGCATTGACAGCCGCCATCCCTTAAATTGCTCATAGCCTCCTCCGACCTAAGGCGATCGCTTCTCGCTCCGACCGAAACAATCGTAGGGCGCGGCGCAACACGCCGCTGCAGCTGACGGCCGCGGGCCTGCGCTCATTGAGACGCCATCCTTCGAGCGTGTCGTGGTAGCCTACTCGCGCGGCCGCAGCTGAGCGGCCGTCCGGTCAGCCGCCACATTCGCGTTTCAGAGGAGGCCCCGTGCGTATCGAGCTCTACGCTGTCTGTCTGAGCGTGATGTTCGTCCAGTCCGCGTTCGCGCAGAAGATCACAACTGAGTTCGATGAGGCGGTCGACTTCGCGAAGTTCAAGACGTTCGCGATCCGCGACGGCTCCCTGAAAAGCCCCAGCCCGGCCCTGAACAGCGAGCTGACGAAAAAGCGCATCGAGGCGTCGCTCGACCGTGCCTTGACCGCGAAGGGCCTGACAAAGGCGGCCGGCTCCGCCGATCTCAATGTCTTCT
>JBGOTP010000573.1:0-2558 GCA_041476545.1 Vicinamibacteria bacterium | reverse complement strand
GTGACGCTGGCGCACATCCTGTTCCTCATGCACTTCCGGTCCATTCTGATCGTCACCCTCCCGCTGCCCCTGGCAGTACTGACGGCGTTTCTCGGGATGTACTACGCGGGGATCTCCTCCAACATCATGAGCCTCGCCGGCATCGCCATTGCGATTGGCGTACTGGTGGATGCGGGCATCGTGGTCACCGAGAACGCCTTCCGCTTTGTGGAACAGCGGAAGGTGGATCCTCGCGATCGCCGCCTGGTGTGGACGACGGTGCTCGAATCGACTCGCCTGGTTGGGCGGCCCGTCTTCTTTTCGATGGCGATCATCCTGCTCGCCTTCGTCCCGGTCTTCGCGTTGACCGGACAGGAAGGGAAGCTGTTCCATCCCCTTGCGTTCACAAAGACGTTCGCGGTCCTTGCCGCGACCGTCATGGCCGTCACGCTCGTGCCGGTTTTGTGCTCACTCCTCCTCAGCGGGACGTTTCATTCCGAAGACGCCAATCCGGTGATGCGCGCGATCCGGCGCGTGTACGAGCCTGCGTTGCGCATGGCTCTGGCCCATCGCGGGCTCACGATTGGCGCCGCTGCCCTGCTCTTTGCCGGCGCGTTGCTCGTCGCCCGCGGGATCGGCAGCGAGTTCATGCCGCCGCTGAACGAAGGGGACGTCATGTTCATGCCGATTGCGGATCCGAGCATCTCCCTCGAGGAGAACACCGAGAACGCCAGGAAACAGAACGCGGCGCTCATGGCGTTTCCGGAAGTGGCGTACGTCGTGGCCAAGGTCGCGCGAGCCGACACCTCCACGGATCCTGCGCCGCTGAACATGACCGAGACCATCGTGCACTTGAAGCCGAAGGCAGAGTGGCGCCAGGGGCTGACGTTGGATCGACTGCGTGCGGAGATGAGCCGCGCGGCGCAGCTCCCCGGCGTGTCGAACATCTGGACCATGCCCATCATCAACCGGATCGACATGCTGACGACAGGCATTCGGTCGGAGGTCGGCGTGAAGATGTTCGGGACTGATCTGCCCACGCTCGAGTCGCTGGCGAGGCGAGTTGCTGAGGTCGTGCGAACGGTTCCCGGCGCCAGCAACGTGTATCCCGAGCAGGTCACGAGCGGTCAGTACCTCAATATCAAGATCGACCGGGCGGCGGCCTCTCGGTACGGCATTGGCGTGGGCGACGTGCAGCAGGTGATCGAGAACGCCGTAGGCGAGACAAACCTCTCGATGACCATCGAAGGCCGCCAGCGCTTTCCCGTGCGCGTGCGGTACGCCCCCGAGTTCCGTGCCGATCCGCAGGCCCTCGGCCGGGTGCTCGTTGCCTCGCCGATCGGCGCACAGATCCCGCTGTCGCAGCTCGCGACTATCGATCACTCGCGCGGCCCCGCGATGATCTCGTCGGAGAACGGCCTCCTGCTGGTGACGGTGCTGCTGAATGTGCAGGGGCGCGACGTGGGGGGATTCGTGCGGGAAGCGCGCGAGACCGTGGCGCGCGACGTGAGACTGCCCCCTGGCTACTACGTGGGCTGGAGTGGACGCTGGGAGAACCAGGAGCACGCGCGTCAGCGTCTCCAGATCGTCGTGCCGATCGTGCTCCTCGTGATCTTCGTTTTGCTCTACTTCACCTATCACTCGGTTCTTGAAGCCGCGCACGTATTGATGGCCGTGCCCTTTGCGCTGACCGGCGGCGTCTACCTCCTCTGGCTCCTCGGCTACAACTTTTCGGTGGCCGTGTGGGTGGGCTTCATCGCGCTCTTCGGGACCGCCGTCCAGACAGGCGTGGTGATGGTCATCTACCTGGAGGAAGCGGTCGAACGCAAACGGCAGGCGCAGGGCGGCACGCTCTCGCGCGCGGCGCTCCGCGACGCGGTGATGGAGGGCGCGCTGCTGCGTTTGCGGCCGAAGCTGATGACGGTGTCGACCGTCGTGGCCGGACTCCTGCCGATCATGTGGAGCACGCGTGTCGGTGCCGAAGTGATGAAGCCGCTGGCCACACCGGTGCTCGGGGGAATGGTCTCGTCCCTGGTGCACGTGCTGATCGTGACGCCGGTCATCTTCTCGTGGCTGCGCGAACGTCAGCTCGGCTTGCAGCACGAACGCCTTCCAGACACCGCACCTTCTTCCGTTCTAGGCCCAAGTGTCGGTCCACACGTCGATACCTACGTAGGCCCGAGCTCCAGCTCGGGCGGTTGGCGCAGACCGGCCATCTATCTCGCTGTCGTCGTCGCCGTCGTCACTATCCTGGCCGGCGGTTCCTGGGCGGTCTGGCGTCGGGCCGCCCACGGTGGACACGCCGCGGATCAACCGCAGGCAGGCAGCGTCGTGAATCGGATGCGATCCGGCGATCTGGACATTTTCCTACTGTCGCCAACTGGAACACTGCAGCGAGGCCGAAACGCTTTCAGCATTGAGTTTCGTGCAGGCGACGGCGGTGCGCTCGTTGACATGGGCGACGTGCGGGCCACCGCCAACATGGCGATGCCTGGCATGGTGATGCCAAGCGGCATGCAGGTGCATCCGAGTCGCGTGCCGGGACGCTACGACGGCACCGCCGAATTCGGGATGTCTGG
>JBGOTP010000572.1:0-2572 GCA_041476545.1 Vicinamibacteria bacterium | reverse complement strand
ATCACCCAGGACATCATGCTCGCCAAGGCGAACGAGCTGAAGATCGTCCTGCCGGAGTCCGAACTCGACGCCGCGTTCAGCGACGTGAAGAAGAGCACTCCCGATGATGCCTTCAACAAGGAGCTTGCCGCGCGCCATCTGACTGTGGCGGACATGCGTGAAGGGCTCCGCCGGGACCTCATCGCCCAGAAGGTGATCGAGCGGGAAGTGACCTCGAAGATCACCGTCACGGACCACGACATCAGCGACTTCTTCCAGGCGAACAAGGCGCAGTTCAACCTGGCGGAAGATTCGTTCCACCTCGCCCAGATCATCGTAACGGCGGCGAAGGACGCAGGCCTGAACAACCGCACCGGCGACGATGCGACGACGCCGCAGGCGGCGGCGGCGAAGGTGCAGATGCTGATGGAGCGTCTGAAGGCGGGCACGCCGTTCAACGAGCTGGCGATGGACTACTCCGAGGAGCCACAGTCGGCGCAGCAAGGCGGGGATGTCGGGCTGGTGTCGATGTCGGCGCTGCGCCAGGCGCCGCCCAAGCTGCGCGATGCCGTGTTGAAATCGCAGCCGGGCACCGTCAGCGTCGTCAGCATGGAAGGCGGGCACACGATCGTGGCCGTGGTGGCCAAGCAGACCGCCGGCCAGCGCGACCCCAGCATGCCCGAGGTGCGCAACGGCATTACGGCCACGCTGCGCGGCCGACGCGAACAACTGTTGCGGACGGCCTACCTCGAGACGATCCGAAACAAGGCGACGGTGGTGAACTACGCCGCCCGGCGGATCGTCGAGTCGCAGGAGAAGCTGCCGCCGACGATCCCGTTCGCCGCGCCGAAGTAGATTGGTGTATGAAAATCAGGCGTCTGACTCTCGCGGTTGGAATCGGGGCGTTCGTGTTCGCGCTGACGCCGGCGCAGGCGTTGGCGCAGCCCGGCACGCCCGCACCAAAGACCATCACGCGCGATATCGCGTTCACGTCACACGACGGTTACCCGATGCTCGGACGGCTGACGCTGCCCGATACGCCGGGGCTCCATCCCGTCCTGATGCTCGTGCAGACCGCCGAAGCGGCAACGAAGGATGGGGAACTGCGGAACGCGCGCGGGGTGCGCGTCCCGATCTACAACCAATATCGCGAGCAGCTCGCGCCGCTCGGCATCGGTTTCTTCAGCTACGAAGGGCGTGGCGTGTCCTCAAACGCCGGTGGCGGCCCTGTGATCGATCGGGTCGTCTACGACACGAGCACGCTCGCGAACAAGGTTCAGGATGGCATCTCGGCGGTGAGGACGCTGCAGAAACAGGCCGGCGTCGATCGATCGCGGATTGTCCTCCGGGGCATCAGCGAAGGGACGCTGCTGGCCGCGGAAATCGCGGTTCGGATCCCGAGCGAGATCGGCGGCCTCGTGCTCTCCGGCGTCATCGGGTCGACGCTGAAGGATTCGCTCGTGTTCATGGCATCGGACGGCGCCTATCTCGCGCACCTCGCCAATTGGGACATCAACAAGGACGGCAGGATTTCGGCCGCCGAATTCGAGGCCGATCCGAAGGGCATCCGCAAGCAGTTGCCGCCGGGGACCGGCTTCGGCGTGTTCGACCACAACGGCGATGGTGTCTACACGCGCGACGAGCGGTTGGCGTCCAGCGGGCCGCTGGTCGAGGCGATCCAGACTGATAACTTCGACGTCTTTATCCCGTGGCTTCAAGCCGACGCAGCGGCGCAGGTGCCCAGTTCCATGCGCGCGTGGGTGAAGGATCACTCCAGCCAGCCGACGATGTGGGACCTGCTGTCGCAGCTCTCGATGCCGGTCGGGCTCTTCCAGGGCGAGATCGACCACAACACGTCCGCCGCAGGCGTTCGAGCGCTCGAGCAGAAGGCCAAGGCGGCCGGCAAGACGAACCTGGAGTTCCGCTATTTCGACGGCCTCGACCACGGCCTCGGCACGATTGAGTACTTCAATACCGGAAAGCCATCAACGGGCTACACCGCGATCTTCGAGTTCATGAAGCGTTACCGGCGGCCCTAGGTCGCAGCACCCCAGCGCCTTGCACTCGTAGAACGAAGCCTCCGATTCTCCGTCTGCGGGCAACTGCTTCTAATCCTGCTGGCAGGGGCTCCTCGCCCGTATAATCCACAACGATTGGCCCTGGCCCCCGGCACTCGTCTTGGCCCGTACGAAATCGCCGCGCAGATTGGCGTGGGCGGGATGGGCGAGGTCTACAAAGCCACCGACACGAACCTGAAGCGGGCGGTGGCCATCAAGGTGCTGCCGGCCGCGGTGGCGGCGGATGCTGAGCGGCTGGCCCGGTTCCAGCGCGAAGCCGAAGTCCTCGCGCTGCTCAATCACCCAAACATCGCCGCGATCTACGGCCTGGAGCGATCCGGGGCCACGACCGCGCTCGTGATGGAACTCGTCGAGGGCGAGGATCTATCACAACGGATTGAAGGGCACAGGAGGACGGACTCAGGGCAGAGGGCTAAGGGCGAAGGGCTGCCGCTGGACGAGGCGCTGGCGATCGCGAGGCAGATCACCGACGCGCTCGAAGCCGCACACGAACAAAACATCATTCATCGCGATCT
>JBGOTP010000571.1:0-2581 GCA_041476545.1 Vicinamibacteria bacterium | reverse complement strand
TGGAAGCGGGTCTCCGAGGGGCGGCTCTGCGACTACTCGGGCATGACCTACGAGGCCATCGAAGAATCCGGCGGCATCCAGTGGCCGTATCGAGCCGGCGAAACGGACCCCGCGGCCACGCGACGCCTGTATGCGGACGGCGTGTTTCAAACCGACGACGGTCGGGCGCGACTCATCCCCGTCACATGGGAGCCGTTTCCGGAGCAGCCGTCTCGCGAGTTCCCGCTCGTGCTCAACACCGGGCGAACCGTGGAGCACTGGCACACGCGCACGAAGACCGGCAACGTCCCAATTCTCGAGCGGCTCTCGCCGAACGCGTGGGTCGAGATGAATCCACGGGACGCGCGTTTCCTGCACCTGAAGCCGCAGGACCGTGTCGACGTCGTGTCGCGCCGCGGACGGATCAGCGGGGTTGAGCTGCGCGTAACGGAAACGGTAGCGCCGGGGCAAATCTTCGTTCCGTTCCATTACGCGGAAGCCAACGCCAATCAGGTCACCCAGAGCGCGTTCGATCCGATGTCACGCGAACCCAACTACAAGCAGTCGGCCGTGCGCGTGGAAAGGGCGACGCCATGAAGCGACTGGTCGTGGTCGGCAATGGGATGGCCGGCATGGCGTGCGTCGAGCAGATTCTCAGGCACGGCCCGCGCTTCGACATCACCGTCTTCGGTGACGAAACGCACGTCAATTACAACCGCGTGCTGCTGTCATCGGTGCTGGCGGGAGAGAAGGCCGCCGACGACATCGTCATCAACCCACTCGACTGGTACCAGCAGCGCGACATCCGCCTGCACGTGGGCGTGCGCATCGTGGATGTCGACCCGGTGGCAAAGACGGTCACCGGCAACGACGGCAGCGTCACGCCCTACGACACCCTGCTGCTGGCAACAGGAAGCTCCGCGTGGATGCCGCGCATCGAAGGGCTTGACAAGGACGGCGTCCTTGCATTCAGGACGCTCGACGACACGCGTGAGCTGATCCGCCGTGCAGGGCCGGCCACGAGAGCCGTGGTGATTGGCGGTGGCCTCCTGGGTCTCGAAGCTGCGCGCGGCCTCCAGGTGCAGGGCTGTCAGGTGACGGTTGTGCACCTGATGGCGACGCTGATGGAGCGCCAGCTCGATCCGGATGGCGGGGCCTATCTCATGGGGAAGATGGAAGAGCTCGGCATCCGCGTGCTGCTCGGACGGACGACCGTGGCCGTCCTGGGCAACGGCCACGTCGAAGGCGTGGCGCTCTCGGATGACAGCTGCCTCGAGGCTGATCTGGTCGTGGTGGCGGCGGGCATCCGTCCCAACGTGGACCTTGCCCACAGGGCAGGCGTGAGTGTCAATCGCGGCATCGTCGTCAACGACCACATGGAAACCTCGTCTCCGGACGTCTTTGCGGTTGGCGAGTGCGTCGAGCACCGGGGCGTGTGCTACGGGCTGGTCGCGCCGCTGTTCGAGCAGGGCAAGGTGCTGGCCGCCACGATCACCGGCAACAAGGGGCCGACCTACGTCGGGACCGTGCAGGCAGCCAAGCTCAAGATCATGGGCGTCGACGTGTTCTCGGCTGGCGACTGGAGTGAGCAGAACGCGGAGCCGGTCCGCTACGAGGATCGAGCACTTGGGATCTACAAAAAGCTGACGCTGCGCGACGGCAAGCTCGCCGGGGTCATTCTGGTCGGCGATACCTCGGACAGCCACCGCTACATGGAGTGGCTGAGGACTGATGCCGACCTCACCGATCAGCGCCGGCACCTGCTCTTTCCGCCGCCGGCCGCCGACGCGGGTCTCGACGTCGCGGAGATGGCCGACGGCGCCACGATCTGCGGCTGCGTCGGCGTGACGAAAGACACCATCATCCGCGCGATTCACGAGAGCGGCGTCAACACGCTTTCTCAACTCAAGGAATGCACGCGCGCGAGCACGGGATGCGGGAGCTGCACGAGCCTGTGCCAGGAGTTGCTGCGCGCAGTCGCGCCGGAGTTCGAGGAAGAGGCAAAGAAGGTGATGTGCGCGTGCGTGCCGTTCGCAGAGGATCGCCTGCGCGACATCCTGCGCAGCCAGCGCCTCCGATCGGTGCAGGAGGTGCTGGATATCTACGGCAATGGTCACGGGTGCGAGGTTTGCAAGCCGGCGCTGAGCTACATGCTCGACATGCTCTGGTGCGGCGATCACGAGGAGGATCGATCGGCCCGCTTCATCAACGATCGCGTCCACGCGAACATCCAGAAGGACGGGACCTTTTCGGTGGTCCCTCGGATCCGCGGCGGGGTGACGAGCCCTGATGAACTGCGGCGGATTGCCGACGTCGCGGACAAGTACCGGGTCCCGATGGTGAAGATCACCGGCAGCCAGCGCATCGACCTGCTGGGCGTGAAGAAAGAGGACCTCCCGAAGGTGTGGGCGGACCTCGGCATGCCGTCGGGGCAGGCGTACACCAAGGGCGTGCGCATGGTGAAGACGTGCGTTGGTACCGAGTTCTGCCGGTTCGGCACACAGGATTCCACGGCGGTCGGCATCGAGATGGAGCGCCGCTTCGAACAGCTCTACACGCCGCACAAAGTGAAGATGGCGGCCGTCGGGTGCCCGCGTAATTG
>JBGOTP010000570.1:0-2591 GCA_041476545.1 Vicinamibacteria bacterium | reverse complement strand
TCACCGCCTTCTCATCGTCAGCCATTGGTCACTCCGATCCCACGAATTTCGCAAGCCCTGCCGCGCCCCATGCGAGACGAGGATTATCCACAGATCGCGCGCAGGCCATCGACCAGGCGGCCGATGCCTTCAGTCACGGTGTCTTTCTGCAGCGCGCCGTACGCCACGCGGAAGTAGCACCCCTCGGTCATGCCGAAGGCTGTCCCTGGGATCACGGCCACCTTGTGCTCGCGAATCAGTCGCTCCGCGACGGCGATCGGATGCAGCCTGGTGTTGACCTTCATCAGACAGTAGAACGCGCCGTCGGCTGCCGGCACGGTCGCGATCGACCCAAGCGCCGCCAGCCTGGAGACGACGATCTCGCGGATGGAGGCAAGCTCTTGAACGTGCGGCTCGCAGTACGCGCGGCCGACGGCGAGCGCCGCGGTCGCGCCCTCCTGCGACGCAATCGTCGGGCAAATCAGGATCGTGTCCTGGCTCTTCATCATTCCGGATGCGAGATGCTCGGGATATGCCATGTAGCCGATGCGCCATCCCGCAAACCCGTAGGCTTTCGACAGCGAGTAGATGGAAATCGTGTGCCCGGCCGCATTCGCGAACGACCCTGGCGATACGTGGCGCGCCGACCCGTACGTGAAGTACTCGTACGGCTCGTCGGCGATGTGGTACAGCCCGCGCTCACGGCAGATCGCATTCACCTCTCGCAAAGACGACTCGCCGAGCACGGCGCCACTTGGATTGTTCGGAGAGATCGTCACGATCGCGCGCGTGCGGCTCGTGAGCGCGCGGGTGATGGCGTCGATGCGAAGCTGATAGCGGTCGTCGGTCGGGACGCACACCACGCGACAACCGGCCATTTCGACAGCCATCTCATGGTTGAAATAGAACGGCACGGGCAGAATGATTTCGTCGCCCGGAACCGTCGTGGCGAGCACGGCGTGCATAAAGGCCATGTTGGCGCCAGCGGTCACCATGATGCGGCTCCCTCGGCCGATATCGATGCCGTTCTCGGCCGCCAGCTTTCGCGCGATGCGCGCGACGAGAGCGGGCAACCCGGCACCGTCCTGATATTCATGAGTCGATGGACGTTCCAGCGCCGACCGTACCGCGTCGATCGCCTCGGCCGGGGGACCGTAATGGACGACGCCCTGGCCGAGCGAAATCGTGCCCGGTACCTCGCGAATGAGACCGCCGATCACAGGAATGATGGGCGCCTGGATGTCATCCATGCGAGTCGTTCGCAGGGCGCCACCACGGCTTCCCAGGTTTTCCATTATTGGCTCGCGTCTTTCCATGGTGAAGGCTGATATCCTTCCGGAGTGACCCTGCGGCGTACCTTCCCGCTCGTCGCCGTCCTTGCCGGACTGGTTGCGCTGTCGCTGGCCCACGCAGGCAGCGTGACCGCCGCCGGCACGCTCCAGTCCCCGGAACAGTTTATCGGGTTCAAGGTCGGCACGGACAACAAGCTCGTGCGCTGGGACAAGATCGTCGAGTACATGAAACTCGCGGCGGCGTCTTCAGACCGCGTGCACTACCGCGAACTCGGCCCGACCACGAACGGGAATCCGTTCATTGTCCTCGAAATCAGCGCGGCCGAGACCATCAGAAACCTCGATCGCTACAAGGAGCTGGAACGGAAACTCTACTTCCAGAACGGCCCGCCGAGTGTTCGGGACCGCGACGACATCTTCCGCCAGGGCAAGGCCGTGGTCTTCATCACGTGCAGCGTGCACGCCACCGAGATTGGCGCAACGCAGATGTCGCTCGACTTCGTGCACCGGCTGGTCACGGACGATTCGCCGCTCGTCCGGAAGATTCTGGACAACGTGATCGTGGTCCTCGTGCCGAGTCTCAACCCCGACGGGCAGATTCTGGTCACCGACTGGTTCAATCGCAACCTCGGCACGCCGTTCGAATCGAGCCCGCTGCCGTACCTGTATCACCCGTACGCGGGGCACGACAACAACCGCGATATGTACGCCTTCACACAGAAGGAGAGTCTCTACACGGCCGAACTCGCCTGGCACGACTGGCTGCCCACCATCTGGCTGGATCAACACCAGATGGGACAGACCGGCGCGCGCATCTTCGTCATGCCCGCAACCGATCCGATCAATCCGAACGTGCATCCGTTGATCTACAGGTGGAACGCCATCCTCGGACAGTCGCAGGCGGCGGCGCTCGAGGCCGCCGGCAAGGACGGCATCATCTATAACGCGACGTTCACGAACTTCTGGCAGGGTGCGATGGCATGGAGCGGATGGTGGCACAACCAGATCGGGTTGTTGACGGAAGTGGCGAGCGTGCGCATTGCGGCGCCCACGGATCAGCAGCGCCCGTCAGGACGCCTCCCCACGCTCGTCCCTGGACGCGGTTCGGCGGGCAGCGGGTTCGCGGTCAATCCCGGTGCGGCCCAGGGGGCTGTCAGCGCGGCAGCAGCCGGGGCGTCAGTTGTCACCCTGGGCCCCGACGCGAACTCCGGTGGCGGCGCGCTTCCCAGCTACTCGGACGCGGGTCCTCTCCCTTCACTTCCTCCGCCGACCGACATTCTGTCGCGCACCGAGTATCCGCGGCCGTGGCTGGGCGGCCAC
>JBGOTP010000569.1:0-2594 GCA_041476545.1 Vicinamibacteria bacterium | reverse complement strand
GGTGAGCCAATTCTGCGGCTCGGCCGCCGCCCGCTCGAGACGCTCCGGCGTGACCTGCGCCTGCGCGGCGACCGTGGTCGACAATCCGAAAACAGCCAGCAGCGAGAGAACGTATCGCAGAGAGATGCGCATCACTGTCCCTTTAGCGAAAGAAGATAGGCCAGCAGATCCGCCAATTCCTCGCCGGTCAGCTTGCCGGCGAAGGACGGCATACCGGAGGCGGTGCCGAGCTCGAATTCGCGGATATCGGATTTCGAAAGCGAGACGAGGCGTTCGCCTTCATCGATCAGCTGCACCGTGGCGGTGTCCTCATTGACCCTTCGGCCGCGGATGGTGCGTCCGTCGCGCGTGACGATGCGCAAGGGGCGATTGATCGGCAACATCGCGCGGCTGGGTTCGAGAAGGGACCGCTGAATCGCGGCCGGCTGGCGGATGGCGCCGACCTCGCTCAGATCCGGCGCGGTGCCGGCGCCCTTGCCAGCGACCCGGTGACAGGCCGCGCAAGCCCCCTTGCCGTCATAGACGGCCTTCCCGCGCCCCGCATCGCCCACCTTGAAGGGCGTCGCGCTTATGTCGAAGCCGGAACGGATGAAGGCGACGAGCCCGTCGAGTTCGGCCGGCTGCAATCGGAACGGCGGCATGCCGGCGGCGGCAACGCCCGTAGTGATGGTGTTGCGGATGTCGTCATCAGACGAAGCGTGGCGGAACTGCTGACGGGGAAGATTCACCCCCGCGACGCCATCGCCATTCTGGCCATGGCACAGCGCGCATTGCGCCCCGTACAGGCGAGAGCCGGTCTGGATATCCGCGGTGCTGTATTGGTGGTCCTCGACTTGCGCGACGGCGCGCTCCGGAGTTGCCGCAAACACCGCGAGCCACCCGGAAAACAGCGCAGGAGCTACCCCGGTGAGAACCAATGCCCGCATCGGGCAATTCTACGTGAAGGCGGCGGGCGCGGCCCGGCGAGCGTCCAGGCACGCCGCGGAGTCACTGGATCGCGACGAGCCCCATCCACCAGAGTGGTTTTTGGCCGACCGCAACGTCGTACCGACGCACGAAGTCGAGCTTTCCGTCCGCGCGAATCCGAAACACGGCCAGATTGGCTGGGACCGGTTTCACGGTGTCTCCCTCGCGGACTGCCATCGCCGTCTGGTTGCCTACGACGAGAATCCGGCCGCTCGTGTCGATGGCAAACGTCCGCGGTGTCATCCCTCGCGTATCGATGTTCTGAATCAACGACGGCTCGCCAGTGTCCTGGTTGATGCGGAACACTGCGATGTCGTTGGCGCCGCCTGCAAAAACAGGAGTGCCGTCGAAGTCCCTCGTGCCGCTGGCGCGGTTGGCGACGTAGACGAATTGGCCATTGGGGTGCAGGTGCACGGTGCTGGCGGCTTGTCCGGGAGATACGCCACCAGGACCTGCCAGGGTGTTCTTGCTGAACAATGGCTCGCCGCTCAGCGTGTCATCGTTCATTCTCGTGAACACGTCGAGCTTGTTCTGCGACTCGAGCGTCAGGAACACCCAGGGACGTGTCGGGTGAAAATCCAGGTGACGCGATCGAAATCCGAGCCCCTTCGATGGCGCAATCGAGGTCAGGTTCGTCAGCTCGCCGTCGTCGTACCGGAATACTTTGAGCGCGCCCGGGTCTTCTGGCGTGGCGCCCGCGGGCTTATTCCCACGCGTCACGAGGATGACGCTCTTGTTGGTGGGGATTACGCGGACCTGATGGGCATAGATGCCGACGTCCAAGGCGCTGGCCTGCGGAACCTCCGAACCAACCGTCCCGTCGCTCTTGATCGTATGAACGGACACCCCACTCGGATCGTTATACGCGACCAACAGATGCCTGCCCGGAGTGTCCCCGGTGACGTAGATTGGGCGTGAGCGCAGCGGGGCTGCCGCACCTTGAATGTGCAGGGCGCCCGACGAGGCATCGATCCGGAACGCAGTCACCCCATGCTTGTCTCCGGAGGCGGCGATGCCGGACCCGTTGTAACTCGCTCCGCCGTTGCTCCAGGCGACGTACAGAAACTGCGTCGATGAGGATGCCCATGCCTCCTGCACAAAGCCGGGAAGCACCACCGACGACTGTCTGGTCAGCGTGGCGCGCTCGACATCTACGCTGTAGCAAATCAGCTCATCGCCGACGCTCGCATAGAGTGCGACTCTCGTGGATCTCGTAGCGGCCTGATCAAGAGAGGCCGCGACGAGCGGCGCCGTGGCGATCCCTATCCACAGACATATCTGCCAACGCCGGCCGATTTGTTTCAGCATGTTCACTGTATCAAAACCCCTACCGGCATGCTTCGGCGGGTGAGCGCCCCTGCTATTTCGACGGCACGCGCGCCTTGAGCTCTTCGAACCAGTTGAGGACCACCTGAATCTGCAGTGCAGCGGGCGCCCCGGATTGCGTCTGCGCCGCGTCGATGAGCCCGAGAAAATGCTGGCCGTCCCGGCTGATATCGAACGGCCGTTCGGAAGTGGGGACGCCGCTCTGGAACGGTCGTGGCACCGGTATGGCCTCGCCGACCGTGAAGCTCGGTTGCGTGGTGATGCGCACGGCGTTCAATGAACCCTGGCCCGGGTTGAACAAG
>JBGOTP010000568.1:0-2610 GCA_041476545.1 Vicinamibacteria bacterium | reverse complement strand
GACCCGGTGGGAGACGGGGCGAAGCGGACGCGAATCACAGCGGAGCGGGAGGGATTCGAACCCTCGATACAGGTTTAAGCCCGTATGACGGTTTAGCAAACCGTTGCCTTCAGCCTCTCGGCCACCGCTCCGGAAGACGGGCTCGGCCTCTGGGCCGAAGGGCCGAAAGGTAAGCGCGTGAGCATCTCGGTACAACGCGCACGGTCACCCCTGCACGGAGAACCCCGCCGCCTTGCCCCGAGGAACCTGCTTCGCGACCTCGGTGATGATCTGTTGCGCGTTCTTGACGGCCAGCTCGATGTCCGCCTTGCCGATCGCCGCGTCACGCCGGGAGAGAAGTACGGCGGACAGCAACGCGAGGATGTCGTCGTTTTGCATTGGTCCACTCCTGTCGCGTGAATCCAGCGGAGGGCGAGGGACTCGAACCCCCAAGGGCTTCTCAGCCCGCCGGTTTTCAAGTTCCCGCCCTCTCCTTGCGTCAGATACTAACTCATTGCGTTCGTTCACGACTTAGAGCGCTCCTTTTGCGGCCCTTCGAGCCCTCTAGGGCTTGTCCAGCAGCAGATATGCCACGTTTTTGCCCAGGACTCGGGCCGGGTTCCACGAGCGTGTGAAAGAGCACCTTCGTGCAGCCTTCGGGGAGTCGGGCGTGCTTGGCCGCGTTACTGACAGTGTCGCGGAGCGAATGGACCCGATCGCCCGCCGTCAAAGTCGATGTCCGCCCAGCGGACCCACAGGGTCTCTGACTCGCAGCGGGCACCTGTCTCGCCAACAGAACAGCACGTAAAGCCGCACCATGCGTCTGGACTTCCGGAGTCCGGCGCCGTACCGTGAGCGCGTCGACATCGTACCGGAGCGCCAACGATGAAGCATGCGACCGTCGTCAAACTGATCCTGCTTCCTCCCCTCGCGGGAGCGATCCTGCTCGGCTACTGGATTGCGAGCGGAAGGATGAGTCGCCTGTTCAGCGCGCTCGCGGGGAGAGGCGCCGTGTACGAGATGCTCGCCGCCCGGCCGGATCCGCCGGAGCCGTCGTCACCGCCGGCCGCCGCCTTGCCGGATGACTCGGCGGCATTCACGGCGGTGGAAGCGCTCGCCGTGCGCGACCTGCTGTGGTTCGGCCACAGCGACAGCCTCGATGCCCGGTTTGCGGATTACACGGCCCGCGCCCGCGGCGACGTCGCGGCGGAGGACCTCCTCTACGACGCGTACGACGTGTCGTTCGCAGCCGTGGACGACCGCTTCGGTCCGTCGCTCGATGACTGGGTCACGGCCCGGCCCGATTCCCGCTACGCCCGGCTGGCGCGGGCGGCATGGCAGGTCAACGTTGCAAGGAGCCGACGCGGGACCGCCTCCGCGCGCAATACGCCGCGTCAGAGCTTCGTCGCGATGGAGACCGCGCTCAAGCAGGCGCTCGCCGACCTCGCCGTCGCCATCCGGGTCGATTCGAGCGACATCGCAGGGTACTGGATCGCCATGAACGTGGCACAACTTCGGGGCGACCGCCGCGGCCACCGGCTCGCGCTGCGGCGTGCGCTGATCCTGAGTCCGGCGTCCGCCTTCACCCGGGCCCGCGCGATGATGGGGCTGCTGCCGCGCTGGGGCGGCAGCTACGCCGCCATGGACAGCCTCGCCCGGGACGCAATGCGCTATGCCGCCACGAACCCGCAACTGGGCTCGCTCGCCGGGTTCGTGCACTGGGACCGCGCCAACGCCCGGTGGCCGCGCGGCGACACGACCAGTAGGCTGGCACACCTGGATTCGGCGATGGCATCCGGCCCCAACTATTGGTTCTGCCTCGACCGGGGCCGGCAGGACCTGCAGCTGGATCACTACGATCTGGCGCTCGCCGACCTCAGCTGCGCCCGTTCGGCGCGCCCGGCCCGCGTGGAGCCCCACTATCTCCTGGCCCTGACGTTCTGGAACGTGTCAGGCCGGGGAGGCATCGAGGGGTACAACGCGTTCCACTGGGCGCTCGACGAGATGCACACCGCCATGGCGCTCGATTCGAGCGACGCGGATCAGCGCCGGCAGGCGCACGAGCTGGAGAGCGCGGCGCGTGGAGGTCAGCGGTAGGGTCCAGCGGAGAGCGAGGGACTCGAATCCTCAAGAGCTTGTCCGGATGAGCTTGTCACGACTGCACCGAAAAACCCGCGGGCTTGCCTCGCGGGCTCTGCTTCGAGACCTCTGCAATGATCTGCTGCGCGTTTCTTGACGGCCAGCTCGATGTCGGCCTTGGCGATCACCGCGTCGCGCCGGGAAAGAAGTACGGCGGACAGCAGCGCGAGGATGTCGTCAGATTGCATTGGTCCAGGCCCTCCGAACGGTTATGGCCCGTTCATGGCCGGACGCTCATGCGCGGGCTCTCAGAGTCACGTACGCCAGGCGGAGGGCGAGGGACTCGAACCCCCAAGGGCCTTGCAGCCCGCCGGTTTTCAAGACCGGTGCGGTTCTTCGCGTCCCATCGCATCTCGTTGCGTCCCACTATCCGAGCGCCCCTCAGGTTTGCGGTCCATCGCGACCGTTCGCGGTTATTGCGCGGCGGCTGTGTCCAATCTGTGTCCAGCCGCCGTTGGTGCGACGAGCGAGCGCAGGTGCTCCTTCACCAGG
>JBGOTP010000567.1:0-2617 GCA_041476545.1 Vicinamibacteria bacterium | reverse complement strand
TGAACGACACCGCCCTGATCTCGCGGTCGTGGACCGCGATCACCTCCACCTTCCCCTGGCACCAGAGCGTGATTGCCTTCTGCCAGTGAACGACTTTCAGAGGCTCGTACGAGGCGTTGAGAAGGAGCGCTTGCTCCATATCCGCAATAATGATGCCCGGAGAGCCGTTGAGGTGTCAAGAATTTGGAGACGCAAAGACTAAGTAGCTAAACGGGTTACGCCGATAACAATAGACGTGTTGACAGACGCCCGCTTCGCGCTGCTCCTTCTGATCGCCCTCACCGCAGCCGCGTGTGCCACGACCGGCGGCACGCCGCGTCCGTTCCCTGGCGCCCCGGCGCCTCCAGCGACGCGATCGGCGCCCCCGTCGCCGCCGGTTGCCCGGACTCCCATCGTCGCGACCGCGCTCACGCTTCGAGGGACTCCGTACCGCAACGGCGGGAGCGATCCGTCAGGTTTCGATTGCAGCGGCTTCGTGCAGTGGGTGTTCGCGAGGAGCGGCACGCGGCTGCCGCGCGAGGTCCGCGATCAGTATGACGCGGGAAGGAAGATCGATCTGCGCGAGGTGAAGCCTGGCGACCTGCTCTTCTTCGAGACCGTCAGCCGCGGCGCGTCGCACGTGGGGCTCGCCATTGGCGGCAATCAGTTCGTCCACGCCCCCAGCTCGCGCGGCGTCGTCCGCGTCGAGCGATTCACGACAAACTACTGGGCGCACCGCTTCGTCGGCGCACGACGGGTAGAGTGAGATCTCCCGTCGCGCGTGGTGTGATTGGACGCGAAGCGTGGAAGCGGACGTCAGCGGCGACGAATGCGCACAACAGATCGACAAAGTCCGTGTTCATCTGGCCGTTCACCGCGTAGCTGCCACAACTCCTGGCTAAGACGCCACGCCTGGACAACCCGGTCCGCCGGCGACAGCTGGTGCCAGTATTCCAGTTCGTGCCGGTCGGCTTCAGCGTTGGTAGCGAAGCGGCGCACCGTTATGCGGCGGGCGCGGGTTCGCGTGGAGTCCGCAGTCATCGTGCCATTATCGCTCAGGCGTGTGTGATAATGCGCGCGTTCCGACGAAGATGCTCCTCGATCCCGGCCTTCGTCTCGGCCCCTATGAGATCCTCTCCGCCCTCGGCGCCGGTGGGATGGGAGAGGTCTATCGCGCACGCGACACGAAGCTCGGGCGTGATGTGGCCATCAAAGTGCTGCCGGCGATGTTCACCGCGGACCGCGATCGACTCGCGCGGTTCGAGCGTGAAGCACGCGTACTCGCGACGCTGAACCATCCGCACATCGGCGCGATCTATGGGCTCGAAGATACCAACGGCATTCGCGCGCTCGTGCTCGAGCTCGTCGACGGCGACACGCTGGCGGAACGACTGACTCGGGGCTCAGGGCTCAAGGCTCAAGGGCTTCCGCTTGAAGAAGCACTTCCGATCGCGCGTCAGATTGCCGAGGCACTCGAGGCGGCACATCAGAAGGGCATCGTCCATCGGGATCTGAAACCCGCCAATATCAAGATTACGCCCGCCGGCGTCGTGAAGGTGCTGGACTTCGGCCTGGCAAAAGCGGCCGGCGGCGGCGCTGCACCCGGTTCGGATGTGTCGCAGTTACCGACAATGACGATCGGTGACACTCGCGAGGGCGTGATCATGGGGACGGCGACGTACATGAGCCCGGAGCAGGCGCGCGGCAATCCGCTGGACACGCGCACCGACATCTGGGCGTTCGGCTGTGTGCTCTACGAAATACTGAGCGGCCACGTGGTGTTTCCAGGCGAGACGATCTCGGACACGATTGCGGCGATTCTCGAGCGCGAGCCGGACTGGTATGCGCTACCGGCGTCTACCCCCGCCGCCGTCCGGCGCCTGCTGGCGCAATGTCTCGAGAAGGATTCCAATCGGCGGTTACGTGACATCGGCCAGGCGCGCGTCGAGCTCGATGACGCGATGGATGCGAGACGGGTGTCCGCGTCCTCGAACCGCTTGGCCCGGCGAGCCGGGGCGTGGCTGGTCGTCGCGGCCGCTGCGGTGATGGCCGCCGGCCTCGGACTGTATACGTGGAGAACGTCTTCAGGTCGCGAGCCGTTGGGAAACGGGGCGCTGGCACCTGTGGGGCAGAACCAGTGGGTGCAGCTGACGCGTCTGGCCGATCCGGTCAGCCAGCCGGCACTCTCCTCGGACGGCCGCATGCTGACGTTTGTTCGCGGCCCCGACACATTTCTCACGCCCGGAGAAATCTTCGTCAAGATGCTGCCAGACGGCGAGGCCGTGCAGCTGACGCACGACGGTTCTCGAAAGATGAGCCCGGTGTTCTCGCCGGACAACTCGCAGGTCGCGTACACCACAGGAGACGGCAACAGCCGATGGGATACGTGGGTCGTGCCGATCACTGGCGGACAGCCGCATGTCTGGTTGCCCAACGCCTCCGGTCTCGTCTGGTCGGGCAAACAGCGGATCCTGTTTTCAGAAATCAAGAACGGCGACATTCACATGGGGCTCGTGACGGCAGCGGAGAGTCGGGCTGGAGCACGGGACGTGTATGTCCCTTCGGGCGATCGCGATATGGCGCACCGGTCATACCCATCGCCCGACGGCAAGTGGGCCGTCGCGGTGCAAATGAACCG
>JBGOTP010000566.1:0-2644 GCA_041476545.1 Vicinamibacteria bacterium | reverse complement strand
GTCTACTTACCTCGCGATCAGGCCGACTTCTGGCTGCTCGATCTCGCCACATCGGCCAAGCGTCAGCTCACCCACCTGAGCGATCTGGGCCGCCTGCAGACCTTCGACATCAGAGCCGACGGGAAACAGATCGTGTTCGACCGCTCGCGCGAGAACTCGAATATCGTCCTGATCGATCTGCCGAAATGAAGGCCACCGCCCCGTTCACCCTCGATCCCGACACCAGAGCACTGCCCCCCGCGCTCCCATGACGATCGCGATTGGTACCAGGATCGGTCCGTATGAGATCGTCGGTTGGCTGGGCGCGGGCGGCATGGGCGAGGTCTACCGCGCACGCGATCCACGCCTCGGCCGCGAGGTGGCGATCAAGCTGATCCCCGAGATCTTCGCAGCGGATGCGAGCCGCGTGCGGCGCTTCGAACAGGAAGCACGCGCAGCCGGGCAGCTCAATCACCCGAACATCCTCGCCGTCTACGATGTCGGCACGCACGCCGGCGCGGCCTACATCGTCTCGGAACTGCTCGAGGGGGAAACGCTCCGCAGCCGTCTGCAGGGCGCCGCCCTGCCGCCGCGCAAAGCGATCGACTACGCGCGCCAGATCGCGGAAGGGCTCGCCGCCGCCCACGCCAAGGGCATCGTCCACCGCGACTTGAAGCCCGACAACCTCTTCATCACAAGCGACGGGCGGGTGAAGATTCTCGACTTCGGCATTGCCAAGCTCACGAGGCCGAGCGAGGAGGGCGCGGCGCGGCCGACTGTCGTCGCGACGGAGACCGAGGCTGGGATGGTGGTCGGAACGGCGGGCTACATGTCGCCCGAGCAGGTCCGCGGCGAACAGGTCGATGCGCGGTCCGACATCTTCAGCTTCGGAACGATTGTCTACGAGATGCTCACCGGCCGTCCGGCGTTCACCCGCGCGACCTCCGCCGAGACGATGGCCGCGGTCCTGAAGGAGGATCCACCGGAGCCTCTCTCGAACGTGTCACCCGGGTTCGAGCGCGTCGTTTCTCGTTGTCTCGAGAAAGCTCGCGACGCCCGGTTCCAGTCCGCTCGCGATCTGGCGTTTGCGTTGGAGGTCCTGTCCGGGACACACGCAACCGCAGCGGCCGCTGAGATCGCCCCTGCGCCGCGGCGCTGGCGTGTTGCACTAGGAATCGCGATCGTCGCGATCAGCGTCATGACTGCGGTGGCGAGTTGGCTGAGCAGGGAGACCGCGCCGCCGCCTATGGACAACCCCCTGGCCGACGCACGGTTCTCGCGCGTCACGGATTGGGGGGGTACGGAAGCGGGCGGGGCAATTTCGCCAGACGGGCGATTCGTCGCGTTTGTCGCCGACCGCGACGGGCAACTCGACCTCTGGGTGAGTCGGCTGGGCACCGGAAGTTTTCTCAACCTCACCCAGGATATTCCGCCGCTCAGCGCTCCCGGCTTCCTGACAATCTGCGGCTTTTCCGGCGACGGAGGGGAGATCTGGTTCACCCAGTCAGGCGACTCGAGCGCGCCAAAGTCGCTCATCCCTCTGACGGGAGGGACGCCACGTGCGTTCCTGAGCCAGGGTGCCACCACGCCGTCCTGGTCTCCCGACGCCAGCCGCCTTGCGTACTTCATCAATGGAGGCGGGGATCCTTTCTACCTCGCGGATCGCACCGGCGCAGACGCGCAACGTCTCGTTGTCGATATGGAGGGCTTTTTTGCCGGTAGCATGCACAACCACAATCCGGTCTGGTCACCGGATGGCCAATGGATCTACTTTGCCCACGGGTCGAAGCCGACCGAAGAAATGAACGTGTGGCGTGTTCGACCATCTGGCGGCACGCCAGAACAACTGACCACGCTGCACACTGCAGCAAATTTGTTGGCGCCGCTCAACGCTCGTACGATCCTCTACATCGCGCGCGCCGAGGACCAGTCGGGGCCGTGGCTGTGGTCGCTTGATGTCGAGACCAAGGCGTCGCGACGCGTGACCACAGGCCTCGAGCATTACTCATCCGTGTCGGCGAGTCGTGACGGCCGGCGCGTCGTCGCCACCGTGGCAGACCCCAAGGCCAGCCTGTGGCGCGTGCCGCTCGTCGATCGACAACCCGAGGATCGCGACGTCCAGCCGTATCCGCTGACGAGCGCGCGAGCGCTTGCGCCGCGTTTCGGAGGAACGTCGATGTTTTATCTGTCGGCCAGCGGCGCAGGCGACGGCCTCTGGCGGTTTCAGGACGGACACGCGACCGAAGTTTGGAAATCTGTGGACGACTCGCTCACGGAGCCACCTGCGGTGTCGCCCGACGGTGCCCGCGTGGCCATCGTTGTCAGACAAGCGGGGAAGCCACGACTGTCGATCATGAGCGCGGAAGGCACGAATGCACGAACCCTGGCCCCATCGATCGAAATCCAGCCTTCGGGTGGCCAGGGCAGCGCCGACTGGTCACCGGACGGCACGTGGATTGTGGTAGCCGGCACCGACGCGCAGGGTTCGGGGTTGTTCAAGATCCCGGTCGATGGCCGCGCGCCTGTTCGCCTCGTCTCCGGTCAGGTGGTCAATCCGGTCTGGTCGCCGGATGGACTCCTGATTGTGTATGGCGGCCCCGTCGTGGGCGGCCAGGTCCCACTCCTTGGAGTGAGGCCGGATGGTACTCCGGTCGAATTACCGGAG
>JBGOTP010000565.1:0-2668 GCA_041476545.1 Vicinamibacteria bacterium | reverse complement strand
TCGCGCACGTGGCGTCCGAGCTGGTGCATCGTCCACCACTGCAGCCCGCCACCGACTGCGAGCACGGCGGCGATCAGCAGGAGCCAGCCATCGGTCGTCGAGGCATTCTGCGCCGGCGCCGGCGTGACCGCCGGGGTAACCGGCTGCGTCGGCGCGGGCGCCGGGGCCACCGTCGCCGGCGGCGGATCGGGCACCGGCGCGGGAACAGGCGGCTTGCTGCCGCGCTTCGACGGGGCCGGAGTCCGCGACCGCTGGCTGCTGCTCTTCGAGGACGTCTGGGCAGGCTCCCGGATGAGCGGCGCCGACACCGGGGCCGTCAAAGCCAGAGCAACGATCGCGATCTTGAACATGGGCAGCCTTCCGCAACGACCGGCGGAAGGACCATTCTACCGGCTTTCCGGCTCCTTATCCGCCAGGGTCGCGAGTGCCTGATCGACCGCCTGCTTGAGCGCGGCGAAATCCGTGATCTCGATGGACGCGCTCATCGGATCGAGGAATCCGGAGGACAGAAAGACCCTCTGGGCGTGTGCGAACTGGCGCACAGCGACGGCGAAGCCGCCGATCGAGTTGAACGCGAGATCCGTTGACCGCTGTTCCTCGCGTCCCGTCCACTTCGTCGTGAGGTCGATCATGCCCGTCAGCGCCCGCGAGAGGCTGCCGGCTTCGTCGAGATCGAGGAAACTCCAGGCCGAACGGGCGACGGGTTTGCCTTCGTCGTGCAGGCCGATGCGGATGCCCCGAATCCGCGTGCGCAATTCGACGGCGGTGACCACCACGGCGTCGACCGTCACGTTGGGACCGAAGCGGGTGTCCATGCGATAGAAGTCCGTCGCGAGGAGCGTGTCCGGCATCGCGAGCAGCGCTTCGATCTTGGTCTGGACCTCGGGGTCGGCTGGAAGTGTGATGCCTCTCGGCGCCGGCGGCCGCGGTGTCCCACGCGGAGACTGGGCAGCGACCGTGACGGCGGCAAGCAGAATTGTCAGGAGAACGAACGCAGATCTGAATCGAACGCGCATGAGAATCTCCTCACGCGGCCACTGGCATGGCTGAGCGAATTGTACTCTAACCTTAGTAGCGCACTCCCTGGAAGAACGGGCTCGTGCCGCCGTACGTGTAGGCCAGCGGTCCGGCGCCCGGCCAGGGCATGTTCATCGCGAGATCCAGATACATCGGAAACCCGTGGCTATCCGGTGTGGGCGGGAGCACCAGCGGCCAACCCGGCGTTCCTTGGTCGACGCGCACCCGGGCGATACGGACCATCGATCCGAACTGGCCGTTGCCCGTGGACACGATCTGTCCCGTCACAATCGAGTCCTCCAGCACGAAGGACTGCACGCTCGTCAGGTCGATCACCGGCTGGGTGTGACTCGACCCGATTATCGTCGATCCCGTGATGCGTACGAAGTACCCCTTCTTCGTCAGAAACAGCGCACCGGGAACGACCTGGGCCCGAAAGTCCTGGATGGACAGCACGTCGAACGTGTTGCCGATGTCGAAGTCGGCAACAGTGTTGTTCCCGCTGTCGCCGCCGACGACATGGATGCCGGTCGACACCCACGGCCCGCCCAGCTTGACGCCGACTTTGTTGTTGACGAGGTGGAGACCCCAGAACCAGAAGTTCAAGCTGTTGTAAAAGGACGGCGTGAACCCGATGTCGTTGTACGTGAAGCCGCACTGCCGGCAGTCGACCTCCGAGGCCTGATATCCGTTGTCACCCGCCAGCATGCCGATATGAAATCCCGACACGGCGACGTGATCGAACGTGATCGTCGTATTGCGTGTGCCAACGCTGCCAGATGACGCCCCGAGCATGATCCCGACCGACGAACCTCGACCGCTCTGATTGGCATACCCGCTCCGGATGAGGCCGACGTGGTCCCACGTGAAGGCCGCCATGCTCGCGATGAACAGGGCTGGACGATCCGTCGGGCCGACGTACGTGATCGGCCGGTACTCACTCGGCCCGCTCAGGGAAATCGTCGAGTAGACGTTGCTGTGGCCTCCGAACGTGAGCGTGTCGCTGATGAAACAGCCCGGAGGGTAGGTGATCCTGGCAAACGGGGCGGCGTCAGCGGCCAGGATGGCGGCGCGAAATGCGGCCGTGTCATCGTGAGCGCCCTTGTCACACTGGGCGCCGAAGCTCCGCACATCGATCGTGGTAGCCGTGTCTGGGGCCTGCGCGCGCGACAAGGCCGGAAGAATCAGAACGACGAGCAACGGTACTAACATCCGGCGCATGGGAGCTCCCGTGGTGTCCAACGACCGACCGACGTCTGGTATCGCCAGCGGTGAAGGCCACGAATGGCGCGATGACGCCATCGGGTGGATCCTGCAGTGTGGCAAGAGAAATACCTGTCGCGGATATGAATAGCGGGTTTGCCGCGAGCCGTCAATCGGGCATATACCCGAGGATCGGACAATTCGGTCAAAACCGGCATCGCGGAGCCAGCGGCGGCGGGGTGATCGGGTGACTGACTTCGGGGCGCTGGGATACGAAAAGTGTGGGCGCGACCTCAATCTCGAGGCGTATTCAGAGTCGCTCGAGAACGTCTACGAGGAGCGGCGCGCGCTGGCGGAGCGGCGAAACGGCGTCACGCGCGAACCGTCGGATCGCACGCTACTCCCCGACCCGAAGGACTGCATCGGCAACATCGCTGAGTCTTGGGTC
>JBGOTP010000564.1:0-2671 GCA_041476545.1 Vicinamibacteria bacterium | reverse complement strand
TCTCCTTGAAGCTCTTGCCCATGTCCGTCGAACGCAACACCTTCATGCCAAAGAACGGATTGCAGCTCGAGGCATACAGGCGCGGCGTGCCGCGCGTGTCGATGAGCGTCGAGTACACGGGGACGCCGGGACCGAAGGGCCCGCGCAGCGCGAAGCTGCGCCGCGGCTTGGCCCCCTCGGCGACGAACACGCCCTTCTTGGTGCCGATGGTGAGTACGACTCGATCCGCCACGTTCAACCTCCTGAAACCGCCGGCAGAATCGTGACCTCGTCTCCCGGCGTCAGCGTCGTCTCGACCCCGTCGAGGTCGCGCGCGTTGTCCGAGTTCACGAACACGTTCAGGTGCCGGCGAACGGTTCCCGTTTCGTCACAGATATTGCGATACAACACCGGCTGGCTCCGCTCAAGGTCCTCGAGCGCCGCGCGCACGGTACGCGCCGAGATCGAGAGCTGCGCTCGGCCCCCACAGTACGGGCGCAGCGGGCCCGGGACATGGATCGTGATGGTCGGCGTTGGGCCCACGGTGTGCGGACGAAGCTTATCTCTGGCGGTGGACTGCTGCAACCAGAGCGGTTCTGGACTGGCGTGTCAGGTGCTCGACCGCCTGCCCTACCTGCCCTACCCGCCCCCGCCGTCGCTCGCTCCGATTTCTGGCGAGCTACGGCGAGGCTCGCCGAAGCGCCGCTGGCGCGTAGGCGGCTACCTGCCCCAACTGCCCCGCCCGCCCGACTTCGCCCGGCCCTGAGATTCAGAGTGCCATCAGCCGATATACGGGGCTGGGGGGGAAACTGAAGACCATGCAGCTTCGCCGTGCCCGTCTCTGCCTGGATTGCGAGGAAATTCACGAGGACGATTGCTGTCCGCTATGCGCGTCGGATGCATTTGCCTTCCTGACCCGCTGGGTGCCGGCGGCCGAACGCCGGGCGCCACGACCGCCTCGACCCCCTCGACCGCCAGCCGCGCCAGCCAGGCGCGCCATTCGATTGCTCAAGAGTGGAGCCGCCGGCGTCGCCGTTGTGGCTGCGGCGCGGTGGTTCTGGCGATCAACCCGACCGACAGACACCAATTGAGCCGGCAAGTGGGATCAAGATTCGTGATCGGCTTACAAGATTGTGCGGCGTTCTCTTGCCTGGGGGCCGGGTCTTCGACTCACGTTTGCTCGTCGGCCGTGAGCTTTGGCGATTTCACACGTTTTTGGACAGGACGCAAAAGAGTTTGCGATGCGGCACTGCTCTTGCCGTGGGGCAAGGAACCGAGTACGGCGAGGATATGATGTGGGACTGGTTCAACTGTTATCTTTCGGGGCGCCACGACTACGGAAAGTGGTGCGAATCGGGAACCGTCTTTCTTCGCTGCATCCACTGCGGTCGCCGGTCATCCGGTTGGGTGCTTGGTCCCGAGGCTGCCGCCGTGGCCGGGGCGAAGATGCGGTCCGGCACGATCCAGCCTGACCTTGGGCACGCCGCGCACCCGTCGCCCGTGGTCCCCTTCAGCCGCGCCACTGCCAGCTGACAGCACACCTTATTGACAGTCCGATGACGGCCCGACGACAATATCGACCGTGGCCGTGCCTCGCATCTCCAAAGAAGACCTGAAGCAGCAGCTCGACAACAGTCCGGCGCCGGTGCTCCCGGTGCTCATTGACGCGCGTCTCAAGTATCCCTACGAACACAGTACCCTCAAGCTGCCCGGGGCGATCCGCTTCACTGGCGGTGGTCCCGCCCCCTCGCTTCCGCGCGATCGGGACATCGTCGTCTACGATTCCGATCCGCACGAACTGGCCAGCTCGCGGGTCGCCGGTGAACTGATTCGGCAAGGCTACCGTGCGTCCAGCCTGAAGGGCGGCATTGCCGAGTGGATTGACGCCAAACTGCCGACCGAAACCAAGGAAGCGCCAAAACAGGCGACTCCGGAACCCGGCGCATTGAAAGGCTGATCCGTCGATTTCTGACGATCTCCGCGGAGCCGCAGCGGTCCCGCTCCATCAGACCCTGGACGAGCTCGCCCTGCTGGCGGCGATCCGTGGCGATGTCGCGGGCATGGCTCTGTTTTCTCGAGCGTCCGCCCTCGTCCGCTCCCGGCAGATCGCGTCGGACGCCGACCTCGGCCCCCTTCTCGAATCACCGCCCCCCGATACCGCGCCCGAGGTGCTCAAGTGGCTCCGGTACATGTTCGAGGCAGGCGGATGGGTGCTCCGCGAGTCTGCCATCGCCGATCTTCCCGCCGACCTTCGCTGGCTCTACGAATCGGGAGCGGTCACGATCGAGCAACTGAGCACCCTTCACGAACAGCTGGGTGCCACCTCCGTTGCGGATCTGGCGGCCGAAGTGCGACGCCAGAGCATCCAGCATCTCCCGGGTTTCGATCCTGCCGTCGAAGCGGCCATCGCAGCCGCGCTCCCCACACTGCGCGCCTCGATTCCCCGGATTCCCCTCGGACGCGCCGCGGCCATCGCGGACCCGATTCTCGCGCGCCTCGGTCAGGTCCTCGGCACCAGTCTCGCCACGCCGGTCGGATCGCTTCGCCGGGGAGAGGACCTGGTCGGTGACATTGAAATCGTGGCTCCTGCATCGGATGCCACGGCCGCGCTCGATGAAGTCCTTCAGCTTCCCGATATCGCCCGAACACTGCACCGGAGTCCTCGCCGGCTCTACCTGCTCATCGACCGCGT
>JBGOTP010000563.1:0-2688 GCA_041476545.1 Vicinamibacteria bacterium | reverse complement strand
GGGATTGGTGGGGTTGATGGCGATCGCCGCCTCCGAGTGGTGGCCCAGCCCCTTGGTGATGTTGACCGGAGCAGACGGCGTGAGGACAGCCGACGTCGATGTCTTGCGTTTCTTCGTCCGGCGGGATCCGCTTTTCGTGTGCGCCGCGCGTCTTTTCATGGTCCTGGCCTCCTGAATGAAATCACCATGTCTTGATGTGAGCTGCGGACTGCGGGATGCTGCCCGGCGCGACACTGGCGCGATGAGCGTCAGGAAGCGCGAGACACGACGCGATCAATCCTGGAACCACATCGCGGATCGTCGCCGTGAGCGTTTTTGAATCGGCGGTGGCGAGAAATGTTTCCTCGCCGGCGCCGACGTTGAATTCGATCGTGTAGCTGAACGTCTTCGCCACGCCTGGATGCGTCAGGTGCCTGGAGAAGCAGTAGTCGTCGCTGGTGCCGCTGGTCGGGTAGAGGCCCACGGCCTGCAGGGCCTTGTACCGCTGGCCGCGTACCGCTTTCATGGCGTCGGCGACGGCCTGCGCGATGTTCGTCGCGACTTGCTGATCGGCGGCGCCCAGATACTCCTTGTAGCCGTCGTTAATGGCGCCGCGCTTGCCGTCAAATCCGGCATTCTTGAAGTTCTGGCTCGGCGTGGTGCTCTGGTCCTGATCGTCTCCCCAGCTGTACAGCACGTCTCCCGCGTAGGAATGGAGGTCCACGAACAGCGCCAGTTTCGGCAACTGGTCCATCAGCCACTTGACGTTGCGGGATTCCGGCTCGGAGAACGAAGACACTCCGTGGAAGGTCTCGTCCGCCGGGTCATCCGACGCGAGGCTCGACTCGGCAACCGCCGCGGGATGGAAGTACTTCCTGAAGTCCCACAGGAAGTCGTAGTTCCTGTTGATATCAACGCCAACCGTGTCCGGGTTGTTTGGTTTGGCGGAAGCGGGGTTGCGATTCTTCCGCCAATAGTGCGTCTGTGTGTGACTGAACTCGACGCCGTCGGGATTCACACAGGGAAAGACGACCAGGGTCATGCTCTCGACAATGGTCTTGACCTCGTCCGCCGTGAATGTCTTCTTCAGGTACTTCAGACCCTTCCCGGCCTTGTGGGCTCGCAGCACATCGCTCGCGAAATGCACGACGATGTCCGGCCCGCCCCATTCGCGCGCATGCACGCCGCCAATGACGAGCGCGCCTGGCACGCCTGGAGAAATATCGAGTCCCACGCGGAGCGCGTGGACGGAGCGCCCTTCGTGTGTCGGTTCCGGCAGCGCGATGCGCTTGCAGACATTCGGATAGGCGTTCTCAAGAAAGAGAAGCGCCGACTCGATCTCCGCGGTGTTCAGGATCTTGGCCATCGCCATCATCTCCGCGCCGGCTCAGACGAGTTGCCCGATTCCTGACGGGCCGTATCGGCCGCCTTTGAAGCGATCGCCCTTGCCGACGTGCTTCTGCAGGCGCTTGCCTTCCGCGTCGGCGTCGGCGAGCACTGTGACCGAGCGCCCCGCCTTGCGTAGCGCCAGCACGGCCGTCCCGCGGGCAAAGGCATGGAGCTGCCGCATGCCTGCCGCACTGGGCTCAGGCTGCGGCACGCACGCGTGATCGAGACGAAACGCCCCGAGATTGGCGACCCTCTCGTGCGGACTCATCTCGACAAGAATCCGATAGTGCTTGCCGGCGGCAATTCTGCCGGCACGCGCGCGCTTGGCGACTGTGCGAGATGCCTTGGCCATGGTGACTCGTCTCTGCTGAGATAACGCGCAGAAACCGGTGGTACCGTAGCACAAAGGTTCCCGAACAAATCGTTTGCCAAGCCGAGCCTGACGACAAGCCAGCCGGCTGGCCGCACCGGCCAATGCGTTGGCCTTCACCATGACGCTTGTGCGTCAAGGCTTCTTCGCGTCTTCGTGGTTACGATGCTTACTGCGTGGCGCGCTCGCTGGGAATGCGAGTCGCTTGCCAGGCCACCATCTTCCAGGCTCCGTTCCGCAGCATCCAGACGTCTACAAAGATCACTGGATAACCGGGCGTACCCTCGAGACGGATCTGAGCAACCCCGTGAACGACCACCGTGTTGGCGCCCGAGGAAATGATCTGGGTGTTCGAGTAGTCGATGCCGAGGTAGCGGCCTCGCTCTTTGATGAGGGCGATGAAGCTCGCCTTGGTGTCGGTTGTCCCGCCTGAATGTGTGTAGGACAGGTCGTCCGCGAGAAGCGCGTCGAGAACGCAGTTCCTCGATGTGGGCCGAGAGCAGCTCGCGCAGACGCGCGAATCGGGGGTACTTCTCGAGATTGGCCCGCGCGTATCGCAGCGTTCGCGGGATGCAATGTAGACCGTGTTTCCGCGGGCGAGCGTCTGATAGCCGAACGTACCGAGCGCCTTCAGGTTGCGCTGGAGGGCCATCAGGTCGAAACGTCTCCTGAACTCTGCGTTCAGCTTCGCCGAGCGTGTGTCCGCGCGCCGGTGTCGGCGCTCGCCAGCGTCAGGGCCGGACCCCAGCGTCCGCCAGCCAGGCTTTCGACCACCGGTGCGTGCAACGGCGTGCAGCTCCAGCCCCGCCTCTGCGATCCACTGCGGGAGATCGGCGACGGCCGACGGGCTGTGATAGTCGAAATGTGTCCGCGTCGCAAACACTTAACCTTTTCGAATCCGTGGGCGCCGATGGCGAGGAGATGATCCCGGCACAGCCGGTGGCCATGGT
>JBGOTP010000562.1:0-2693 GCA_041476545.1 Vicinamibacteria bacterium | reverse complement strand
GCCGAGAATCACGCCCATCTGCGTCATGGCCGGCGTGGTGATCGTCGGCGACTGGCTGAGGTTTTCCGTACCTGCCCCACCAGCCCCACCCGCCCTGCCTGCCCCCTCCATCGCCTTGGCGAGCCCGAAGTCGAGGACCTTGACGGTACCGTCTTCGCGGACCTTGATATTCGCTGGCTTGAGATCTCGATGGACGATCCCCTGCTCGTGCGCGGCCTCGAGTGCGTCGGCGATCTGCTTTGCGATCGGCAGCGCTTCGTCGATAGGGATTGCCCCGCGGGCGATTCTTTGCGAGAGATCCTCGCCCTCGACCAGTTCCATGACGAGCGCGGTGATGCCGCCCGACCGCTCAAGGCCGTAGATCGCGGCGATGTGCGGATGATTGAGAGCGGCGAGGACTTCGGCCTCTCGCTGGAAGCGCGCCAGCCGCTCGGCGTCGGCCGCGACCGACGCAGGCAACACCTTGATGGCCACCGCCCGTTTCAGGTTGGTGTCGGTCGCCCGATAGACCTCCCCCATTCCGCCCACGCCGATCTGTGCGGTGACTTCGTACGGACCGAGGCGGGAGCCAGCAGACAGGGGCATAGAGCGAGGCTGATCCTATCCCGGTTCTCTCGCAAGCTTCAGGCAAAACCGCACGATGTCGTAAGCAAAGGAGGAACGTGCTCTCTCAGAGGATCACGCGGCTTGGTGGCCGGCATGATAGGATTTCATCCAAACTCCGCGCTATCGACCGGCCATTTACACGTATTCGTCAGAGTCCTTTTGACTTCTAAGTTTTAAGTTCAAAGTTTCCCTTGGATACCTACGATCTCATCGTGATTGGCAGCGGCTTCGGCGGCGCCATGGCGGCGCTGCCGGCGGTTCGGGCGGGCAAGCGGGTGCTGATGATTGAGCGCGGCGACTGGGTGTCGCGCAGTGCTGACAACTGGGGCGCGAACGGATTCTTCAGTCTCACCCCGGCCTATTCTTCCGAAGCGCCATATCAGGTGAATCCCGAAGCGAACAACAGCGAAACGCTCGGCACAATTGCGTGCGTGGGTGGGGCCTCGGTGTTTTATGGAGGAGTCGCCCTGCGCCTGCGCGAACGGGACTTCCAACCCGACCCGGATCTCGATCTGGATTCGGGCGCCGCGTGGCCGTATGGGTACGCGGACCTCGAACCGTACTATTCACAGGCAGAGGAATTATTGGGTGTGGCCGGCCGTGCCGGAGAGGATCCCACTGAACCGGCACGTTCGAGTCCGTATCCCCAGGCACCCGCGCCACTGGCGCCGATCTCCCGCACCATAAGCGATGTCGCGCGTGGTCTCGGGCTTCGCCCCTTTTCTCTGCCGCTGGCCATCAACTACGGCGCCGGTGCCGGGCGCACCGCCTGTGTCCGGTGCGGCACGTGCGACGGATTTGCCTGCGCCGTCAGCGCCAAGAACGATCTCGCAACGCGGCTGATTCCCGAACTGCAGCAGGGCCACATGACCCTGGTCACGAATACGGTGGCGGTACGCCTCGTTCGCGAGAACAACCGCATCGCCGAAGTGTCGTGTGTGAACCGGACCACGCTCGAGCCGCGCCGGTTTGCCGCGAAGGCGATTGTCGTGGCCGCCGGTGCGCTGGCGACACCTCATCTTTTGTTGGCGTCGGGCCTGGATCGTGTGAATCCGGCCGGCGACGCGATTGGCCGGTATCTCATGCGTCACTGCAATGCGGTGGTGATGGGCGTGTTCCTGCAGAAGCCGGCGCCACACGGTGAATTTCACAAGCAGATCGGCATTCAGGACTACTACCATGGCCACGCGTCGGTGGCCGAGCCGCGTGGGAAGCTTGGGTGCATCCAGCAATTTGGCACGCCGCAGACCGCGTACATGGTGCGCCACGCGGGGCAGTGGATCGACCACCGGTACACCGGCCTCGTTCGGAGCATCGCGCACACCGTGAAGCCGTGGTTCGTACCGCTCGGGGTTCCGCACACGACTGGCTTCATCGTGATCGCCGAGGATCGTCCACAGGCCCGCAATCGTGTCGCGCTGGCGGATGGAAAGACGATGTTCGGGATGCCGCGGGCGATGGTTGCGCATCAGTACAGTGCCCGCGACATCGCCGCCCGCGATGCGCTGGCCGCCGCCGCCGAGCGGATTCTCCGGAAGGCGAAGGCCGTGAGTATCTTTCGCGATCCGATCAATACGTTCTCCCACGCAGTGGGCACGGTCCGGATGGGCACCGATCCTTCGCGGTCTCCACTCGACGGGTGGGGAGCATTCCGCGGTCTCGACAATCTGTACGTCACCGACGGCAGCGTCCTGCCGCGATCGGGGGGTGTGAACCCGTCGCTCACCATCGCCGCCAACGCGCTGCGCGCGGGAGAGAGAATCGCGGCGACGCTATGACGCTGCGCATCGGCATTCTCGGCTCCGGCCAGGCCGCCGAGATCCACTCGAAGACGCTCCGAGCCGTGGCTCCACGTGTCCAGCGGTACTACGCCAGCCGTGACGCCGCGCGCGCGGCGGCCATCGCCTCCCGTTTCGGCGGGGCTGGGCATTTCGGCAGCTACGAAGCGGCGCTGGCGAGCGGGGACATCGATGTCGTCATCATCGGCTTGCCGCCATCGATGCATCTCGAGTGGACGCGTCGTGCCCTCGACGCCGGCAAGCACGTCATCGTGGAGAAGCCGCCGTTTCTCAGTGTGTCGGCACTCG
>JBGOTP010000561.1:0-2699 GCA_041476545.1 Vicinamibacteria bacterium | reverse complement strand
TTTCGACGCCAGCCGGCGCCAACAGCCAGACCATCGGATCGAACTCGCGGACTATTGGCACACAGGATACGCGATCACAACCTCTGGATCCGAAGAAGACGTTCGCGCGATATCGTCGGAAGTGAGGCGGCGCCTGCGCGGTTGCTCCCAACCCGACACCTGTCACCGCGAGTCGTCGCGACGGAACCGGACAGCTTGGCCGGAAGCGGGACGCTTTCGGTCATCTCAGGGTCCGTAGAATCGCTGAAAGTCGCACCACCTGGTGCATCCGCCTCAGGATCGCGGAATGGGGCGAGACCCGTCGGAGGTAGATTCGCGCCCTCGGATAGTTCGACGCCGCCGAGCGTCGTCCGCCCGATCGTGACCCGTCGCCAGACAGCCGCTCGAGTTCGAACCGTCCAGGTGTCGGACCGCGCGAGCATCTACCCGGCTGCTCGCTTTCGTGCCCACGCCCCCACGCATTGGAAATGTTGGACGACACTTTCTTGCCTGAGCAACTCTTCCAGGTAGCGTCGGTCGAATGTCTCGATTCCGATCTCGTCCTCGGTCGCGATCCCATACTCCAGAATCTGCGGCATCAAGCTCCGCAGATGGCTCGCTCCAAACGTCGATACGAACCGTTCCAACCATTCTCGGCCACCGCCGATGATCGTATCCATCGTCAGCCGTGGCGAGGGTAGGCCGGCGGCCAAGAACACCTGGTGCAGCTTCGTACCCATGGCCATTTCTACCCCGCCGCGCGCGAACGTTTCGCTGCACCAGCGGCCCAGCAGCTGATGCATCGCTGAGATCGGGTGCGACGCCACTTCCGCGCCCATGTTTGCCTCGTAGAACGCGGCGATGCCCTCAGCGCGGACCGCACGGAGCGCCGTCCGCAGGCTGGCGACGGGATCCGCGGAGTACATCAACACGAAGCGACCCACAACAGCGTCAAAGCTGTCCTCGAAGTCGACGTTGCGTATGTCGCCGGCGATGAAGGACACCTGCGTCATGCCCGCCGCCTGCGCACGCGCACGTGCCGTTGCGACGATCGCCGGATTCATGTCGACCCCAACGACATGACCGGTCGGTCCCACCAGATCGGCGGCGAGCAAGGTCACGTCACCCGGACCGCAGCCGATATCGAGCACCTTCATCCCGGTCGTGATGCCTGCATCCTCGAAGAGGTGCCGCGTGGCCGTATGGAAGAACTTGGCCCGCTCTTCAAGGCTTCTTGCCTCGTTCTCAGACCTCCCCAGCACGTAGCTCGGGTCGCGCTCGTCTTTCTGATTCATCGGTTCCTCCTTAGCACAAATCCGCAGTACAAATCCGCCAAGGAAGGGGCTGCCTCGACGGCGCGTCGCGTAGGACCGTCGTCGGTGCGGCGGGATGCTGCGACGCGGGGACACCGCCCGTCAAGGACCGCCTGCGATGGAAGTGGACGCGTTGTACTGCATCAATCTGGGCTCCCGTGCGGCAGGCCCAGGCGTCGCCTTGCACGCTTGGACATTATCCGCGAAGGACGACCCGTGAAGATCGAGAAGGGGCGCGAACTCCTCTACCTCTCCCGCGCCGACGTGGTGGGCTGCGCCGTCTCATCGGCCGACGCCAACGCCGCGATCGCGGCGGGCTTCGTCGCGAAATCGGCAGGACGTGCCCAGAGCCGCGGCGCACAGATGGCGCTCGCGGGAGGCGTCCTCTTTGACGCCAAGGCCGGCGTCCTGGGACCCCACGCCGGCGTGAAGTGGTACGGTTACGTCCCGGACAACGACGCACGCGGGTTGGCGAACTTCTCACCGGTCATCGTCCTGAGCGAGACGGAGACTGGGCTGGCGGTCGCAGTCATGGACGGAACGTGGATCACCGCGGTCCGGACCGCGTCCATCACGGCGGTTGCGGCCAAGCACCTCGCCCGGGCTGAGTCGTGCCGCGTCGGATTCGTGGCGTGCGGCGCGCAGGCCCGCAGCCACCTCGACGCGCTCCGCGTCGACTTCGACCTGAGAACCGTGGTCGCGTACAGCCGCCGCCGCGAGACAGCGGAAGCGTTCGCCGAACTCGCCCGGGGCAAAGGACTGGAGGCGAGGTCCGTCGCCGATCCGCGCGACGCAATCGCTGACGTCGACATCGTGGTATCGAGCGTTCCTATCCGCCCGTCGCGCAGCGAATTCCTCGATGCGAGCTGGACCTCGCCCGGAGCGTTCGTCTCTATGGTCGACGTCGGCTTCAGCTGGCGCCGTGAGACCTTGCGGGCGTTCGATCGCGTCGTCACCGACGAGGTCGATCAGAGTATCGGCTCCCGCGGCCTCCATTTCGGCAAGCCGATCGACACCGACCTGGCAGGGATCATGTCGGGCAAGGACGCTGCGCCGCGGTCGAGCGCGGAGCGCGTCGCATTCGTATTCGCGGGCACCGGGCTCGCCGACGTCGTCCTGGCGAGCCTTGTCTTCGGCCGTGCCCTTGAGCGCGGCATCGGCCGCATCCTGCCGCTCTAGTCACACACGACGTCTTCTCCATCGGCGCCAGGGCGCGGGCTGAGTGACGTGCGGGTTCGGGGGCAAGTGGGGTGCGGTCGTCAACCTCGGTTTTCAGAAGATCCGGTCAGGTTGGCAGGAAATGGGACGCTAGGGAATCTCTGCACAAGTGGGTTCCGAAGCGAGAAGCGCGAGCCACGGCGAGCGCAAGGAGCGGAGCCCGACCGCGTATCTGCATGATACGCCGAG
>JBGOTP010000560.1:0-2710 GCA_041476545.1 Vicinamibacteria bacterium | reverse complement strand
CATCGCGGGCACCAGAATCGACCCGAGATAGCCGGCGCCGCCGGTGACCAGAACGCGTATCCCCGTTCCGTTGGTGCCCTCTAGAGTCTCTCCCTCGCGCCGATCGCTCATCAACCAAATGTCCTTTCCGTGTTGCCGGTTGCGCGCCCGGCGAGCCAATCGGCGACAAATCGCCTGACCGTGTCCTGCGTGCTCGGTACCGCGACATACCTGGCCAGCTCGTCGACCGTCATCTCCTTCCGCTGCGTCGGGCTGCCCGGCACGACCGTGGGCGACGTGCGAGCCCAGGTCACTACGTCGCGCAGGCGCACAACGCCACGCGCCGACAGATTCACCGCTTCCCCACTGATGCCTTGACCGACCAACTCAAACGTCAATCGGGCCGCGTCGTCAGTATGGAGGTATTGGAGCTCACTGTCGAGGCCTAGCCAGAGCGGACCACCGCGAAGGATGTCGCAAATCGCGTTCTTGGAGAGACCCGGTCCCACGAATCCGCCACCGCGCAGGATCAGCCAACCTGCTGCGGTTCGGCGTGCGCAGAGCTCCGCCAGGCGGCGGTGAAACCCATACGCGCCCTGCTGTTCCGGGAGGAGCTCACGCGTCTCATCGGTCTCGGCCAGCAGCGGCTCGGTCCCATAGACCTCGCCACTGGACACGAACACGTAGAGCGACGGCTTGAAATCCGCGGCCACGGCGGCGGCGCTTCGAACCGCACGGTCGAAGTCCTCCAGCGGGTCGTCGGCTGCAAGCCGCTTGCTGGAGCTGCCGTTTGCGTTGATCAACACGTCGCATGATGCGCCGCGCCACTCGGCATAGTTCCGGCGATGGACCGACGCGTGGGGGAGATCGTGGGCGCGACAGTACCGGACGAATGCGGAGCCGATGAAGCCTTCACCTCCGAGAACGAGAATCATGCGGCGCGGCTACAACCGGAGGTCAGCGGACCGAGTCTCATACGCACGCGTGAACCAGCAGATCGTCTTCTCCAGACCGGCGCGTAGCGGGGTGTCGCACGAGAGTCCGAGGCTCTTGAGACGCGTGACGCTGAAAATCTTCATCAGCTGCCCATCCGGTTTCGACGTATCCCAGACGAGCTCGCCCGTGTATCCGACGGCCGACGCAATGGTCGTGGCAAGTTCCCTGATCGACGTGCAGGCACCGGACGAGACATTCACCGGGTCGGGCGATGAGTAAGACTCGATGAAATGCGGAAAGGCTGCAGCCACATCGCCGGCGTAGACAAAGTCCCGCGTGGCGCCTCCTGTGCCCCACATCGCAACTTGCGGCAAGCCGTCTCGTTTCGCCTCGAAAAAGCGCCGGATTAGTGCCGGAATCACGTGAGATTCCTCGTTGCGGAAGTTATCCCATTCGCCAAACATATTGCCTGGAATCAACACCGCTGAGTTCAGGCCGTACTGCTGCCGGTAGATCTGGCTGGCCAGCAATCCCATCTTCTTCGC
The DNA here is from genome assembly GCA_041476545.1 of Vicinamibacteria bacterium. GTDB lineage: Bacteria > Acidobacteriota > Vicinamibacteria > Vicinamibacterales > CAVVIG01 > JBGOTP01. The sequence continues at coordinate 1,250 of JBGOTP010000560.1, read as the reverse complement.
CATCGAATAGCCAGCACTTTCCAGCTGCGGAAATCCATCCCACATCTGGCCTTCGTCAATGGGCGACGTGGCCGTAGCCGGATAGCTGCATCCACCCATGACGTACACCATCTTTTCGACGCCGCGAATAGCAGCCTCGCGAAACATCAGCGATGTCAGCAGGATATTTTGGTGAAAAAAATCCGCGGGCCACTTCGCGTTCGCGCCGATACCACCCGAGTATCCGGCCAGATGGATCAGGACTCTCGGATGCAAGTCATCGAACAGTCGCGTCACCTGCGTGGCATCGAGCAGATCGTAATCGCGTCGTCCCACGCCTATGACACGATCGCTGTAGGCCTTCTGCAACACGGCCATTACATGATGGCCGAGAAATCCAGTGGCCCCTGTCACCACAATGTCAGCGCTCATGAACTCCTTCCGGCCTGGCTCACACGGCGCCGGCCCACGAGCCTCTCGTAGACGCTCCTTAGCTCACGAGCTTTGATGTCCCACGAGTACTGCTCTTCCGCGACCTGCCGCGCCCGCTGGCCGAGTTGCTCGCACCGCGCGGCATCGCCGATCAGTTTAACGGCCTTGTCGGCAAAGTCAGAAACGGAATAGTCGGCCAGCACACCAACACCTTCCTGCCTCAGCAACCGGCCCGCCTCGCCGACATCGTTGGTGATCACCGGGCGACCCGCAGCCAAATAGTCCCACAATTTTCCCGGAGATCGCGCCGCGTTGGCGAGATTGCTCTTGAACGGCAGTAAACAGGCGTCCGCTGCGCCGAGGTACAGCGATAATTGATCCCGGGGCACCATGCCGGCCTGCACGATACCGCTGCCCGCCTTCGCGCGAGGCGACAGCGGAAATATGGCTCCGGTCGTGAGCAGGACCGCCTTTGGGATCTGCTTCTGCACCTCGAGAAACACGTCGGTCAGGAAATCAAATTCGTACGTGGTGAATCCGGCAAAGACGAGCACCGCGGCGTCGACCGGTATGCCGATCGATTTGCGGGCCGCGTGTTTGTCAACGGGGCGAACGCCGTCAACGTCGCAGCCATTCGAGATCACATGAATCCTCGCCGCGTCCAATCCCATATTCACGGCGCGGCGCCGCAACGCGTCGCTGACGGTGACGATCGCATCGGCGTGCCGCCGAAAGCGCTCTTCGAAAAACGTCTCTACCGGCTCGAAGAGGCGGTTGAGGATCGGATTCGGGCGGTCGCGAATGATGCCGCCACGGCCCCACCAATCGCCCCAGTCGCT
>JBGOTP010000559.1:0-2714 GCA_041476545.1 Vicinamibacteria bacterium | reverse complement strand
GCTGATGGCTCGCCCTCCGCCTTCGACGAGGATGTGCAGTGTGTCGAAGGCCTTCGGCGTGAGCAGCACTGGTGTTCCGTCACGGCGGAGCTGACGTTCCGCGGGATTCAGGCGGAACGGGCCGAATTCGTAGACGCTCCCGGCTTCCACGGGCATGGACCACCTTTCAAACGAGACTTTAATCGGAATTTGATGCGCTTTGCACGAGGACGTCAAGACTTCCCGAATCGCCCCGCGTATCGTGTCGAACCGTGGACGGTCAAACGCGGTTTCCTTCATCCTGGAGGCGAGCATGCGAATCAGATGGAGATCCTGGCGTGCGGGGATCATGGCCGGGGCGTTGGCGCTCGGCGTGACGGCGATGTGGGGCACGGCGCGCGCCCACGATGGCGAACGGACGGAACGGTATCTGTATGTGTGGGCAGGCGATCAGGCACGCACGGCGCCCGATCGTCTGGCCGTGGTCGATTTCGATCCCACGTCGGCCACCTACGGGCGCATCGTCGCCACCCGGCCGCTGCCGGAGCCCGGCGCCTCCGGCAACGAGCCGCACCATGTGGGTCTTTCGAGCGACGGCCGAACGCTGGCGCTGGGCGGTTTGCTGAGCGTCCTGAAGGGTCAGGACGAGATTTTCTTCTTCGACGTCTCGAAGCCGGCCTCGCCCCGGTTCATCTCGTCCGTTGATCCGCCGCTGTCGGCCATCACGGACGAGTTCTACCCAATCCCCGGCGGCGGCTACCTCGTCACGATGATGGGCGGGCCGCAAGGCCATCATCCGGGACGGGTCGTCGAGTTCGACCGCCAACTGCATCTGGTCGAGGAGCATCCCGATCGACCGCCCGCCGACGGGTTCAACCCTCACGGAATCTCCGTGCGGCCGGAGCTGAATCTGATGCTGACCAGCGATTTCATCTGCCCGTCGACGACGCTCCATGCCGTTCCGGGCAACCTCGATCTGCGCGGCAGCATTCGCGTGTGGGATCTGTCGGCGCGGACGATCAGGAAGACGATCCAGGTTCCAGGCGCGGGTGGCACGATTGACGTGAAGCTGATTCCGGGCGATCACCGTGCCCGCGCGTACACGGCCGGCATGCTGGACGACACGTTGTATCTCGTCGATCCGCGCGCGGGCCGGGCGACACCCGTGTTCGACTTCTCGACGATTGCGACGGGCGGCTGGCCTCAGTTGATCCGCATGACGGCGGATGGCACGCGGCTGTTCATCACGATGAACGTCGCCGGAAGGGTGGCGATGTTCGATACATCCGATCCCGAACACCCGGCGTTGCTCTCGGTGCTCGACCTCGGCATCGGATCGGGTCCACATTATCTCGCGCTCACCCGTGACGAACGGCGGCTCGTGGTGTCGGATTACTTCCTCAACGAGGACGACTTCGGCAAGGTCCACCGGGAAGGCGATCACAAGGTGCACGTCGCCAACGTGATGCGGGACTCGCTCGCGCTCGACACGAGATTCGACCTCGATTTCAACGTGACGTTCCCGAGCGGTCCGGCCCGGCCGCACGGGTTGGCGATGAAGTAGACGAAGCGAATGGGGAGATGCACCAGTGGACGGCGCCCCCGCACGCTGGTCGTCTCCCTTCACGGCCCCGCGGTCGCGACGCGTTGTCAGACCAACCCCAAGTCGAGCGCCACCGCGTTCGGGAACACGCGCGCGATCCGTGTGTTATCGAGCGAGTACATGTGCCGGAAGATGCCGCCCAGCATGGCGCGATACTCGGTGAGCACCGGGAAATCGCGATTCTGGTTCAGCGTGCTCGGCGTAATCGCGACCTGGTCCCCCACAAAGCGACCGCCTTGCACGGCGCCCCCGAGGACCCAGTGTGCGCTGCCGTGGCCATGATCGGTGCCGTGCGTGCCGTTCTCCCGGAACGTGCGACCGAATTCCGAGAGCACGAATATCACGGTCTGGTTCCAGGCCGGCCCCATCTGATCGGCGAATCCCGCAAGACCCTGCCCGAGACTCGTCAAGAGATTGGCCAGTTGACCCTGCGCGCTGCCCTGATTGACGTGCGTGTCCCAGCCGCCGACGTCGATGAAGCCGATATTGAACTTGTCCTTCATGAGCCCGGCCATCCGGCGCGCCTCGAGCTCGAAGCCCTTGGCGGTGAGCGCGTTGCGATTCGCGGCCTGCATCTCGCCCGCCATGCCGCCTTTGGCCATCATGTCGGCCTGCTCGGCGACCGTCTTCCGAAGGTCGAACCCTTCCGAGATGAGGGGCTGAAAGCGCGTGCCGGCGTACATGCCCGAGAGCAGCCCCATCTGCCGATCGTCAAATGGCGCGCGGCCCGTGCCTTTGAGGGAGACGTTCGGCACGACGACATCGCCGCTCATCACCATGGGCAGACCATCGGTGAACGCCACCGGCGCCGCGCTCGCGTCGAGCGCGCTGGCAAGACGGTTCAGAAACCCCGATCCGTACGCGTGCGGCACACTGCCAGGCGCCGAGACCGGCATGCCACTCTCCATGCTGTCCTGCGTTTCAAAGTGACTGCGCGTGAGATCCTCGGTGCCGGCGAACGGCACGAACGCGAGCTGACCCTTCTGCCAGAGGGGCAGCATCGAGTCTTTGAGCGCCGGATGTAACCCCCACATCACCGCTTCGTCTAACCGCGCGAGCGAAATGGCCGCGTTGGGATTCGCCGGATCAGGCTTCGGCAGGGCGATCGTCGGACGCACCTCGTAGTAGAAAT
>JBGOTP010000558.1:0-2721 GCA_041476545.1 Vicinamibacteria bacterium | reverse complement strand
GGCGAGCACGTCACGCTGCCGGTCTATCCCGTCGCGACGACCGCCGCAGCCGGCGGCGCGCGCTAACGGCGCCAGCCGAAGCCAGCCAGCGCTCGCCTGCATGAACCGGAATCCGGAGGAGGCCTGATGACCCGATTGATCACTACCACGGCTCTGGTTGCGGGCGTCACCTGTCTGGTGGCCCTCACGACAACGGCTCAGCTCGTCGCGGCGACGAACACGCTCATGAGCGGGCTGAACAGTCCGCGTGGGCTTGCGCTTGGCCCGGACGGGGGCATCTACGTCGCCGAAGCCGGCGCCGGCGGCGCCGGGCCGTGCCAGGTCGGCTCGTCGAACGAAAGTCGCTGTTTCGGTCAGACGGGCGCCGTCTCGCGATTCCTCAATGGCGTTCAGCAACGCATTGTCACCAACCTTCCCTCCCATGCGTTGCCCGGCGGCGATCAGGGGATCGGACCAAACGACATCGGCTTCCAGGGTTCAGGGATGTTCGTCGTGATGGGCCTCGGCTTCGACCCATCGTCATCGGCGCGGACGTCGTACGGGCCTTTAGGACAGCTGTTCGGCGAGCTGTTGCAGATTTCGACGAAAGGCGAGATTACGGTGGCTGGCGACGTGTCCGCGTACGAGAAGGACGTGAATCCCGCCGGGGGGCCGCTTGACAGCAATCCGTTTGGCCTGCTCGTGTTGCCCACACTCCGGCTCGTGGCCGACGCTGGAGCCAACGCGTTGCTGAGCGTCCTTCCGAACGGCCTGGTCAACACAATGGCCGTCTTTCCCTCGCGCCCAACTCGGACGACCGACTCAGTGCCGACCGCTGTCGCCGTAGGACCAGATGGCGCGTATTACGTCGGCGAGCTGTCAGGCGTGCCGTTCACCACCGGCGCAGCCAACGTCTATCGGGTCGTGCCAGGCCAGGCTCCGCAGGTGTTCCGAAGCGGATTCACGACGGTGACCGACATCAACTTCGGGCCGGATGGTAGCCTCTACGTGATTGAGCACTCGACAGGGCCCGCATTCTTCGCGTTGCCCGGCGATCTCGTGAAGATCACTCCCGATGGCCAGCGAACGGTCCTGGTGTCCGGCCTGAATCGGCCGACGTCGGTGCTCGTCACCAGCGACGGCACCGTCTACTACACCAACAGAGGCATCACGGCCGGAGCGGGCGAGGTGTGGAAGCTGACGCCCTAGCGCTCCTGGGGCGCGCCAACCTTTCTGAATCATTCAGCAAACGGTGAGGTTGGGCGTCCGTCTCAATCCATCAAGCACCCTCAGAGGCCGTCTATTCAGCGTCAGCGCTAATCGCCAGATCCCCGTGTGCCGATACGGGCGGTATGCCAAGCACTGCTGAAGATCGCCTGATGAAAGCCATCTGGGGACAGCCAACCGTCATGTACGACCGGCGCAAGGCACCGAGCCGTCGAATTTCATGGCGCGGCGGGCGCAGGGATTCAGACTGGCTCTCTCGTCCTCCAGGTGCGCTGGAAAGGTTCGAGAAACTTCAATCCAGGGCTGCGAGACTACGGAACTTCGTGATGTCGTTTCTGTAGAGCGGATCAAGGCGTCCCCACACGAGCGCGTCGAGCGCCGGGTCTTCGAACGCATGCCCGCCGCGCTGGCGCAGAACGTAGTACGACGCCGTTCGACGCGGCCGCGGACCGTCATCCTCTCTGATGAAGCCTGGGCAGGCGCACGAGGCGTCCATCCTGGACCCGACATGCGCGCCACACGGCGTCGATCGCCTGCGTGGTCTCGTGCGCGCTGCCGGGGTCCGACACCGGCGGGCTGCCGAACCTGCGCAGCGTCGGCTCATCGTCGAGCGCGACCGCGCGCGTCGCGATGCCGAGTGCTTCGTCTGCCGCAATCAGCGTCCTCACGGCATTCCACACCTGGCGGTAGTGGTTCAGATACTTTGCCTTCAACGCGGCGACGTTGGTGACGATGACCTTATCCACATGCGGCATTGAGCATCTCGTGTCTCATTACACCTTACTGACACGCTGAAGAGCTACCCAGCCGCAATGCGACTGTCCTATGCGACGTGGGTCGCGACACTCGACCCCATGCCGCCAATCGCGCCGAAGTCACGAGCTAGAATTCTGGAACCGCCGATTGCGGATGGAATGGTCATGACGGAACCGAAGCCCAAACCCAAACGGCGCGTTCGATATTCCGGCAAGAACCCTCGCAAGTTTCATGAGAAGTACAAAGAACTGAACCCGGAGCGGTACGAGGCCGACGTTCAGAAGATCGTCGAGTCCGGCAAGACGCCGGCGGGAATGCACCGCGCGATCATGGTCGCGGAAGTGCTGCAGGCGCTGGCGCCGATGGCAGGCCACGTGGCGGTTGACTGCACGCTCGGCTTCGGCGGCCACGCGCGCGCGATTCTCGAACGCATTCAGCCCGGCGGACGACTGATTGGCCTCGACGTCGATCCGATCGAGCTGCCGCGCACGGAAGAACGGCTGCGCGCGGCGGGGTTCGGCGCGGACACGTTTGTCGCGTACCGGAGCAATTTCGCCGGGCTGCCTCAGGTGCTGTCGAACGAAGGGCTCGCCGGAGTGGACGTTATTCTCGCGGACCTCGGCGTCTCGTCGATGCAGCTCGACAACCCTGACCGCGGGTTCACGTACAAGGAGCCGGGCCCGCTCGACATGCGGATGAACCCCACGCGCGGGGAGCGGGCGTCGCAGCTGCTCGCGCACCTGAGCGAAGAGAAGCTCG
>JBGOTP010000557.1:0-2722 GCA_041476545.1 Vicinamibacteria bacterium | reverse complement strand
GTCCATGAAGGAGACGTCACGCATCTTCGTCGCCGGGCATCGCGGCCTGGTCGGCTCCGCCGTCCTTCGGCATCTGGACCGCGCCGGCTATCGATCGGTCCTCACCGCCACGCGAGCCCAGCTGGACCTGCGCGACCAGGCGGCCGTTAACTACTGGTTCCGCGCCAATAGACCCGAGTACGTCTTTCTCGTCGCGGGAACGGTCGGTGGCATTTACGCGAATTCAACGCGGCCGGCGGAGTTCATCTACGACAACATGATGATCCATGCGACGGTGGTACACGCGGCCCACGTGTTTGGCGTGGAGAAGCTCCTGTATCTGGGGAGCTCCTGCATTTATCCCCGCGAATGCCGGCAGCCGATGACGGAGGATCAGTTACTGACGGGGCCGCTCGAACCGACCAACGAGTCCTACGCCATCGCGAAGATCGCGGGCATCAAGCTGTGCCAGGCGTACCGCCGGCAGTACGGCTGCAATTTCATCTCGGCGATGCCCACGAACCTGTACGGGCCCAACGACAACTTCGATCTGAAGAGCTCGCACGTCCTGCCGGCGCTCATCCGAAAGTTCCACGACGCGAAAATCGAAGGGCGCGGCGAGGTCGAGGTCTGGGGAACGGGGAAACCCAAGCGCGAGTTCCTGCACGTGGACGATCTGGCGAACGCGTGCGCGTTCCTCATGCAGGAGTACGAAGAGGAAGGCCACATCAACGTGGGGACCGGCGAGGACCTCACGATCTTCGACCTGGCGCAGATGGTGCGCGACATCGTGCACCCGTCTGGCGCGGTGGTCTTCGACACGAGCAAGCCGGATGGCCCCCCGCGCAAACTGCTCGACGTCACCCGCCTGCATCGCCTCGGATGGCGGCACACGGTCAACCTCAGGAGCGGCATCGAGCAGACGTACCGCTGGTTCCTCGAGCACGCGGACGAGACACGCCTGGAGTCCACGCCGACCGCCGCCGTCGGCGCCCGCGACATCCGGTCTAGCACCTGAGCGGGTTAGCGTAGCCGCTTGGCGCAATAACGAGCCAACGTGGGGACCGTGGCCGCGGGTCCGGCGGACGGCTCGCGTGGCAAACACGTCCTGCAGCGAATGTCCTGACGATCAGCCCGCCGCCTCGTGTGTTCCGGACGACAGCCAATAATCGCTTGCGCGTTCGGGCAATGCGCTCGCCAGGGGCGAATCAGCGGCGTCGGACCAGGAGCGCTTTCGGACGCGTTTGCCGACTGTCGCGTGCGCACGCGAGGTCCGACGGACCCGCGGCCACGGTCCCCACGCTGGCTCCGCCACTCGTCTGGCGGCGCCCGCGATGGCCGCTTCGACTGACGGGTCCATGCTGACTGCATCGAGCGGACGAGACGGCTCGGGGCCGCGACGCGTGGAAGTCGCGCGATCGGCGTGCGTGAGTAAAACGTGCGCGAAGGCCAGCGGGCCGCGTCGATCCTGATTGACTCCCAAAGGCCAGCGATTGGCCCGGAACGGTGAATGTTCATAGCGCCGGCGGTCGAGGCCGCTGAATCGGCGCGGTAATCGACAGGTCAGGCCGGAGCGCGCGTTTTTCCGCGCGAGTTCATCGCGGCGCGGCTCCGAGCCGTCTTGTCCGATCGCATCATCCGGCAGATCTGGAATGACGCGCTACCGTCACCGAGCCCTGACCTGCCGGATGCGGTACTGCGCGCGCAGCCATAGGCCCGCTCGCACGAGCGGCGCTACGAGCCGGCCGATTGGCGATGCACGCTTCCAGTACAGGCGAAACGCACTCCGATGGAATGCGCGAATCGCCGCGACGGGATCTCCTTCCGCGGACCGTCCGACGGCGTGCCTGACCGACGCCATCGGAACATACATCCGCCGGAACCCCGCCTCCGCGACACGGCTGCAGTAGTCCGCGTCTTCCCAATACAGAAAAAAGCCCTCGTCGAACCCACCGACCCGATCGAACACGTCGCGCCGGGTCATCAGGCATGCCCCCGACACCCAATCCACCTCGATCGGCGCCACCGCATCCAGCCCGACGAGGTTCCGCCGCGACAACCAGTTCCGCGGGAACCTCGAGCTGAACCAGGTCGAACGTCCGCCGAACCAGGTCGTCACATTGGGGAACCGCCGCGCCGAGGCCTGTACCGATCCATCGGCATTGAGGACACGCGCACCAACCAGTCCCACGTCGGGATGGCTCGTCAACCACTGCTCCAGTGCGCGCACCACGGGCCCTTCGACGATGGTGTCGGGATTCAGGAGGAGAAGGAACGGAGCCCGCGACGCCGCCGCCGCAAGGTTCACGCCGGCGGCAAACCCCAGGTTGTCGGGCCGCGCGATCGTGGCAATGTTGGTCCCGCCGCCGACGGCCCGACCGAGCGCCTCGCGGTCGCTCTCGTAGTCCACTACGACCACTTCATCATCCGGCTCCAGGTGGGGACGGAGCGAAACGAGACACGCCGCGAGCTCGGGGTAGGTCCGGTAGTTGACGATCAGAACGGCGGTGGACATTCAGCGTCGAGGGTGTGCAGAGCGCATTTCAGAGTCAGGGCTCAGCGCGAAGGCCTGACGACTCTGATTCTGCCACGTTCCAGCCAGCGTCGTGCCCGCCAGGATCCCTCGTTGCCGCCAACCGGTCGGCAGGCCGGACACAGCGCCCTTCGCCTCTTGCTCCTGTCGCTGTAGCGCCGGTCAACGGGTTCCTCGACAGACAGTCATATCCGCGGGATCGTATCCGGG
>JBGOTP010000556.1:0-2723 GCA_041476545.1 Vicinamibacteria bacterium | reverse complement strand
TGACGATGAACTGGATCGATCTGCCGCAGGGCACCTTCAAGAATCGGCTGATGACCGCCAGAGGGATTTTCACGCCTTCGCCTCGAATGCTCATCAGCAGCCTGATGCAGTACAACGCGAGCGATCGGACGGTGAGCTCCAGCGTGCGCTTGCGGTGGGAGTACGTTCCTGGCAGCGAGCTTTTCATCGTGTACAGCGACGGCCGGACCACCGCGGAAGCCCTGGTGCGGGGACTCGTCAACCGCTCGGTTGCGATCAAGCTGACGCGACTGCTTCGCTTCTAGTAATCGCGGCAAGGATGTTTAGTCCCACAGTTGTGGTGGTGGCAGGATCGACGTCGCAGCCACGACCAACGAGGCACTGTGGGCCCCCGCATTTGACGGTGCTTTCCGCCGGAGAGGAAGCGCTGTTTTGGCGACTTCGAGCCGTGAACTCTACACGGTGCCTCGCGGGTCACCCCGGCGATTTGAGCTACGGTCACCCGGCACCGATGAGCCAGGGTCGAAAATCATCGCGCCGTCGTAGCGTGTGAGGCGAGATCGACCCGGTAGCCGAGACTTCGGAGTTCGCGGATCATTTTGCGCGCCCGCGCTTGCCTCGCCTCTTTGGTGACGGCCGGACCACGTTCTTCGTATCGAATTCCCTGGTGAAGAATCTTCCAGTTCAGGCGACAGAGCCGATGGGCGATTGCGCCGATGGCTTGTGCGTGTCCCAGCCGTGGGACGAGGCGGCGGTACACGACGGCGAAAATCGTGCCTTTGGCCTTCACGGCGGCGTTGGCCCTTGATTCAGGACGCGTCGCATCTGGCGGTTGCCCTTCGGGCAGCGGTGACTGTAGTTCACGCCGGCGCTTTCCTCGTTGCCAGGGCAGGCGCCCATCCAGGAGGCGAGGTGTTTCGGCGACGGAAACGTCGCGGCGGTGGCGCCGACTTCCGCGATGATCTGCTGCGCGGAATCCACGCCCAACCCGGGTACTTCGGCCAGTCGCTGGACGGCATCGTGATGCTGGCCGAGTAGCTCCGCTATCTGTTGATCGAGTTGGCCGATGTGGTCCTCGATCACGCGCAGTTCGCCGAGCGTCAGCTTCACGAGGCGCCGGTATACGGGGTGGCCGCGCACGCGCCGAAGGCATCGCACAATTGCTCGGGCGTGGCGCGCAAGCGCTGGTCCGCCAGTGCCGCCAGCGCCGCAGGATCGGTTTCGCCGCCGGCTAACGCCTGCAGCATGCGTCGTGCGCTGGTGCCCAGCAGGTCGGAGACGAGACTGGACAGCTTGATATGCGCTTCCTCCAGCAGCGATTCCAGCCGGTTGTGGAGCTGGACGCGATTGCGCGTGATCTGATACTTGTGGCGCATCACCGTCCGCCAGAGCCGCTGCTCAGTGTCGGGCACAAAGCTCAAGGTCAGCTCCTGGGCGACCAGACGCTTCACTAGGCGTTCAGCGTCTGGAATATCCTTCTTCCGCCCGCCAGCGCCACGGTTCGACTGCGCTTGCGCGAGGTGGAGGGTCCCGGACATCGGGCTGGCGCCCTCCCGAGTCCGGCGCTTGGGCTTGCAGTACCGTTCCGACGCCTCCCACACAGGTCGCCAATACTGCGCGGTCGATTCCATGACGACTTCCTCGACCTCACACTCGACGAGCCAGTCGGCAAGCGCGCGCAACTCGGCAGGGCCTGTCCCAACCTTCCGGCGTTGAAACTGGTACTCGCCGTCGACCTCGACGTCGGCTACCGGAGGCGAAACGGCAGACTCAGCACCCAGTGCCGCACCGGAACATCAGGAAAGACGTGGTCTGCGAGATGCGCGGCGCGCTCGGTCATCCGCCGACCGCCACAGCTCGGACAGAAGCCTCGGCCCTTGCACGAAAAGGCGACCAGCCGATCCAGGCTGATGTGGCGGGCGACGTGCCAACGGCGGGAACACCGGAATCGCCCCAATTCCGAAGGCCCGGTTCAGGCGGGTGATCAGCAGATTCTGGTCAGGAGGAGAGCGGTGCCCTTAAGCCTTTTTCACCAGTTTCTCGATCTCCCCGTCCGCGTAGCCCGTCTCCGACAGAATTTCTCTTGTGTGTTCGCCGAGCAGCGGAGCCCGCCGCCGGACCTCCGGCGGCGTCGCGCTCATCTTGATTGGCGAGCCGAGCGCCTTGATCGCCCCGAGCGTCGGGTGCACGACATCCACGACCAATTCGCGCGCGAGCACCTGCGGGTCCTGGAACACCTGCTCGTAGTCGTTGATCGGCCCGCACGGGATGCTGTTCGCGTCGAAGAGCGCAAGCCAGTGGCCGCGCGGCCGGGTGGCAGTGATCGATTCGATCTTCGCGGCCAGATCCGAGCGATTCCGGATGCGGACACCGTCGGTCTTGAACTCCGGCGCCTCCGCCCATTCCGGATGCCCGAGCGACGTGCATATGCGGACGAACGTCCGGTCGTTGGCCCCCCCAATCGTGATGAAGCCGTCGGCGCAGCGGAACGCCTGGTAGGGCGCGCTCATGCGGTGCGCGGATCCGAGCCGCTCGGGAATCCCCCGCCCGGAGAAATACTGCGTCGCCTCCCACACTGACAGGCCGACGCCCGCATCAAGGAGCGACGTGTCGACGTGCTGACCCTTGCCGGTCGCCGTGCGGCCGACCAGCGCAGCACAGACCGCGGCCACGCCGTGAATCCCCGCGTACATGTCGGCGATCGGCATCCGGAAGAGCGGCGGCGGTTCGCCCGGCACGCCGAT
>JBGOTP010000555.1:0-2730 GCA_041476545.1 Vicinamibacteria bacterium | reverse complement strand
GTCCCCGGCCGGAAATTTTCGACCAGCACATCGGCCCTCGCGATCAGCTGATCCAGAACCGCGCGCCCTTCGGGCCGCTTGAAGTTCAGCGTCACGCTCTCTTTGTTGCGGTTGATGCTGAGGAAGTAGGCGCTCTCTCCTTCGAGAAATGGCGGTCCCCACGCGCGGGTGTCGTCGCCTTTGCCGGGCTGTTCAATCTTGATGACTCGTGCGCCCATGTCGGCCAGCATCATGGTGCAGTACGGACCTGAGAGGACCCGGGTGAGGTCGACGACGGTGATGTCTTGAAGCGGCGTCATGGGCGCGGAGAGCGAATCTACTATACTCAGCGCCCGCTGACGAATTGTGACTCCGTTTCTTCGTTGCTCCGTGTTGAACCGTTCGCTCCGCCGCCTCTGTTGTCTACATCGCGGAAACGACTGATTCAGTTTTCTGCCGGCCGCTCGACGCGTTCGATCACCAGCACTTCAACAGGTCCGCGTGTGGACTCGAGCTTCAGTCCAAGTTGTTCCTGAAGGGCTGTAAAGAGCGACGGCCCGTTGGGATCGAATGGTGGAGTCGGTGAACCGGGCGTCAGCACCGCTTGTGGGATCTGCGACGGCTCCGGCGTGTACGTGAGAGTGAAGTCCCAAGCCCCCGTCAACCCTGTCCGATCGACCACGATGCGTTGCACGCGCCCCGAGAGCGCATTTGCCAACTCCGGCAGTCGAGACCCACCCGACTGAACGCTTCCGACCCTGCCTCGTAAACCGCACTGCGGCCGGCCGTCAGGAGGCGGTGCAGGTGCGGGCGGCGGGCCGCCACTCCGGTTCCTCGCCGCCATCAGCGCCGCGCAGTCGATCGTGGACTCATTGATCTGAGATCCAAGCTTGCCATCAGGCCGCGCCAGAACAAGGGCATAAATCGGAAGCTGCCGCGTCTCGCGCCGGACGACAAGCTTGAAGCGGTCGGCCATGAGAGTTCGTAGTGCCAGCAACGCGTCATCCGGGATCCCCTGCGGTGTCGGCACGGGAACGCCTGCCAGTTTGGCCACGATGTCCCATCGACCCACATCGATCCAGCTCGGACCGCCCAGCAGTTGAAACGGCTGAATCTGATACGCGAACTCAATCAATTCACGCAGTGCAGCGTTCTGCGCATTGAGACGGCCTCCCGGCTGCCGCCCGACGAACGAGCCGGATCCCGCAGATTTGTTTTGCTTGATGGATGCGGCCTCGAACGAGATCACCTGATTCGAATCGACTGGCGAGCTCGGAGGTTGAACCTGCGCAGCAGATTCCGGCGATCGGCCGAGGGCACTGACAACCGCGATTGCGAGAAAGAGTCTGCGCATACAGTTGTCATTACGTTCGAGGATCAGAAAGGTTAACGGCAAGATTTCGCGTAGTCTATGCAGATTGGGGCTCGCGCACGACGCGGTGAGCCTTCGATTGATTCAGATGACTCCAGAAGACTACGCGCGGGCGCGCCGTCTGCTCATGCGCCGCGACCCGGTTCTCGGCGCCGCCGTCAAACGGATCGGACCCTGCGGCATGGCGGGACGGCAGCACCAGCATCATCTCAGCGCCCTCACGGGTTCGATCGTCAGCCAGCAGCTGTCGACGAAGGCGGCGGCCACGATCTTCAGACGGTTCGCCGCGCTCTTTCCAGACAACGCGGTGACGAGTGCAGCGGCGATCGCCAGTCTCGATGATGCGATGCTGCGCGGGGTTGGCTTGAGCGGTCAGAAGGTCGGCTACATGCGCGATCTCTGCGCACGCATCGCTGACGGTCGGCTGGCGCTCGACGAACTCGACGCGCTGCCCGATGAAGACGTCATCGAACGGCTGACCTCGGTCAAGGGCTTCGGACGCTGGACGGCCGAGATGTTCCTGATGTTTCGCCTGCATCGCCCCGACGTGCTCCCTGTCGGCGACCTGGGCATTGTCACGGCGGTCCAGCGGCTGTATCGCCTTCGTGCCCGCCCTGTGCCGAAGCGGCTGCTGAAGATCGGTGAGGCGTGGCGTCCGTATCGATCGGTGGCGTGCTGGTACTTGTGGCAGACGCTCAAAGATACTTAGACCTACAATGAGGAGGTTTCTGTGACACGAAGCGTGCTCGTACTCCTTGTCGCCGCGGCGCTCGCGGCCCCGGTGGCCGCGACACAGAGTAATCGCGGCACCATCAGCGGCACCGTCACCGATCCCGGCGGGCCTGTCGCCACCGCGGACGTGGAGGCGAAGAATCCCGCCACCGGCACCGTCTATCCCACCACCACCGACAAGGCAGGACGCTTCTCGTTGTCGGTACCTGCCGGCACCTATGAGGTGTCGGTTCCCCCGCTTGGTTTTCGCACGGCTCGATTCGCGCGACAGGACCAGGTCGTCGAAGCGGGCAAGACGCTTTCGATGGACATCCGTCTGTTGCTCGGGAATCTGGGCGTTGTCGGAGACGACGCTGCGTTTGTCGCGATCAGAAACAGGAACGCGGGAGTGAAGGGACGCCTGCCGCGGACGGCGGGCGGCAGGCCCGATCTCTCAGGCATGTGGAGTGCGAACGTCGATCCGAAACCGGAACCGGCCGCGCTCCTGCCGTGGGCGCAAGCCATTCTCAAGGAACGCCAGGCGAACCTGTTCAGAGACATCCCCTCGAGCGCGTGTCTACCCGACGATCCGACGATGGCCACGCCGCTTCCTTACAAAATCATCCAGACGCCGACGCTCCTGGTGTTTCTCAGTGAAGGGGAGCCGC
>JBGOTP010000554.1:0-2733 GCA_041476545.1 Vicinamibacteria bacterium | reverse complement strand
TGGTCTTCCGCCAAATCGAGATGGCCTCCGCCGGCAAGTCGATGGAGCTCGCCGAGGCCTCCGCGTGCAAGCTCTACGCGGCGCAGGCCGCGATGGAGGTCGCGCTCGAAGCGGTGCAGCTCTTCGGCGGCAACGGCTACATGGCGGAGTTCCAAGTCGAGCAGCTCTGCCGGGATGCGAAGGTGCTGCAGATCTACGCGGGGACGGACGAGATCCAGGTGTCGCAGATCGCGCGGAGTCTGCTCGCGCGGTGAGTCGGTCGGCCAATCCCCGAGCGCCTCCAGGAGGGCACGATGTCCTTCGACCCCTGCGAATCGACCATTCATTGGCTCTCCGCGGGCACGTGGCCGTGAGGGACAGTCAATTGCCGCCTTACCTCCCCCGTTCCCACGAAGTGGGAGAGCATGCGGTAGTTTCTGTGCTCATGCCGAATCCTTCCCGCGATGATCGCAGGGTGGATCTGAAGCGTCTTCGCAAGATTGATCACCGCCATAGGCGAGGGGTTCGCGCGAACTACGCTTGTTTCCCAGATACCGCGCGGGATCAGGGCTTCCTCGGCCCACTCATCCGCTTGCAGTTCCTTCGGATCCTCTCGCTCGCCCTCGACGTCACGCAACGTCATATCGTCGACAAAGACCGCATCGCCGTCGCCCTCCATATGCCACCCCACGTGCGCGAGCTCGTGCAGCAAGCAAAACCAGAAGTTGTCCACCCGGTCATAACGCAGGGTGAGGCCAATGACGGGCGTTCCGTCGGGCAACTTGAGGACAGCTCCGTCCAGGTAGGTTCTTGGCAAATGCGGCACGACGACGAGCGGCAGTCCGTGTTTGGCGAGAAATTCCCTGGCAAGTCGTGGCCCCTCATCAGACCAACTCAGCCGGGCCAGCTTCCTCAAGAAATCGAGCGTGACCGTACCCTGCTTGTAGGCGACAGGAGGGCGCGCCTCATTCGCCGTCGCAAGCACCTGCCAACACCACGCTTTGAGCGCATACGGGTTGGTCTTGGCGTTGGCACGTGCATGATCGCTCTTCCGGTAGAGCGCAACGCCCGCAACGTCAGTGCCGCCTGCCCGTCGGATCAGATCACCAACGAAATACGCGGCATGCCCCTTCAGGTCAGGAACATCCGGAATCCAACCAAGCTTCGCCATGGCTTTCAGCGGAAACCGATTCCACTCGATCCCAGCCAACGGCTCAGCGAGGGTCGCGCCCGGCTCCTGGAGCAGCACTTCGGCGGGAATCCCGAGGTGCTCGTGCAGTGCCCGTGCGATCGCCATGGTGAGCGGGCGCTTGCCCGACAGCACTTCGGACACCTTCGACCGGCTGCCGATGAACGGCACAAGGTCGCGCGGCGTTAGTCCGGCTTGCTCCATGCGAAATTCGATCGCCGCGATCGGAGTCGGATAGCCCATTGGCACATGTTTGGACTCGTAGTGTTCGACAAGGTCCGTCAGAATGTCGAGTTCCTCCCCCTCGGGCGTGCCGTGCTCAGCGTCCATGAGCGCGTCGACGCGAGCGAGCACGGCCTCATAGTCCGCGTCGGTTCGAATCGGCTTGATCTTGCTCATGTTCAGATCTCCTCTGCGTTGATCTTGTCGTACTCGCTGTGCGTTCCTACGAACCGGATGTAGACGACCCGGTACGGGTAGTTGATGCGCACCACGAGTCGGTAGGTGTTGCCCCTGATGTTGAAGACCACACGACTAGCTCCGATGATGCTCGCGCTTCCGTACTTCTCCTTGACCTTCGCCGGTGTGTCCCAGTTCTCCTTTTCGACTTCGCGATACCAGGCCAGGAGCGGCTGCTCCGCATCGGGATGTTCCGTCCAGAAATCGCGGAGCGTGCTCTTGGCGATGATCCGCATGGGGCAACATAGTCCGTTCCCACTTTGATCGTGAGTACAATGCTCCCAAATTTGCCTGAAGTCAATGATTGTCAGATCTCCAGTGGGATCTGATACTTAACAGCGTGTAGTGCGTAGAGTAGGTAGATCCTGTGCGTCGAGACCACGAGCTAACGGGCGAGAAGATCCGGAGTGCTCGAGTGGCGAAGGGATGGACACAAACGGATCTGGCTCGCCACCTCGACGTGCCTCTCAACACCGTGTGGCGTTGGGAGCGGGAGTCAATGACGCCGACAGAACACCACCGACGCGCTCTTCAGGAAGCTCTTCGGGCAGAGACGCGTGAGGAGTGGGTCAAACGCATCAAAGGGCGAAAGGGTCTGGACATGGAGGTCGCAACGAAGATCCGAGAGCGATGGGAGGTATTCGAACGTGCCCTGAAGCCCGTTTACGAGACGGTCGAAGCGCTCGCCATGGCCGTTGGACTACGCGTCGGCCGGACGGAGCGTACCATCACGAGCGGATTCGAGCGGCATCCGAGTTATCCGCCGGATGCTGCCCTCCCCCGTGTCGTTACTGAGCTGACGATACTAGACGAGACAACGAGCCGAACCCTCACGTTTCAACCGGTGGGGCTGAACTACATCGGGACATGGGGAAAGCTGGTTGTGCGGCAGGTAAACCCGATCCGCGCGGTGACAATCGAAAAAGATGGCTTCTTCTTGCGCCCCCCCGACGGCGATGTCTGTCGCGAACCTCGTCGCGACGACGAGACGAGCGATCTCGGTCGGTGGGTCACGCTAACTCCGACCACCCTGAAGGCCATGCAAGTCGGAGAGCGATACCTTCAAGCTCTAGTTGAGAGCACATTCTTCGGAGGCGGAGCCGTGA
>JBGOTP010000553.1:0-2752 GCA_041476545.1 Vicinamibacteria bacterium | reverse complement strand
TCCTGGCCCGCGAACGGGTCAGGGGCGCCACGGATCGAAGTGGAATGGACCCAAACGGTAGATGCCGATCACGGACTCGGTTCTCTATGGCCGGGCGTGGGTGAAATAACCGCTGACGCGGAGAGAATGGACCCGGACGCGGTTTCCGAACCCCGGGCGCGGGTTTCGCGGAGAGTGTCAGGAATTTTGTGTGTGAGGTGGGTTGTCCCAATCTGCGTACTCCCGGCCGGGGAGGCGCGCTGAATCTCCAACATGACGGCGCCACGACTGGGCCGATTCTTCCGATCGGCCCGAATTTCGCGCGGTCGATGTTCTGGCACGACCCTCGCGTAGCGTTCGGCGTGCCGGGCGATCCTCCCAGACTTCTCGACCGAGTCCGCCAGTCGATCCGCATACGTCACTACAGCGCCATCGAGCATGTCCCGCGCGCACGGACGCCGCGCCGGGTGCCGGTGGTGATGAGCCCTGAGGAAGTCCGAAAGGTTCTGGGCTGCCTGACGGGTGTGCCGCGGCTGGTCGCCGTGCTGCTGTATGGTGCGGGCCTTCGGCTTCAGGAATGTCTCGAGCTGCGGACCAAGGATATCGACTTCGATCGCGGCGAGATGACGGTGCGTCGAGGGAAGGGGCAGAAAGATCGCCGCGTGATGCTCCCGGCCGCCATTCGAGCACCTCTGCAGGATCATCTGGCGGCGGTGCACGTGCAGCATGGCGTGGACCTCTCGAAGGGTCTCGGCCGCGTGTGTCTTCCGGAGGCGCTGGAGCGGAAGTATCCGCATGCGGCGATCGAGTGGGGCTGGCGGTTTGTGTTCCCGGCCGGCCGGATCTGTCGTGACACCCGGTGGGGACCGCCGTCGCGGTTTCATCTGCATGAATCGGCGATTCAGCGGGCGGTGACTGAAGCGGCGAGGGCGGCGGGACTGGCGAAGCGCGTGAGCTGTCATACGTTCCGGCACTCGTTCGCGACGCATCTGCTGGAGGCCGGGTATGACATTCGGACGGTCCAGGAACTGCTCGGTCACGCGGACGTGAGCACGACGATGATGCACACGCACGTGCTGAATCGCGGCCGGCTGGGCGTGAAGAGTCCTTTCGACCGGTTGTAGCGTGGATGGCCGCGGTGTTCTTGCACATGGCCACGGATCTGGCCGTGACGACTCACATCGCGAAGCGCCGTGCTCTTCACAAGATGGGACGGGCACTGCGAGCATGGACACGCGCGGTTGCTTGCGACGGCTTCGCAGCCATCCATGCTGGTCGCAGCCATACGAGGGGAGCCAATTGGTCGCCAGCTCCGTGGTAGCATCGTGTTTTGAATGGGATGCGGAGAGGGAGTGGTCGCCACGCCGGCTTTGATACGTTGCGTGCGAGCATGGCCGTCTACTCAGTAAGAAGTTCGGCCGACATGTAGCGAGTGCGACGAGGGTCCGAGCACATTATGAGTTGGGCATGTCCGCGGTGTGATCGCACCTTTCGGCAGGTGAATCAACGTCACGCGTGCGGGGTCGGCAGCGCCGCGACCTTACTCAAAGGTAGGCCACCGGTACTCACCGATCTCTACCGGAAACTCGAGACCACCGTCAGGAGCTTCGGTGACGTGGAGGTAGTCACACGTGACCGATACGCACTGTTCCGGACGACACGCATCTTTGCCGACCTGACGGTAACGCGGGATGCGCTTCGTGTGGTGGTTCACCTCGGTCGCAAGGTGAGCGAACCATACTTCATCAAGATCGGGCCAAGCGGCAAGCGCGTCTCACACGTCGTCCTTGTCCGGACCGCAGAGGACGTGCGCACGGTCATCCCGTTCTTGCGTGAAGCGTTCGACCTCGCCGTGAGGGAAAAGGCGTAGAGCGGCCGAACAGGAACTGGAGCCGACGGCGCGGTGGAAAAGACTGCCGACGCGCCGCGGCTCAGTTCCAGCCGTTATGCCGCTTGAACTCGGAACGAACTTGACATCCCAAAGATGACATGTGCACACTTGAGTCATGTGGGAGCTCTTGGAACACCGCCGGCTGGACCGGCAGCTGGCCAAGGCCCCGCGTGAGGTCCTCAAGCGGTACGAAAAGTGGAAGGATATCGCCCGATTGTCGGGACCACCGGGCATTCGACTGATCAACGGGTTCCACGACGAAGCCTTGGCCGGAAAGTGGCAGGGGTCCCGGTCATCTCGACTGGGCGACCAATGGCGCGTCATTTACCGCGTGGTGCCGGAGCGCCTCACGTACTACATCGAGTCGATGACGCCCCACGACTACCGGAGGCACTAAATGAAGAACTATCGTCCGGCGCGAAAGCGCGTGTCCGTGTCGGTTGGCGAGTCGGTACGCATCATCCGCGAACTCCAGGGCTTGAGCCAAAACGAACTGGCGCAGCACACCGGTATTTCCCAGGCGACGATCTCGGCAATTGAGAACGATCGGGTACGCCTTGGCGTAGAGCGGGCGAAAATGCTCGCACGCGCGCTCAAGTGCCATCCCGGCGTTCTGGTGTTTCCAGGTTGGGTGGTGCCAACCGAAGCAGCGGCATAACAGCAACTGGAGCCGTCGGGGAACGTCCTTCGCGGCCGCTGGTGAACGCTAGCCGTTGGCATACAAAGTGGCTCTTGACGATCTGGAATGGGCCGAACAGTCCGAACTTGAAGAGAGGCGATCAGATGCGCGGGGCGCTCCTACGATCGCTCGCGGCGTGCCTGCTGGTATCTGTCTCGTGTTCACCTCAAGACTCTCAAGCGGGTGGCCCCAATGCGGCGCAG
>JBGOTP010000552.1:0-2758 GCA_041476545.1 Vicinamibacteria bacterium | reverse complement strand
GGGACGCCGGAGCAGACCATCGCGGACGGCAAGGGTACGGTCTACCAGGTCCTCCAGGAGCGGCCGGGCAGCGTCGCGGTGGTCGACGTCAAAACGATGAAGGTCACGGCGAGCTAGCCGTTCGGCGACAACGGCGGGTGCAATGGGCTCGCGTTGGATGTGAAGAATCAGATTCTGTTCGCGGCGTGCAGCGGCGTCGGCGCGGCCCCGGCGCGGGGGACGCCCGGGCAGCCAGCGCCGGCTGGACCGCCGCCGACGCCCGATCCCAACGCCAAGCCGCCGCAGGCGTTTGTCATCCTGAGTGCGAAGGATGGGAAGATCCTCACGAGGCTGCCACTCGCGGGCGGTTCCGACGGCGCGACGTTCAACCCGGCGACGCTGGAAGCGTTCAGCACTCAAGGCAACGGCACGATGACTATCGTCAAGGAGACGAGCGCGACGAGTTTCGAGGTCGAGCAAAACCTGAATACCTGGCCTTCGAACGGCGCACGCACCATCGCGTTTGACGACAAGACGGGCCATCTGTTTGCGATGGCATCGGAACTCGCCCCGCCTCCACCGGCAGGGGCCACGCCACCGGCAGGCGGCGGCCGCGGCGGTGGCGCGATTCCGGGTTCCTTCACGATCATCATGGTCGGCAAGTAGGAGAGCGCGCGGCCACTATTCTCCGGCGCACCCGGGGGATGGTGGCCTCGTCTTTCACGTCAGTCTTGATCGAGCGTGAGAACTTGACGGAGAGAGAGGGATTCGTTTCGCGCGCTTCACGAAACGCCAATAGAAACAGGCTCTTTCGCTTAAGCCTCGCGACCGCAGCAATTTGTGGCCGTCGGATCCTTTCGGCGGCTTTCGCTGGCTCGCGTCCGTTTGCGGGTCTTCCCAGCGCAATGACACTCGAAATGACACTCGACGCGGCGGCCCTCGTAGACAATTTCCGAGGACCTCCCCATCAAGCGCACGCTCAGGTTCTCTACGGCGCTTGTCGATGCCGCCGCCGGGTGTCAGGAGGGCTTGAAAGGATTGACGAAGCGCACGCCTTCGATTTCTCGCCCGTCTTGGAAATCTTCAGAAAGGACGATAGGGACGCCAGCATCGCGCGCGGTGGCCCAGATGAGGCGTTGCGCGCTCAGCACGAGTTCTTCGCTCGCACGAAGTTGGTCAATCACTTCAATGGCACGAGCACGTTTGACGGGTTCGTTCAGGTCGCGAGAATAGACGAGGATGTTGGTGTCGACGAGCGAACGCGCCATGGCTAGCGCGTCCGGTCGTGCAGCTCGTCGCGACTGGGGTACGGGGCACCGCCGAGATTCCAGCCGCCCTCGCGAAGCCACTTCAAGGCGATCTGGCGGCGCGCCTCGCCGACAGCTGGGTCGACGCGCGAAATGGCCGCGTCCGGGAACGTGACGACGACCTCTGCCTCCTCGACTCCCTTGGGAGTCTCCAGCAAGACGATGCGGCCGTTACGGTATACGCCTTTGACTGTCGTTGACATGGCCAGCCTCACGAGAATTATCGCATTGTACTGCTCGTTCTTGTTCTCCGAGGCGCGCGAGTCGCCTCCCCGAATGAATTTCGATTCAGGGCCGCTGCGGCGCAGGGCGGTGTCCAGGTCGAAGTCCGCGAATACGTCGCGGCGTGATGAGGGCCTCGGATCAGCCGCAGCCAGTCTCGTTCCGCATCTCCGCGTCGTACTCCACGCTCAGCTCTTTGGTCATTCCTCTGTCGCTGCCCGGCCACTCGCCACGGACGTAGCCGATGGCGCGATAGCCGAGCAACCGTCGCTGGAACATGCGAAGGAGCATCGGCACGTCGCGGTCCACGTAGTCGAAGATACGGACTTCCGCCTTGCCTGGGTGAAGTCGGTGGAGCCGGCCGGTGTACTGCACCGGCGTGCCCCTCCACGAGACAGGGAGCGTCAGAAACAGCGTATCGAGCCGGGCATCATCGAATCCTTCGCCGATGTAGCGACCCGTGGCCAGGAGCAATCGTTCCTCATGTGGAGGAATGGCGGCAAGCTGCGCCTGCACCCCACGCCGCTCCTTGACGCTCATACCCCCACGGAGCACCACGAGGTGACGCGCAAAACTCCGGAGCTTGGCGGCGAAGAATTCGAGATGGTCTCGCCGTTCGGTGAGGACAATCGGCGAGCGCCTCTCTTCAAGCGCCTGCATCACGTCATTTAGAATGATCTGGTTCCGTCGATCGTCGGCCGCGAGCGCCGCGTACAACTCTTGAATGGTCGGCACCGCGCGATCGTTCCTTAACTTGAACGCCGTGTCCCGAACAATCAGCCGCTGATTGAAACGTGGTCCTTATAGTTGAGCAGCCCGCCGAGACGCCGACGACGGCGAACCCCACCAACTTCAGGCGTCGCAGTGGCGCCAAAAATGCTCTGCGTTCCGTTACCACGAGAGGCGATGATTTCGATCAACGCTCAGATAAGGAGTTCAACAGGTCCCGGTCGGCCGAACAGATAACCCTGGAAGGCGCGGCAGCCTTGATGGACAAGGAAATCGCGCTGCTCCACGGTTTCCACGCCCTCGGCAATGACCGCCAGACCCAGGCTTTGACCCAGGGCCATGATCGTCCGGGCAAAGGCGGCATCGTTGGGATCGGTGAGTACATCGCGCACGAAGGATTGATCGATCTTCAGCTGGTCGAGGGGCAGGTGCTTCAAGGAGGAGAGCGAGGAATATCCCGTGCCGAAGTCGTCCAGGGAGAACCTTTCGCCGTGGGCTTTCATGGCAGTCATCTTGGCGAT
>JBGOTP010000551.1:0-2780 GCA_041476545.1 Vicinamibacteria bacterium | reverse complement strand
GGTCGCCCGGTCGTGCCGCCGGTGTAGATGCAGAAGCCGGGGTCCTCGGGCTGCACCGCGGCGATGGCCTCCTGGACCATCGCCGGCGGGGCGGTATCGGCGAGCCTGAGGAACTCCTCCCAGCCCAGAAAGGGGGACGACCGCCGGCCCAGGCACACGACGACCCGCAGTGCCGGCAACTGCTCGGTGGCCACCCGCCCCCCGCCGCCCGCGCGGATCTCGGGCACCAGCTCCACCAGCCGATCGGTGAAGGACCGCCCGAGGAACTCGTCCTGCAGGAAGAGGACGGAGGTCTCCGACTGATGGAGGATGTGGAGCAGCTCGCCCGACTGGTATCGCGTGTTGATCGGGACCAGGACAGCGCCGATGAGCGCGCTGGCCGCCTCCAGGAAGATCCACTCCGGGCGGTTCGGCAGCCAGAGCGCGACGCGGTCTCCCTTCCGGACCCCGAGCGCGAGCAATGCGCGGGCGACACGCGTCGCCGTCTCCGTGGTCTCGCGCGCCGAGAACCGGCGCCCCTCGAACCGGAGGACGTCACGCTCCGGCGCTCGCATTAGGCCGTCGAGGACGTCCGCGAAACGCTTCATCGCCTCACTCCGCGGCGGGCTCGAACTTGGGAAGCGCGATGTCCGCGCTGACGTCGTCGAACGTCACCTGCACCGGCATCCCGACTCTCACCTGCTCCGCCGGGCAACCGACCACGTTGCTCATCAGGACGACGCCTTCGGCCAGCTCGATGAGCGCGACCACGTAGGGCGCGTCCTTCGCGAATGCCGGATGCGGGGGCCGATGGACCACGGTGTAGGCGTGGACACGCCCGCGTCCGCTGACCCGCTGCCACCTGAGGGCCATCGACGCGCAGCTCGGGCACATGTAGCCGGGCGGGAACCTAAAGCAGCCGCAGTCGACGCACTGCTGGAGCTCGAGCTGGTGATGCCGGCAGGCGTCCCAGTAGGGTTGTGAGATGGGCGTCGGATCCGGCAGCGGGCGCGCGTTCGCGATGTGCATGCTACTCCCTCCCGAGGATCGCGACCGAATGGTTGGACAGCACCGCGCTCACGCTGGTGACCAGGGCGACCTCCGCGTCCTCGACCTGCCGCGGACCGCACTGGCCGCGGAGCTGCCTCACGCCTTCGATCAGGTGGAAGATTCCACCGGGCATGCCGGGGTGCGCGAACGACAGGAGGCCGCCGTGGGTGTTGGTCGGCAGGGCGCCACCCAGCTCGATCCGTCCGCCCTCCACGAACGATCCGCCCTCACCCTTCTTGCAGAAGCCCAGGTCCTCGAACTGCACGAGGGCCGTGATGGTGAACGAGTCGTAGATCTCGGCGACGTCGATGTCGTCCGGGGTGACCGCCGCTTCGCGGAAAGCTTGCTCGCCCGCGAGCCGCCCGACGGTCGAGGTCAGCGTGAACCGATCCTTCTGACCGGCCGGCAGACCGACGCCGCCGGCCAGGTGGGCCATGTGGTAGTACGAATGCCCCTGACCGGTGCCGAGCACGCGGACGGGCCGCTGCTTGAGGTCACGCGCGCGGTCGAGTGACGTCACGATAACGGCGCCGCCGCCGTCGGAGATCAGGCTGCAGTCGAGCAGGCGCAGCGGCGAGCTGATCATCCGCGAGGCGAGGACGTCCGACACCGTGATCGGCGTCCGCTTCTGCGCCGCCGGGTTGAGCGCCGCGTGCTTGCGGCAGGCCACCGCGATGCTGGCGAGCTGCTCGGGCCGCGTCCCGTACTCGTACATGTGACGCTGCGCCACAAGGGCGTAGAAGGCCGGGATGTGGGCGCCGAAGGGGTACTCGAACTCCACCGAGTGAGCGCCGGCCTGGGCGTACGCCGTCACGCCCTTGCCCTCGCCGAATCCGGTGAGCAGGTTGTCAGCCGAGACGATCATCACCGCGCGGCACCGTCCCGCGCGGATCGCGTCCTGCGCGAGCTGCACGCCGTATCCGAACGACGAGCCCCCCGTCCGCAGCGTGTCGCAGAGCGATTTCGCGAAGATCCCCAGGTGCTCGGCGATGACGATGTGGTGACGGATGTTGTCGTCCGACATCGAGCCGCAGGTCAGCAGCCCGTCGATCTCCGATTTCGGGATGCCGGCGTCGTCCAGCGCGCGCTTGGCCGCCTCCACGTGTAACTGCAGGGCCGTGACCCCGGGGAGCTTCCCGACGGCCGTCTCGCCTACCCCGACAATCGCAGCCGAATCCGAGTTCGACATTCCTTTCTCCTGTGGCCCAGCAGGGTGCGGAAAAACCCGAGGTTTGATTTTTTCGAATGACCATTCCTATTTTTCGAACGAGCGTTCCATTGGACAGATCCTTTAGCAAAGGTCAGTGGCCCTGTCAACAGCTTTTCCTCGACACCTTGGACCCGCTGACGAAGAGACTGCTCCGCCGCGTAGCCCTGCTCCTCCCGATTCATCACAAATTAGCCACTTCCGCAGCGAAGCACGGCCGGGTGATCCGAGGAAATCACGGCAAATCCCAGAAAAACCGTCAGCGTGAGGTCAGCAGGAATTGGCGCGATGCCATGCTCCGCCCTGTGAGTCGTCTCGATAGGGACAAACGCTGTTCCCTCAGCTCCCTCGCCGCGCGACGCGGGTGGGCGACACGCGGTCTGCCCTGCGGGCCCAGCCTGACACCCGGCATTGCTCGCCTCACCGGGGCGATGGCGAGCGTCAGCACCGCGATCGCCTGCCGACCCGGACCATCCTGCGCCGCCACGGGCTCGCGGTCACGAAGCGGGCGGAGGGGTGCGGCTGCGGGGCCGGGCGGCGCCGC
>JBGOTP010000550.1:0-2785 GCA_041476545.1 Vicinamibacteria bacterium | reverse complement strand
GTGGTATCTGGGCTCTCCTGGGGAGTGCGCTCCCGGGCTGCGTGATCGGCAACGATGGAACGGGCTGCGGCGACGATGTCAGGCGTGGCCGGCGGCAGTTCCGGGCTGCGCCCCACCGGCGCCCCTTTCTGCGGGGCTGTGCGTACGCGCGTAGTGCGTCCTGTGCACGTGCGGGGCTCGGGCTCGACTCCTGTGATTCCGCACGGATAGCAGCGCATGCGCCCGGTGGCATCGCGTAACAACCGGCCGCCTCGAGATTCGGGACCAAGGGGTCGCAGGTTCGAATCCTGTCTCCCCGACATTCGAAGGCCGCGATCCGACAAGGGAAACCTGGGATCGCGGCCTTCGCCTTTTCACGATTTGTGATCCGGCTGCAGTCGTCCGCGGCTGCAACCACAGCGGCAGCCGGCGGGGAAGTACTTGCGCGGCGTTGCGCTCGAACGCCGAAATGCCCGACGGTGTTCGTCGAGCTCCAGGAAACGAACGCGCGCTTGGTCGAAGACCAAGGATGTCCCAGATGACGCAGGGCGGCGCGACCGCACGAATCGACGTCGGGCCGCCGACTGGGGGACGTGGCAGTCTGGAAAGGAGGTCGCCGGCACCGTTCACCGTTGCGAGCACGCCGTATCCGCTGCCTCGCACCTTCTGCGGTACCTTCAGAGCGGCGATGATGTCGCGTTCTAAACTAGTCCGCGACGCGAATGACCACTTTTCCGACGGCGCGGCCCGATTCCACGTAGGAGACGGCCTCGGCCGCGGCTTCCAGCGGAAAGGTCTTGTCCAGGATCGGTCTGATGACGCCCTGGTCCACCAGCGCGCCGATCTCTTCCAGCTGCTCGCCGCTCGCGCGCAGGAACAGGTACTCGAAGCGCGCGCGCTTCTTCCTGGCCAAGCGATCGACCTTGCGGTTGAGGAACCCGAGGATCCAGACGAGCGGCAGGCTGAGGCCCCAGGCGCGCGCGAACTTGCCGTCGGGCCGGCCGCCGATCGTCACCACCACACCGCCCGGTTTGACCGCCTCGAACGAGCGGAGCAGCGTGTCGCCCGCCTGCGTGTCGAAGATCACGTCCTGATCCTTGGCCACCTCTTCGAACCGGGTGGTCTTGTAGTCGATGGCCACATCCGCACCGAGCGATTTCACTAACACGTGGTTCTTGGCGCTGGCGGTAGTCGCGACCTGCGCGCGGAGGTGTTTGGCCAGCTGGATGGCGAAGGTGCCGACGCCGCCCGACCCGGCGTGGATCAGCACCTTCTGCCCCGCCTGCAAGTGCGCGAGATCGATCAGCGCCTGCCAGGCGGTGAGCCCCACCAGCGGAAGCGATGCCGCCTGCACGTAGTCGAGGCGCGCGGGCTTCTTCGCTGCGGCGCTTTCGCGCACCAAGGCATACTCGGCGATGGCGCCGATGCGATCCTTGTCGAGGCGCGAATAGATCGCGTCGCCGACCTTGAACTTGGTGACGCCGGGACCGACCGCCTCGACGTCGCCGGCGAGATCGTTGCCGAGGATCAGCGGAAACGAGTACGGGATCAGCACCTTCACGACGCCGTCGCGGATCTTGTAGTCGAGGGGATTGACGCTGGCGGCGCGCACGCGCACGAGCAGATCGCCCGGGCCCGGCTCGGGCTGCGGCAGATCCATCATTTCCATCGGTGCCTTGTAATGATGAATGGCCAGCGCTTTCATCGGTTCCCCAACCGCCTACTGCTCCAGGACCGCGGCGCGGGCCACCGGCGCCGTGAGCGCGTCGATCTGCAGGTCTTTTCGAATCCCAGCGTCCACCAAGCCAGCAGGCGCAAATCTGCGGAGGAATCGCAGGCGCCTGGCGAGGCCGCCTGCCGTGTATCGGAGCTTCGGGCGAGCTGCGTTGGCCGCTTCCAGCACGACGTCCGCCACGACGTGCGGCTCGTCTGCTCGCGCGAGCACCTCCTTCAACGTCTTGCCCACGGCCGCACGAGCGTCGCGGTACTCATCGAGCTTCGAGTCGGGTTCCAGGAAGTTCGCGTCGAACTGGGTCTTCGTGTACGCAGGCTCGATGACCGAGACCCGGATGCCCCTCGTGCGCAGCTCGTGGTCGAGCGATTCCGAATAGCCTTCGATCGCGTGCTTGGTTGCGGCATAGAGCGCGCCGTACGGCATCGGCAGGAAACCGAGCACGGAGCCGATGTTGATGATGCGACCGTTCCCTTGGCGCCGCATGTGGGGCACGACGGCACGCGTCATCCGGACCATGCCGAAGAAGTTCGTCTCGAAGATCGACCGCGCCTGGTCAACGGAGCTTTCTTCCGCTCCGGCGGGGGCGACACCGAAGCCGGCGTTGTTCACGAGCAGGTCGATGCGTCCCTCCAACCGCATCACGTCCTTGATTGCAGCTTCCACAGATTCGTCGCTGGTCACGTCGAGCGACAGCATCTCGAACGATCGCTGGCCCGCTTGGGCGCTGCGTCTGCTGGTGCCGTAGACCTTGTAGCCAGCCGTCGCGAGCCGCTGCGCGGTGGCTTCGCCGATGCCTGACGACGCCCCGGTAACGAGCGCTACCTTGTTCTTCATAACGTCCTTCCTTTCTTGCACTGCAGTTCGCCTGACCGAGCATCGTCGCGATGTCGTTCATCCTCGTATCGGTTCCGTATGATGGTCATCATATCGATGTGCGAAAGGTCCTCATACACGGGTACAGATGACATCAGTCGCCGGTCGGGGTGAGGTGTTAACCCCCTGCGGGATAATGTGAACAGACCGTTCTGTCTAGTCACGCCCTTGACAATAGACCGATCGGTCTGTATTGTC
>JBGOTP010000549.1:0-2823 GCA_041476545.1 Vicinamibacteria bacterium | reverse complement strand
TGGACTGCCGTTCGCCACAGCTCCCCGAACGGTTGCGCCGCTCCCTGACCTGGGACCGCGGGAAAGAAATGGCCGAGCACGGGCGCTTCACGATCGATACCGGCGTCCAAGTGTATTTCTGCGATCCGCACAGCCCCTGGCAGCGCGCGAGTAACGAGAACGCCAACGGCCTTCTTCGTCAGTACTTTCCCAAAGGCTCGGATCTTGCGATCCACGACCAAGCCTCTCTCGATACGGTCGCGGCGGAGCTCAACGATCGCCCTCGACAAACCCTTCGCTGGCTGACACCGTCCGAAGCGTTCGGCCGTGTCGTGGTAGCTGACCTCCGGTCGCCGGCAGCACGTCGGTTGCACGCATGAGAGGTGCGTATGCCGTGCCCGGCAGTGCTGACAGATCGGTACGTAACGGGGATCGTCAAGGCGGATGTCGACGGACGCGTCGCCCGCACTACGCTCCGGCCATTTGGCGCCGCACCGGCACTCCCGATGGAAGTGCCCGCCCGCCGCCTCGCGACACCCGGGACAGAAGCGAATCCGTACGCTACACCGTGCGGGAAAGTAATTCGAGAAAACGCGCGGCAGGAGACGTGCGGGGGGGCGCTTCGGGCGGCGGGCCTTGGGAGATCATCGGTCAAAAGCTCAGGTTCCTTTGGAACGCGGACCTGAACTCGACCTGGAACTGTTCGCTCCGCACGATCTCTTCGTCGGAGTGGTTGAGGAAATGCCACTTCCAGTACGTCGACATGCCGAGTCGTCGTTCGGCCGAGCTCGTTGGTTCCCAGGCAACGTACGTGCCAAGGGCCAACAAGCCTCGAACTTCAGGACGCTCGCCCAGCTCGCCGAGTACGTTGATCAGGTCGGGGAGTCGGTCGATCTCTGCTGTGACCTCCTCAAAGCTCTCGCACTCGGCAGCAAACTCGTCGAGCAGGCAATCCATATTGAGAGCGACGAAGCCAGGCATTTTCCGCTTCTTGATCTGATTCGCGGCTTCCTTCACGCGTCGCCGGATGTTCTTGCGGATCTTCACGCGTTTGGCCGCGACACCATACCAATCCCCGATATACTGCATGAGCAAGTCGGGCTCCTCAGGGCGGACTGGTACGGCTCCCGCTGTCAGGATCGCTGCGATGATCATCTCGAACTGGAAGTTGCGTGGTTTGGAACTCTTCGCGTCCGTCTCCTCGGAGACCATGTCAGGACCTCCGAGCATGCAGGCGAGCGTGTTAGTCAGACGTCTGGAAAGGCAGTCGTTGGAATCGCCAAGAGCGCGCGAAATCAAACGCATCTCGTAGACCGTCCGAATCGCCTCGGCGAGGAGGTCGTTACGGCTCGAGGACGAATCGCGCTGAGCGCGTTCAAGTGTCGTCAGCGCGCGTTCCAATCTCGAATTCGCAGGGATCGGGATGCGCCGGTCTCGGAAGCGTTGCAGGGCGCGGTTTCCCGCGTCGATAATTGTCGACGAGCCTTGAACGCCCAAGTCGGGGCCCGGTTGCCATGCCATGCTTATCGTCGGAGTCGCGAACCAACTAGCTCGTCAATCTCCGTCTCCTACGCTGGACTACTGACGACTGAGCGCTCGCGAAAAGGGGTATCCCCTCGATTCGGGAATCGCCTCGTTGAGTCCTGGATCGAACGTTCCAAGGAACTCACGTATCCCGCTCGCCGTTACGATAGGAACAGTCCTGATCATCTCCCTATCCATCGCGAGAGCGATGTCGGAACCGTAACTCTGCGGCGCGCCCCGCGCTCGAATCCCGAGGGACACCGGAGATTGCAGAAACACCCACGGAACTTCCTCTCCCGGAATCTCACCGGCGTCCAATTTTCCGGATTCGAGATCAGTTATGCTGCTGACGTCGATCTTGCCGAGCACCAACTTCGCCGTTGTGAAGACAGCCGGAATCGCCGAATGAAAGATGCCCGCTTGCATCGAGCTTGCCGCCTCGCCGAGCCAACGCTCAAGAAGGCCGTTTGCGGCAAGGTGAGCTTGGGTCGCGGCTCCTTCTATGTCGTCCCGGTTCCCTCTTCCGTTGTCGTCCCCTTTGTCATTCGTCTTCATAACGATTCCGAGGTGAACCGCTCGGTCATCGACCGTTCGGCCGTACATCGGAACGAGATCCAGCATAGTGTCGTAGGGCTCGACCTTGCGTTGGCCGATCGCTTGAACACAGTCAGTCTGAATCCGCTCAAATTCGGGCCGGTCCCTGCTGACCATCGGCATGCGAAGGAAGAGCCACCGTGCCAACGCGGGATTGGCGCGCTTGCACTCGACACAAAGGTACTCAGCCCGCATGTTATAGCGGAAGAGAATGTCGATACGGGTGTCGCGACCTCTT
This sequence comes from Vicinamibacteria bacterium, assembly GCA_041476545.1. Classification (GTDB taxonomy): domain Bacteria; phylum Acidobacteriota; class Vicinamibacteria; order Vicinamibacterales; family CAVVIG01; genus JBGOTP01. Next base: position 488 of record JBGOTP010000549.1, on the reverse strand, counting down.
ACCTGCACCGGGAATTCAACGGCTTCCAGCCTCCACCGTTTGTCCGACTCGCATTTCGCGTCACCGAAGGCCGCCTCACCTTCCCGAATGGCGCGCTGATGGAATGCGTAGCCACCGAGATTAATGGCAGCCCGTGCGGACTTTCCTAGATCAGGGATGAACTCGGTCGCCGCCATGGTTAAGACGCTCGCCGGGGTTGCCGTCGCTGTCGCGCCCCGCCCGAAAGCAGCGGCTTCTGAGTCAGGAACTCGCAGTGTTCGAGTTTATGCCAGACGTCGACAATCCGATCGGCGATTTTGGGTCCGTCTTTGCTGCCGTGAATTGAAGCTGCAACGACACTCTGATCGCGAAGCGGTGTGCCGCGGGTGATCCGAGCGATAATCCATCCAATGTCTTCGTCGACGCCCTCGAAGGTGGGAAGACCATCTTGTATGATTTCCTCGACGATCTTCTTGCCTGCGTCGATTAGGCGATCGTTTATCGTTCCT
>JBGOTP010000548.1:0-2827 GCA_041476545.1 Vicinamibacteria bacterium | reverse complement strand
TCGAAGAGGTCCGCCTCAAGAAGCGGTGAGGACCCGCCGGATCTCCGTCTCCGCCCAGCGGATCGCGTCCTTCGCGCTGGATGCGTTGGTGACGACCTTTTCTCCTTCGCGACGACGTAGTGGCTGATGGAGTTGTGGGTCCACGAGCCCTTGCCGGAATTCAGGCACTGGTTGTTCGACGCGTTGTCCCACGACAGCACGTCCGGCTCCATCGCGTCCGTGTAGAGGGCCTTCACGTAGTCGATCGCGGCTTCCGTTTTCCGCGAGTTGATCGCGATCGTCTTGCCGTCCGCCGCCACGTCCTTGGCGCCGCAGCCCCAAAGAATCGAAGAGAGCGTGGAGACGGAGTCCGTCACCTGGCTGATCGCGAAGCCGACCGGATGCCCGAGCTTCTTGAGCTTGCGGCCCGCGCGCAGCAAGTCTTCCCACGTGTCGGGCGCCTTCTCGCCGACCTTCTCGAAGAGATCGCCGGACTGAGCGGCCGCGGCGAGCGCATGCGAGCCAGCGGGCCGCTCCAGCGCGAGGTTCGACGGCCGACTGCCGTGCCAGCGACCCGAACCTGTGAAATGGGAATCGAGACTACTTTTTCCCAGCCATGGTCCAGGTCCCGCGGGAGCCGGTCGTTTTGTTGTGATATTCCGCTGATAGGCGGTCGTCTCCGTGGAGGCGGAGTACCATCCGGAGGGAGGGTGAATCAACGACCAGCTCCCCACCAACAAACTGCGCATCGGCCCCCCAGTTCGCGAAGCGGGACTGTGTGAGCTTCACAAGGAGGCGAATCCCCGATGCTAGGGGTTCGATGGTGAGATCAACTTCCCCGCTTCCACCGCCATAATCGTTCCAAGTACCTACCCATCCCCCAGCGAAAGCAGCTGGGTTCATCGGTTTCGTCTGGGGCGGAAGTGAGGCGCACGCACCCGTAAATGCGACCACACACATGAGTGTGAAGGAAAGAACAGCGCTTCTCTTTCTCCGCGACGTCATGGGCCTTCCTCCTTCCTAGGCTAAAGGTAACGGGAGCTCAAACCGGAGACCCGGCGACGCTCACCGGCGTAAGCACAAAGCGAAAGCAGTAACGCAATAGCAGTAAGCGTCAGCACTTTGGGTTTCATAACAGTAGTCTCCTTGCTCGCCGACTTCGAGATCTCCTCGAAGTCAGCCCGTGACTAATGTCCATGTGGCGGCTTGTCAATGACGTCGCTATTTCGAGCGCCCGGTCACTTGACTTTCTTCAGCGTAAGGTTCGTCGGGCGCGTGGCGAGGAACGTCCCGGTCATTGACTTTCCGTCCTCGGCGATCGTGAAGGTCCAGTTGGCCGACGGGGAGCGGGGCCAAGTCGGAACCGCCTCCGCGCTGAAAACGTTGCCCGTGAGCTTTCCGGTGAACTTCGTATCGCGATTGTGATCGATGGCGGTGCCGCCGTAGTTGAAGACGCCTTCGACGGTCTGGCCATGCTTGGACATCGCTTGGCCCACGTGCGCTCGAGGGCCGCATAGTGCTGTGCGTGGCGTCGCCACTGGCCGCATGCACGATGAGGTGGAAGTCGCCGCGGATGTCGGCGAGCGCGTACTTCGGCGCTTTCCACTCCAGACCGCGCGGTTTGTGGACGCGCCAGCCGGCAAGGCCGGCGGTGGTGCGCACGAACGCGCGTTGGCTGATGCTCGTCATGGCGTTCCTCCGGGTGATGGTCGAGAGCCGACAGCCAGCACTGTAACGCGGCGCCGGGTCTCCATGCGGTGTCGCGTCGACGAGCGTATAGTCCCGACCCACAGGGAGCTGCCTCGCACGAAATCAGGAGATGCCGCATGGCGACCATGGACAACGGAAACATCCTGGTGGGAACGATCGGCCAGGGCGTCATGATGAGTGCCGACGACGGTGAGACTTGGACGCGGGCCAGCGTGCGCCAGGGGATGCACTCCGACGCCATCGTCAAGGCCCTGCTGGCGGATGCGTGGCGGCCGGGCGTCGTGTACGCCGGAACCGACGCGGGCCTCTACCGGAGTGACGACAGCGGTATTAAATGGCGCTTGCTCGATACTCCGATGAGCGGTGCGATGGTCTGGAGCATAGCCATCGATCCCGTCGATCGGAACGTGATGTTCGCGGGCACGGGCACGCCGAGCAAGCCCGGGATCTACCGCACGACCGATGCTGGGAAGAGTTGGGAGCAGCTCGGCGTGGACATCGCCGCCGAATGTCCGAACGTTGGGACGCCACGCCCGACGGGCATCGCCATCGATCCGGTCGACCATCGACACGTTTGGGTCGGGCTCGAGGTCGACGGCGTCCGGCACAGCACCGACGGCGGTGACACGTGGAGCACGCTGAATGGCCGGATCGCGAATCAGGACGTGCACAACGTTCTGGTGATCGCGGGCCCGCCGAAAACGGTGTTCACCGTCGTCAACGACGACGTGTGGCGCAGCACCGACGACGGCGTGAGCTGGCAGCCGGCGCGGGCGCGCGAGGTCTTTCCGTGGCACTACCCGCGCGGTATCGCCGCCAAGCCGGGTGATCCGAAGACGATCTTCATCACGCTCGGTGACACGACCCCGGGCCGGATCGGCACCGTGATGCGCTCGCGCGACGCCGGCGTCACATGGCAGAACCTCGCGCTGCCGGGACAACCGAACTCCGCGGTGTGGACGGTGAGCGTGCCTGCGTCGGCACCGGACATGGTCTTTGCCGCGAGCCGCTACGGCTATCTCTACCGGAGTGACGACAGCGGCGACTCGTGGCGCAAGCTGTGGCGCGAGTTCGGCGAAGTCTCGTCGATCGTCTGGGTGCCTCGATCATGAGGGCCGGGTTGCGCGCGTGGGACGCC
>JBGOTP010000547.1:0-2852 GCA_041476545.1 Vicinamibacteria bacterium | reverse complement strand
CGCACCAATACCTGCGCGGCCGCTCACCCAGTGATCGCTACCATGTCTCCTCACGCCCGTATCCCGAACAGCTGCCCTCGCTCGAGTACCCCGGGCACTTCCTCGTCAAGCGGGTCACGAACGCCGGCACGTTCCGCTTCAAACACAAGCTGCTGTTCATCGCCAACGCCCTGAAGCAACACCACATTGGCCTGGAGGAAATCGACGACGGGATCTGGTCCATCTACTTCAACCGCGTGCTCCTCGCCCGCCTCGACGAGCGCGACTATGTCATCCGGGATTGACACCCCGCTACCTGGTGAGTGTTACCTATGTTCCCGGTTTACTGTGTTACCTATCTCCCCGGTTGCTCAGTCGGGTACACTCGCACCTGATGGGTAACACTTTGTACACAGCTGATAGGTGACACTCTCTCTAAACTAGGTGCCTCACTGAGGAGGCGCCAATGCCGTGGAGGGAGACGTCCCGTATGGATGAGCGACTGCGGTTTGTTGAGGATGTGCATCGGCCAGGCTGGGATGTGGCCGAGGTCTGCCGGCGGTACGAGATCAGTCGGAAGACGGGCTACAAGTGGCTGGCACGCTACCACGCGCATGGTGCGCCAGGCCTGGCCGATGGCTCGCACGCACCGCACACCTGCCCCCACGCCACGCTGCCCGCCGTGGTGCGGGAGATCTTGGCGTTGCAGAAGCGCTTTCGATGGGGCGCGCGGAAGGTACGCTGGTTACTCGAGCGCCGGATCGCCGCGGAGCTCGTGCCGACGGTGGCTACGGTGCACCGCATTCTCGAGCGGCACGGGCGCGTGCAGCGGCGGCGACGCTCCCCCCGCCGTGCGCATCCCGGCCGCCCGCTGACGCCGATGGACCGCCCGAACGCGGTGTGGACGGCGGACTACAAAGGCGAGTTCCGGATGGGAGACGGGCGCTACTGCTATCCGCTGACCGTGGCCGACGGCGCCACGCGGTTCCTGCTCGGCTGCCGGGGCCTGCACCATCCCACGCTCGAAGCCACCCGGCCCGAGTTCGCCCGGCTGTTCCGGCGCTACGGCTTGCCCGAGCGGATCCGCAGTGACAACGGCACGCCCTTCGCCTCCAACGCGCTCGGGCGCCTCTCCACCCTCTCGGTGTGGTGGGTGCGGCTCGGCATCCAACCGGACCTGATTGAGCCGGCGCATCCGGAACAGAATGGCCGCCACGAGCGCATGCACAAAACGCTCAAGGCCGAGACCACGCGCCCCCCGCAGGCCGACCTGGGCACCCAGTAGCGCCGGTTCGACGGCTTCCGCCGGCGCTACAATGGCGAGCGTCCGCACGAGGGGCTGCATGACGCGACGCCGGCCAGCTGCTATGAACCCTCGCCGCGGCCGTACCGCACCGCGCTCACGCCGCTCGCGTATCCCGGCCACTTCGAACGCCGCCGCGTCAGTCGCAACGGCGGCATCCGGTGGGTGAATCGTTGGGTGAACGTGAGTCACTTGCTCGCCGAGCTCGACGTCGGCTTCGAAGCAATCGACAACAGCCTGTGGGACGTCTTCTTCGGACCGGTCTGGCTCGGTCGCTTCCACGAGGAAGTCGGTCGCATCGTCGATCACCTCGGCCGACCCGCCCGCCGCCACGGAGGGAACCACAAAGACGCCTGACACCCCGCTAACGGAGGTGTTACCAATCAACTGATAACAACGTGTTACCTATCCTCTGGAGTGTTCACCGAGCTTCACTCACCCTGCCAGTACGCGAACCGAACGCGTTTGGAGAAGACAGCGCGACCGACTGACAAGACCGTGACCGCGCCGATGAGAAGGACCTGATGTTCGATGTCTACGGTGTCTGCGGCGTGTATCAGGCTTGTGAAGGAACCCGCGACGCGAATCGATCCAATTGGAGTGACAGGACAGGTAATGTCGACGGTGTCGGGCGCCACGACGGGTTCATTGCAGGAGTACCCGACGGTGGAATCAGGGTCTCCTCTTGCCAGCGTCACCTGAGGCGGCCGCAAGGCGAGCCATCGGACCTGGTAATCACCGACCTCAACTTCTTCGACGGGGAAATAATAGCTCCAAGGAAACGTGAATTTAGTTGTGTCTGAAGGAGGCGTCCGGGCGGAATCGACCCGTGCAGCGGACCCGCCAGCGGTCTGTCTGGGACCGCATGAACCCATGGCAATCCCAAGGACGAAAAGCGCAAACAGACCAGGGCGAACCACGCAATGAACCTCGAGTATCGGATGGCGCCTAACTAGGGCTTAACTGCAATTAGGCTGCTTGGCTTGCGAGGCCAACGCTGCGTGTTTCGCAGCCTAAACCGTCCCCGGCGCCGAATTAGGCTGCGAGGAATGCAGTATAAGCCGGGAGAACGCATGCGTCAGGATACGTGGCCCGCCCGCGGGGCGCCAGATGCCTCCCAACGCGGCGGGAGGGGGGAGAAGTCCTGGCCGGCTTGTCTATATACCCCGTCGTGCGTTGACCGGGGCTGCCCGGGGCCTAGATTGCGCCGGCCATGGCCAACGATGTCGAGTAACTCCCTGCATCCGCGTCCTGTGAAGCGCCGTGGCTGGTGGCTTGGGATCCTGGCCGCCGGCGCATTGCCATGGACGCTGGCGGCGCAGGCTCCGCCGTACCGCGACGCGCGACTATCGCCCGACGTGCGCGCGCGCCATCTGCTCGCTCGCATGACGATCGAGGACAAGTTCTGGCAGCTGTTCATGATCACGGGCGACCTGGACGATGCCGCCCACGACTACAGCCACGGCAGCTTCGGTCTCCAGGTCGCCGTGCGCGCCGACACCGCGCGCGTCGCGCCCGGCGCCTTGCCCGGTGAGATCGCGCGCGCCCACGCCGAGCGCATCAATTCGAT
>JBGOTP010000546.1:0-2854 GCA_041476545.1 Vicinamibacteria bacterium | reverse complement strand
CGGATCTTCGATTGCTGCCGTTGGGGCCTGGATTGAGCGTGGCGTCTCACGCGGCAGCACAGCTGAAATCTGCTCGCGCGGGGCAAGGAATGGCCCCGCTTTGACCACACCCGCGGTCAGGGCTGCAACCGCTAACGCTGCGCAGAGTCGAGAGGAGCGTGAGCATCTATGCGTGGCCGACGGGCAGGAAGACAGAATCACAGACCCACCACGCGATCGTGTCGCAAAGCCGATACCGCGGCCTATTCGTGAACAGGTCGCCAAGTGGCGCGCGAATCGCCTAGCGTCGTCTTAAGGAATTTCAACCCTGCCGGACTGCCGGGTTGAACGTCGGGAGAGCTGACGGGATTCCGACAACGGCCGCTGTTGAGCGGCCGGCACGGCCCTAACCTCGGATCCAACCGATCAAGGGCGACGCAGGACTGTCAGGAGGAAGCAGCCTGTCGCGAGCGTGACAATTACGGGTCCGGTCTCGCGGTGGAGCCAAAGCGCGAGCCACGAACCCACGACCGTGGTCGCCACTGCAATCGCTACGGACACGGTCAGCATCTGGTTGAGGTTGTTCGAAAGGCGTTGCGCTGTTGCGGCCGGGATGATGATCAGCGACCCCATAAGAAGTACGCCAAGATAGCGTAGGCCGAGCGCGATCGTGAGAGCAAACATCTGCAGGTACAGCAGATTGAGACGGCGAAGGTTGACGCCTGCCGTGCGTGCGATGTCAGGTGAGACCAACGTGAGAACCAGCGCGTGTTTCTCCTTCAGGATGAAGCTGACGACCGCAGTCGCGGCGATGAGACCGAACGCGATCTCCAGTCGCGAGAGTGCGCCGCCACCGCCAAAGAGCGCTTCAATCAAATCTTCACCGGAAGAGATCATGCTTCCGACGGCAAGGGCTGCAGAAAACACGACACCGATGATCGTCTCTGTTGCCAACCGGGCGCGGTCCTCGAGCGCCCAGACGAGCAGGGCGCCGAAGAAGAGCATCGCGACGGCTCCGGCCAGCGGATGCATGTGGAGCGCCATCGCCACGCCGATTCCGGGCAGCGCCACGTGGGACAGTGCGTCGGCAGAGAGTGCCATCCGCCGCATGACGGCAAAGCAACCCACGAGGCCGGCCGCAACGGCCATGGCTACCGAGAGAGCGGCCGTCTCAGGGCTCATGGACGTGAAATGCGATAGGCGCTCCGTAGATTTCGTGGAGCCGATCGGGCGTCAAGATGTCTTTCGGCGGGCCAAACCAATGGCGCTCACGACCGAGGCAGAGCACGGTCGTCGCATGCCGATAGACGACCGAGAGCTCGTGCGAGATGAGGAAGACAGTCAAGCCACGGTCCTGTTGAAGGCGGTGTATGAGCTCGTTCAGGCGCTCTTGGCCAGGTTCGTCTACGCCGGCTGTCGGTTCGTCTAGTAGCAGGACGTTCGGCCCGCCGACCAGCGCAAATGCGACGAGCAGGCGCTGAAATTGGCCTCCCGAGAGCGCCCCGATTGGCTGGGCACCAGCTTCCAAAGGGAGACCGACAGCGGTCAACATCTGAAAGGCCGTCGCGTTCGACGTTCGTGACAGTGCAGCCCTCGCTCGGAGGAAATCGAAGCCGGTGATTGGTGCGTCGCGGGCGATGTCCAGCTTCTGAGGAACGTAACCCAGCCGAACATCTGGAGCCCAGTGCAATGTTCCCCCGAACGGGATCGCGCCAATGAGCGCCCTCAAGAGCACCGTTTTCCCTGAGCCGTTGGGTCCGATGATCGCCAATGTCGCTCCTTCAGGAACGGTGAAGCTTAGCCCGCTGAAGATCTCGGTCCGGCCGAATCGAATCGCCAGGTCGTTGACTTCGAGAACATTCTTCAAGCGTTCTGCGGCCTCGTCCACCCGTCGAGCATAAGCGGGACCGACCGCGGGGCGCATCCAATTCCAGTTCTTTGCAAAGGAAGCCGGTTTTACGAACAATAACCCCGGGAATCCGGCAGTCTGAACCGGTTGTGTGACGTGGCAGCCGCTCGCGAGAGATTGGAGAGATCAGATGGCGATGACTTCGATCCGGTGTTCTGTGCTCGGCGCCCACGTCACTCGCGTGACGGATTTCGAAGGTAACGTGGTGAGGATCATCTGTGCCGAATACGAAGAGTCGAGCGGAACGTGCCGCTTGAAGAAGACAGCGCTCGAAGGCGGTCCGTTGGCGCAACTGCTTGAACGGATGTCTGAGGACACCCTCAACACTCGAAGCACGCTGTGTGTGCTGCGTGCGACGTGAAAGGAACAGGACGATGAGCTATCGCTCCACCCATTCGACGAACCGCGGCGGAACATCGTCCGTCACGATAAACAGCCGCAGCACGCGATCATCGTGATACGCCTGCTTGACGGCCGCGCGGGCGCTCTCGAGCGTCGCATGGCGCTCCCACGTTTCAGGGATGCTGGACGCCGTACCTTGTCGCATGATCGGCCGCAGCCTGAACATGCTGTCCCCTTTTCTCAGTCGATCTGACTTAGGGCCCGTCAAGGAATAAAGATGCCATTCTGGCCGCCGAGGCATCCCGGCTGGCTGCGTTGCTCCTGGCTCACATAGTCCCGCTATGGTCGCTCCTCGCGCCTTGCCATCCGGGCGCCTCGACGCCCGGAATTGACACCTCTATTCCTTGACGGGCCCTTACGCAGCCGCGTGATTCAGGGCGGCTTGGATGCTGAGGAATTCAGACACAGCCTCCGCTGTGAGCAGGCCTATGAGTCGGCCATCTTGTACGACAGGCGCCGTGGAGGATTGGCCTGCCTCGAGGCGGCCCAGCGCGGCATCGAGCATGTCGTGCGGGTCGACGATCTGAACGTCACGTTCCATCGCATCCGCGACGGGCGACCGCG
>JBGOTP010000545.1:0-2877 GCA_041476545.1 Vicinamibacteria bacterium | reverse complement strand
GGTGTTCAACCCCTGCGTCGCCATACTCTTCGTGCAGATGGACGATCGTCTCGGTATCGCTCGTGGTGTAGAAGCGATGGCCGCGCTGTTCGAGATCGCGGCGCAACTCCTTGAAGTTGTAAATCTCACCGTTGAAGACGACCCACAGCGAGCGATCCTCGTTGTGCACTGGTTGATGACCGGTGTCCAGGTCGATGATGCTGAGGCGTCGCATTCCCAGCGCCACCTGCCCCTCCTGGTACAGTCCCTGGTCATCGGGACCGCGGTGGATCATCGCATCGCACATGGCTTGCACCGTACGACCCGATGCCGGCTGACCGTCCCAGCGCATGATTCCAGCAATCCCACACATAAGCCTCTGCTACCTGCCTTCCCGTCCACTCATGCTGTCCGAGCTCTGAGCACGCGCGACGTTCACTGTTTGTGGCGGCACGGACGGTGCCCCGGTGTTCGCTGCAAACCCGCGGCGAATCTCGCCGTGGTCGACCGTTCCGTCCGCAGTTCGCGGCAGGTGCTCACACGCCATCCAGCGGGAGGGCAGCAACGCCGAGGGCAGCATCGCCGCCAGATCGTCCCGCAGCGCTGCCGAGGTAACGTCCAGGCCGGGCAGCGGAACGTACGCGCAGCCGAAGACTGGACCAGTCGTCTCATCGGTCCTGAGCGCGACGACAACCGCGGTCCGGATCGATCCGAGGCGCGCCAGTGCCGCCTCAATCTCATTGAGTTCGGCGTCATGGTCGACGCGGCGGTCTCGTCTGCCATGCAGGTAGATCTGGCCATCGACGTTGACGCGCCCCAGGTCGCCCGTGCGAAACAGGCGGTCGACACGCTCGGTCTGGTGTGGATTCCTCAGGAAAGCCGCCTCGGTGGCCGCTGGATCCCGCCAGTAGCCGGGGCTGAGCCCAAGGCCGCGAATGTGGAGCTCCCCTAACTGATCTCGCAGCACGGGCTTGAGCTGATCGTCGAGCACGAGCACCTCATCCCCCGGGCGAGCACGTCCTATTGGAAGCGGAGTCTCCTCGTCCGGCACCGACGGAACCCTATAGCTGGAATTGACTACCGTGGCCTCCGTCGTGCCGTAGAGCCGCGTGAACGTCACGTGCCGCACACGCGTCATCCAGTGCCGCAGCACCCCCGGCTGGAGTTCCCCACCGTGCCACACGAGGTGTCGCAGCTGTGGAAAGTCCCCTGAGCGGACCAAGTCGAGTTCGGCCACACCCGTCAGCGTTTGCGGCGTCACCATCCAAAGAGTCAGTCCGGCGTCGCGAACGAATTGCGCCAGCCGGGCAGGGTGACATCCGAAGTCGCTCGGGACCGGGTAGAGCGTGGCACCCGCTGCGAGCGTTCCAAGCGTGGCGAACGTCGACATGCCCTCGGACGGCACCGAGCACCAAATGTGGCGGTCGCCGGGAATGACACCAAAATGGTCGCTCGACCAGAGAAGCAGACGGCGGATGTTGGCGTGGGTCAGGACTACGCCACGCGGTACTCCGCGCGAGTTCGAGTTGAACACGATCTGTGCGGGGTTCAGGGGACGGTTGCGACCGGAGACCGGCTTCGACGGCATCTGCGCGGTCTCGATCGCGCAGAACTGCGTTGAGAAGTGCTCGCCCACGATCGGACTGCTGCCCAGCGAACCGACCGCGACCGAGCTGGCCAGCGCACCCCTTCTGAACAGCTCGTCCAAGGTCGCTCCGCCCGACGAGAGCGTCAGGACGCATCGTGGTTCGCAGACGCGCAAGACCTCCGCGAGCCGTGAGGGAGGGGTTGCGAGGTCCAGGGTGACGACGATGCCGTCCGCCTTGAGGATCCCGAGGAGCGCGACAACAGCCTCCGGGGATCGGGGCAGCAACATGCAGACCTGATCTCCTCGTCGGCACCCCGCGTCACGGAGCGACCTCGCCAGTTGATTGGACCGCTCGTCGAGCTCGCGGTAGTTCAGATCCGTCCGGCGCCACGCGACGGCCGGCAGCTCCGGCCAGCGGCCGGCCTGCGCGGTGACGAGTTCCTGTAGAAGGGCCGTCCCCATCATGATTTGCTTTCCGCCGTGGCCTGATGCGTCGCTTGCTTGGCAAACGACAGGATCGGCCGGCGCGCCGCGGAGCGGGCGAGCAAGCCGTCATAGAGGTCTTCAGTCGAACGCACCATCCGCTCCATCGAGAACCGGGTTCTGACCGCTTGTTGGCCCGCCCGGCCAAGACGAAGAGCGAGCGTTGGATTCTCAAGCAACCGGCTCACAGCCGCTGCGAGCCCAACCGGGTCGGCGGGCTGGACGAGAAGCCCGGTGACGCCGTCCTCGACGGCCTCCGGCACGCCGCCAACACGGGTCGCGACGACCGGTACGCCGGCCGCCATGGATTCGAGCACCGCATTCGGCATGGCCTCGCTCAGCGACGAGAGGACCGAGACCGTCACTTCGTTCAGGATTCTCGGCACGTCCGATCTGTGCCCGGCGAAGATCACCCGGTCGAGGAGTCCCAGGTTGCGTGCGCGATGTTGCAGATCCGCGAGGCAGCTCCCGTCGGGATCGCCGCCGACGACGAGGAACCTCGCCTCAGGGTGTCGCCGCCGGACTAGGGCCGCCGCCGCGAGGAAATGCTCCAGGCCTTTCGACGGATTGACTCGGCCTAGAACAGCCACCACGGGCACCGACACCGGGACGCCTAACGCCCGTCGCACGTCCGAATCCATCCGCCGTCCCGTGCCTGGAACCCGATGATCGAAGCCCGACATGTCGATCCCGTTTCGAATCACCACGATCTTCGACGCGTGATATCCGTCGTCGACAAGCCAGTCCTTCACAGACTCCGCATTCACCAGCACGCAGTCGGCGAGGCGGCACACTTGTCGTTGCACCCGCTTCTGCCACTTGGTCAG
>JBGOTP010000544.1:0-2943 GCA_041476545.1 Vicinamibacteria bacterium | reverse complement strand
GGAGGGCGCCCACTTCGTCGCCGTGCCTTCCGTGCGTCAGCGGCCATTGTGAGCCACGCAAACGCCGCGGTGTACTACGGCTGAGTTTGTGCTAGCAACAATCCTGCTATAATCTCCGCCATCGAGAGTAATGGCGCGCAAGGTTATTCCGATCCGCAGGCTCAAGAAGCTTGTGAAGGCACGTCGAGGCCGACCACCCGTCCACACGGAAGCGTGGGGAAAGGTGTCGGTCGTGCTGTTCGAGCGACAGGTCCTCCATCTCGACCGACTGGCAACCAGCATGCGACGAACGAGCGGCAAGGTGATGAACCGCGCCGAAATCATTCGGGCGCTGATCGACGGCCTGATCGATAGTGGACTCGACGTCACCAAGCATGGCACGGAGGCGACCCTTCGTTCTCAGATCGCGAAGCGTTTGAATCCGTCTGCCGGATGACGCCCGTTGTACGGATTTTGTGCATTACTTCCATCCCTAATTGTCCCTAATTGGCACACCGCGATCAACACATCCACCGCTCGGAACCACACCCGCGCAATCACCAATCATCGACATGGGCGGACTCCGATGTGCGCGCGCCGAGGGCTGCGCCCGCCGTCTTGCCTGACAGCCGTTGCATCTGGCGTGCCGCCGTCAGTGCAATAACATCAACGGATCAGTCCGATATGGACGAGATGATGCTGCGACACCAACAACCTGGCCCGATTGAACGACGACCAGTCGGCGTGCGAATCCGCAGGTTGCGCAGCGATGTCAGCCGGTCCAGGTGAGACCATGAGCAGCGGCCACACGAATCTCGACGATTCCATCACCTTCGAGAAACCCAGCGCCAGCTCGGTTGAGCGCCGTCGTCTCGCCGAGAGCCTGAGTGTGCGGCTCCGCTTCGTCAGAGACCTGACAGACTTTGCAATTTCTGCGGCCTAGCATATTTTTCTCCACACCTAATTCCGGACGGCCGGAAGGTAGAACACCGGCTAGGCCTCGCGTGCTGAAGCGACTGATAGGCGCTGCACCAGAGAAGCCTCCATGAGCAAGCACCACTCTGTTTGAGATCGGTCATGGCCAGCGACATCCACGACAGGCGTCGCATTATCGGTGAACGCGTGATGCGTCTCTCGCCTCCCGCCCGTTATGGAATCGCCGTGGCGGCGACAGGATTCGCCGCGGTGCTTCGGGGCGCGCTTGACCCGCTATTGGGCCGCGACCTGGCATTCCTTACGTTCTATCCGGCTGTCATGGTGAGTGCGTGGCTCGGGGGTTTCTGGCCAGGAATCCTCGCCACGCTGCTGGCCGCCACCATCGCCGATTATTTGTGGTTGTCACCCACCTCCTCCCTGGCCGTCAGCCGCGCTGGGGACGTTGTCGGGCTGCTGGTCTTCGTCGGCATGGGCGCTCTCATCAGCGTCCTGAATGAATCGTGGCGGCGGGCGTCAGCGGCGGTGTCGCAGTCCGAAGAGCGGCTCCAGGTCACACTGGCGAGCATTGGTGACGGGGTGATCGCGACCGATGATCAGGGACGCGTGACTCAGCTGAACGCGGTCGCAGAAGCGCTCACGGGATGGACGGAGGCGGACGCGGTCGGCAAGCGGCTGGAAGAAGTCTTCGTCGTCATCCACGAGGAGTCACGCCGGCCGGCCGAGAGCCCAATCGGCCGAGTACTTCGCGAAAACGTGATTGTAAAGCTCGCGGATCCTACGGTGCTCATCTCAAAGGACGGCCGGGAAATGCCCGTGGACGACAGCGCCGCGCCGATCAAGACCGCTGATGGGCGCGTGGCAGGCGTCGTCATGGTCTTTCGGGACGTGACCGAGTCCCGCCGTGCCGAACGGGAACGCACCGCGCTGCTCGAGGCCGCACGTGTGGCGGAGCGCGCGGCCGAACACGCGAGTCGCACCAAGGACGAATTTCTGGCCATGGTGTCCCATGAGCTGCGCACGCCGCTCAACGCCGTGCTGGGATGGGCCGACATGCTGCGAAAGGGCACGCTCCCAGAGGCGCGACGGGGGCGGGCGGTGGACGCGGTACACGCCAACGCCACGCGCCAAGTACGGCTCATTGACGAGCTACTCGATATCTCGCGCATCATGTCCGGCAAACTGCAGCTGGAACGAACGGCGCTCGACTTGCCGGCCGTTGTCCGCGCCGCGCGGGATGTCATCCAGCCCGCGGCCAATGAGAAACGTCTTCACCTTGCGGTGAGTGCTGATCCGTCGATCGGCCGCTTCTATGCGGACGCCGCACGCCTCCAGCAGATTTTCGGGAACCTGCTTTCGAACGCGGTCAAGTTCACGCCGGACGGCGGCGCCGTCCGCCTGCGCGTCCGGCGAGTCGACGGCTTGGTGGAGTGTGTCGTCACCGATACCGGACCAGGCATTTCCCCTTACTTCCTGCCGTCTGTGTTCGAACCGTTCCGGCAGGCGGACGGATCGACGACGCGGCGTCACGGCGGCCTGGGACTGGGCCTGTCGATCGTGAAACATCTGGTGGACGCGCATGGCGGTACGGTGACCGCTGAGAACGGAGCTGACGGTCAGGGCGCGACCTTCGTCGTGCGGCTGCCCATCGTGTCGGTCTCCGTAGACCAGCCGGGGGCCACGGCCGCTTCGTCAAATACGCCGGCGAACGCGCCGACCGTTGGCACGGCGTCCGTCTCGCTGCAGGACGTCTCCGTGCTCGTCGTGGATGACGACGCGGACAGCCGTGAGATTGTGGCCGCGAGCCTCGAACAGTCGGGCGCCGTCGTCTTGACGGCGGCGTCGGCCGCAGAGGCGCTTGACCTTTTGAAGACTGAGCGCGTGGATGTACTCCTCGCGGATGTGGCCATGCCCAACGAGGACGGGTACACATTGATGCGGCAGCTCCGTGCACTACCGCGACCGGATACCGCGGCGATCCCCGCGGCGGCGCTGACGTCAATGGCGCGAGCGGAAGATCGGCAGCACGCG
>JBGOTP010000543.1:0-2952 GCA_041476545.1 Vicinamibacteria bacterium | reverse complement strand
TGCGCGCCAGCATCGCTCGCCCGTCGGCGGCCGTTTCCGCTTGATCCGCCGGCCGTTCGACGCGCGCGGCGACGGCCTCATCTGTACCGGCTGGCGGCTGCAACGAGACGCCGCCGGCACGCGCCACACCGGCAACCAGGCAGCACAACACCACCAGCATGGACATCCGGGCGACTCTCTGACAGGTGATTCGCACGTCCTGCAAATCTTACTTGAGCCGTCGCGAAGGGTTGAGAGCGGACAGCTTACGTGCGCGGACACGTCAGCGCGGGCGGGCCCCATCGTACAGGCGATCGAGGGCGCGATCGATCCGTGGATCGCCCCGGAACTGGTCGAGCCACGGCCCGCACGACACCTGAATCGAGAGCGGCGGCGTCTGGTCGGCGATGCACGCCTCGAGGGCGGACCGGACCCCCTCGACATCGCCCAGCCCCACATGGATGCAGAGCGGCGCGAATGGGGGCATGTATTCGCCGCGGCGCTGACGGTCTTCCAGTTCGCGCAAGAGCGCCTTCGCATCGTCGGTGCGGCCCATACGCGCGTAGGCGTTGCCGAGAAAGGCGACGATATTCGGCACGCGGGACAACGCGACGGAGCGTTCGCACGCGGGGAGCGCTTCGCCGCCGGCGCCGATCTGGGCAAGGATGTCGTACGGTCCGAGGCGGATGCCGATGGCCAGCGTCATGGGGAAGCGCGGATTATAGGCTAAAACTGACCCGCGCTACTGCCACGGGGGCAGCCCGGTGGCCGACGTGCAGATGTTCGCACTACTTGCCAGAGAGTGCCTTGTCGGCGTCGGCGACCGTGATCATCAGCATCATCGGATCGAGCGCAGACGCGGCAAAACCGCAGCGTTCGTAGAATCGCCTGGCGTCTTCGGAAATGGCGTGAACGAGAATCGCCCGGATGCCGGCAATGGTCGCCGCCTGGAGCGTGCGCAGGATCGCGTCGCGGAGAAGCGCGCGTCCCAAGCCCTTCCCGTGACAGGCTCTGTCGACCGCGAGACGGCCAAGCACCATGACGGGGATTGGATCGGGCATGTTGCGCCGGGCTCGGCCGCTCGCCGCCCGCAACATCACGGCTCCTGTTGCCAGGGCGTAGTAGCCGATCACCCTGCCGTTGGCTGACACTACATAGGTGCGTGACGCGCCACTTGCTTCATTGGCCAGAGCGCGCCGCTTCAGCCAGTCGTCCAATGCGGGCACACCAGAGTCGAACGTCGACAGGTCGTGGCGGGTGTTGAGATGCTCGGGCGCTCCGACATCCGCGGCCTCGCCCTGGCTCATCGCTCCCAGGGCGCTCGCGAAGCCAGCAGCCGGCGCAACCTGGGATTGGTCGCCGGCGACTTGTCGAGAGCCGCGGTGAACTGTTTGTACGTCTTCGCATCCAGCTGGAAGAGCCGACGATCGAGCAATACGGCTGTGGCCTCCCGGCAGGCGGCATCCAGCATGAATTCGGACCGGTTCTTCCCGGCCGCGTCGGCGGCTCGATCGATGAGCGCGCGCCGCTGTTCATCGGCCCGCAGATTGATCACCGTGCTTGGCACCGCGACGCTCCTTTACGCACACAACGAGCATACCGATACGTGTATACACTGTCAACACAGGAGATCAATCCGGACACCTGATTCCCTACGTCCGGTTTGACGTAGACCGCGCGGCCCTGGATCGCTGTCGTGGCGGCAACAGCAATCTTGCGATAGGCTAGCGGCCGTACATGGCCAGCTCCGAAGCTGGAACGGCAGCCGTCAATGTGAGGATAGTCATGAGACAGCCCACCACCGCAGCCCAGAGTCCCGCCGGAGCAGCTTCGCGGCACGGCGCCGATTACCGACGTCGATCTCTTCGGCCCTGGCGCGTAAGAGTCTTGTGAAGAGCCTCGCCGTCTCCACCATCGTCCTCACGACGTAAACGCCCGCGGTCCAGCGACGTTGAAACTCAGCATCGTCATTCCCGCGTACAACGAACGCCCGACGTTGGCCAGGCTCGTGGAGCGTGTGCTGGCTGTCGACCTGGGCGCGATCCAGAAGGAAGTCACCATCGTGGACGATGGATCGAACGACGGCACGCGGGAGGCGATCGCGGACCTTGCGGCGAGGTACTCGGCCGTGCGCGGTATCGTCCAGCCTCGCAATGTCGGCAAAGGAGCCGCGGTTGCGCGCGGTCTGCGCGAGTCAACGGGCGATGTCCTCCTCATCCAGGACGCGGACCTGGAGTACGACCCCGCCGAATACCCGATTCTGCTCGCCCCGATCCTGCGCGGCGACGCCGACGTGGTGTACGGCTCTCGGTTTCTCGGCTCGCCGGGCGGGCACCGCGTGCTGTACTTCTGGCACTCGGTCGGCAATCGCGTGCTGACGCTCATCTCGAACGCCTTCACGGATCTCAACCTGAGTGACGTTGAAGTCTGTTACAAGGTGATGACGCGAGAAGTCGCCGACCGGCTGGATCTGCGGTCGCCCGGCTTTGGCATTGATCCGGAAATCACCTGCAAAGTGGCGCGGCTGGGCGCGCGCATCTACGAGGTGCCCGTCTCGTATCGGGGCCGCACATACGCCGACGGCAAGAAGATTACGTGGAAGGATGGATTCTCGGCGCTCTGGGCCATTCTACGCTACGCGAGGTGGTCCCCCAGGCGCTAACGCGGATTTCATGATCGTGTAGCGAACGGAGGAGACGGAGCGAACGGTTCAACACGGAGCAACGAAGAAGCGGAGGATCAATCTGTACAAAACAGGATCTCCGTTGCTTCGCTCCTCCGTGTTAAGCCGTTGCCTCCGTCATCTCCGCTCTCTACATCGTAGTGAAAACTGCGGTAGCGTTCACTTTCCCAATGTCTCGAGATCGGTCGAGGCCGAATCGACCAGCGCGCAGAGACGTGTGAGCGCCCGCGCCACACGCACAATCTCGCCCTCCGCCTCTTCGTAGTGCCCCTGTTCGATGCCTTCCCTGA
>JBGOTP010000542.1:0-2964 GCA_041476545.1 Vicinamibacteria bacterium | reverse complement strand
GTTGGTCCTGAGTGACGCCGATCTGGCTACCGACCGCGCGACCCGGATTCCCATACCCTGCGCGACAGGCAGGAGTAATTCAACAGTCGCTCAAGATTCTTCGGCTTGTCCCAGGGCTTCAGCTCCACGACGTCTTCCACGCACTGATGCGTATAAATAATTCTGTGGATTTAATGGCGAGACATTTGTTGAACCAACGTCTCACAACTATGATAATATCATTGTGTGACGAAGACGACGCCGATCGTCGCGTATTACAGAGTCAGCACCGCGCGCCAAGGCCAGAGCGGGCTCGGCCTTGAGGCGCAGCGCGCGGCCGTCGCCGGGCATGTCGCCAACTCCGGTGCGCCGCTTGTCGCGGAGTTCACCGAGATCGAGAGCGGCCGGAAGACGAACCGCCGCGAACTGACGCAAGCGCTCGCGCAGTGCCGCGCGACGGGTTCTGTCCTCGTGATTGCAAAGCTGGACCGCCTCGCGCGGAGCGTCACCTTCCTGTCGCAGTTGATGGAGGGCGACGTCAAATTCCGCGCCCTCGATTTGCCCGGCGCGACGCCGTTCACATTGCACATTCTGGCGGCCGTCGCCGAGCAGGAAGCGACGGCGATCAGCGCGCGCACGAAGGCGGCGCTGCAAGCTGCCAAGGCGCGCGGGACAAAACTCGGCATGCCGACGAACCTAACCGAGCTCTCGCGGCAGCGCTCGCTCGCGGTCCGTCAGGCGCGGGCTGCTGAGCGGCATCGCCGGCTGCTTCCGTACGTACACGGGTGGACGCGCGACGGCTTGACGGTGCAGCAGATGACGGACAAGCTCACGGAGGACTTCCCGGCGCTGCGGCCAGGAGCGCGTGTCGGCCAGCCCTTGCGTGCCTGGACATATGTTCAAGCGCTACGGCTCCTCGACATCGCGCGTCGCGTCCCTTCTGTGCCGATCGCCCCGCCGGCTACAGCCGCGCGTGCCCGGGTGTCGAGGGATCGGCCAGCGGCAGGATCGTCGGATCGCGCGTGCTAACCCAGGGTGGCTGTGCTTGGACGTGGCGTCATCGAGGACGGTTCGAGACACCTGTGTTGGCTGAGGTCCCTAAGTTGACGCCCAGTCAGTCCTCGTCGGGAGTCGGGAGGTCGCGCGGGAGCTCCACGACGTCGGCATGTTTTTCGATGAGCAACCCAAGAAGGTCGGCCCGGGTCAATCCGAGGCGAGCCATCGCCGCGTTCACCATCCGATGGTGCCGCGCCGTCAGCGTGATCGACACGGGCGCGCGAATCTTGTTTCGGAACAGCGACAGCGGGCCTGAGAGGGCCAGCCTCTTCTTCGGACCCGCGGTCGTCGCCGTCTTCGTCTTCGACATCGTCCCTTTCACTTCGCACGTAACTGTCGTTTCGTGAACAGCACCGCCTGAGTGCAAATGTCCTAAGAAATACGCACGAAATGCTTGACGTCAGGACAGAATGATAGTATCATTATTATAGGGAGCGGTCAACAACGAGTTTGCTGCCCCCACCAAGGAGATGACGACGATGACGACGAAGCAGAAGACGAAGAAGGGTAAGGCTTCCAAGGTTTCCACGAAATCCAAGAGCACGAAGAAGGCACTCAAAGCGATCGGCGCGGAGATGAGTGCCGTGTTGAACGCCGATGCGTTCGGCGTCGGCGTTCCGAAGGTCAAGAAGGTCAGGAAGACTAAAGTTGAGAAGGCGATCGCCGCGATGGGCATCGCCGAGCCGACGGCTCCAGTGCAGGAGGTTGTCGAGCAGGTCGTGGCGATTCCCGACGTCCTGTTGATCCATGTCGGCGCTGGCAAGAAGCACGCGCCGGTCGTTGAAGCCAAGAAAGCGACGTCGAAGGCGGTCGCGCACGCGCCGCGGACGTTGGCTTCAAAGCTGGGTTCGGAGCTGGTCCGATATCTGCGGATTCACACGAAACACCCCTACGGCCGCCGGGGCGAGCAGGCCATTGTCGACATCGCGCGAGAAGCCGCGCATCTGGGCAACCGCGAGCTGGACGCGGTGAGCGCGTGATCGACGCGACGTCTGGCAGCGTGTTCTCGCCGTCTGCTGAGTCCGAGCGCGCAGGAAGGAGTGATGAAACAGAAGTGTAAGCCGTAGTTGTCTTTTTCAAGAGCGGAGCGCCCGCGTGTCTCACCACGCGAACGCCCCTAACCCGTCAACCGGCGTAATCGGTCGCGCGGGCTGCCCCATTTTACGCGGGAGCCTCGCCGCCCGGCCGCACGTCCTCAGGACGTGCCGAAAGGTTCCCATCATGACTGTCAAGATCACTCCGAACGACCACGCGAATCCTCCCGGCAAACTGGCTGATGCTGAACTGCAATTCACGGATGGCCCTCTCGACGGGCTGAAGCTGATCGGGTTTGGGATCTGGGAGCGCCGCACAGGCGGAGGCCGCAACGTCACCTTTCCGGCGCGTACCTACTCGGTCAACGGCGAGCGTCGATCGTTCGCCCTGCTGCGGCCGATCGCGGACGCGACAGCACAGGACCGAATCCGCGATCTGATCCTGGAAGCCTTCGCGGCGTACGAAGAGCAGGCGGTACAGTCATGACGCCGGCCGCCTGCTCGGCTCCGTCGTTTGCCGATTTGCTCCGGTCTGCCGTCACCGATCCCGGCATCCTGTCGGCCGCTTACACCGCGTTCCACAACTACAGCGTCGGTAACCAACTGCTGGCGTGGTCGCAGTGTCTGGCCCGGGACGTCCAGCCGGGACCGATGGCCACGTTTCCCAAGTGGAACGAACTGGGCCGCCACGTGCGCAAGGGTGAGAAGGCGCTGACGCTCTGTCAGCCGGTCACAGTCAAACGGCCGGCCGATGCCGACGACGGAAGGAACGAGCCGGGCGTGTTCACCCGGTTCGTCTACCGGCCAAAGTGGTTCGTGCTGGCACAGACCGACGGCGCCGAGATCCAGCCGGCGCCGATGCCGACTTGGGACTCCGCTTGCGCACTGTCCGCGC
>JBGOTP010000541.1:0-2972 GCA_041476545.1 Vicinamibacteria bacterium | reverse complement strand
GGGCCCGATTTCGCTGCCAGCCGGACATTTGCGACGAAGGTTCGGGACGAGCTCGCCCGGATTCCGACACTCCGAGATTTGCAGTTCGGACAGTCGCTCGACTACCCGGCGATTCAGGTGGACGTGAACCGTCAGATGGCCGGCCAGCTCGGTGTCACCGTCGACCAAATCGGCCGGTCATTTGCGGCGGCGACCTCGTCGAGCCGGTTCGTCTCACCCAACTATTGGGCCGACCCCCGCACCGGTGTCGCGTTCCAGGTGCAGGTCGAAATGCCGCAGCCACGGATGACCAGTCTCGACGATCTGCGTGTCGTCCCAGTGAGCGCTGACCGTCGCTCGCATCCCCTGCTCGGCGACGTTGCGCGCATCGAGAACAGCACGATCGTCGGCGAATACGACCGCGTGAACGGCCAGCGGATGGTCACGCTGACGGCAAACGTGTTCGGGGAAGACCTGGGACGGATGGCCGGACGCGTGGATCAGGCGATCGCGCGGGCGGGGACGCCCCCACGCGGGGCGGCGGTGACGGTGCGTGGCCAGCTGGCGGCCATGCGCGAGACGTTCACGAACATCACCGCGGGCCTCGTCGTGGCCGTCGTCGTGATCTTCCTGCTCCTGGCGGCGAACTTTCAGTCTCTGCGTCTTGCCTTCGTCGTCGTGTCCACCGTCCCGGCCGTTCTGATGGGCGTGGTCCTGATGCTGGCCGCGACGCGGACGACGCTGAACGTGCAGTCCTTCATGGGCGCCATCATGGCCATCGGAGTCGCCGTGGCGAACGCGATCCTGCTCGTGACATTCGCCGAACACGCACGCCGCCAGGGCGGCTCGCCGCTGCACACTGCCATCCACGCCGCACGGGCGCGCATGCGGCCCGTGCTGATGACCAGCGCGGCGATGATCGCCGGCATGATTCCGATGGCGCTCGCGATTGGGGAAGGGGCCGAAGCGACCGCCCCACTCGGACGGGCGGTGATCGGCGGCCTCGCTGCCGCCACCGTCGCCACCTTGATCGTGCTGCCCTCGGTGTACTCGCTCGTGATGCAGTCGGCGGTGGCCGCGTCACCGTCGTTGGATCCAGACGACCCCGAGAGCGCGTATCGCGCGCAGGGAACAGTATGAAGACGACCAAAGGGGTTCGGTACGATCCGCTACGTGTCGCAGGAGCTGTCGTCTTGTCGGCCTTGTCGCTCGGGCTCAGCGCGTGCGGAGGCAGCGGGCCGGCTCCAGCCGAGAAGGCTGCGACGCCTGGACCGCCGACGATTGACGTCGTCCGCGTCCAGGAGCAGCCCGTCCATGCGACGTTGTCGCTGCCGGGCGAATTGAACCCGTACCAAACCGTTGCGATTTACCCCAGGGTGACGGAATTCGTGAAGACCATCGGCGTCGATCGTGGCTCGCGCCTGCGCGCCGGCGATCTGATCGCGGTGCTCGAGGCGCCAGAGTTGGCCGCGCAACGGTCGGAAGCGCAATCGAAGCTTCAGAGCGCGGAAGCGCAGCTCGGTGCTGTTCGCTCGAAAACGGACGCGGATGCGAGCACCTACGAGAAACTGAAAGCGGCGGCCGCGACGCCTGGTGTGGTGGCCGGGAATGATGTGGTGCTTGCGCAGAAGGCCGTCGAGGCGGATCAAGGTCAAGTCGCGGCGGCGCAGCAGAACATCGAAGCCGCACGCCAGGCGCTCAACTCGGTCAGCCAGATGGAAGGCTACCTGAAAGTCACCGCGCCCTTCGATGGCATCGTGACAGAACGAAACGTCCACCCCGGAGCGTTCGTGGGTCCCACGAGCGGACCGGGAGCAGCGACGCCGATGGTGCGCCTCGTCGACAACGATCGACTGCGTCTCGTCGTGCCGGTGCCCGAAGCGTACACGGCTGGAATGACCGTGGGGACGGAGATGCCATTCTCTGTGGCCGCTTATCCCGGGAAGAACTTCTCTGGGAAGGTTGCGCGGATTGCCCAAGCCGTCGACGTGACTACCCGGACGATGGCCGTGGAACTGGATGTGGTCAACAAGGACGGACGCCTTGCGCCAGGGACGTTCTGTCAGGTCCGCTGGCCCGTGCGTCGGACCGGGCCGTCGCTGCTCGTGCCCAGTGGGAGTGTCGCGAGCACGACCGGGCGCACCTTCGTGGTGCGGGTGACAAACGGACGCACGGAATGGGTCGACGTGAGGACAGGGCTGGCGTCTGGGCCGCTTGTCGAAGTGTTCGGTGACCTCCACCCCGGAGATGAAATCGCGGCGCGTGGGACCGACGAGATTCCTGCCGGCACCGAAGTGCGCGTCAAGGACGTGAAGCCCGCCGCGTCATAGCTGAGGAGTGCGTGGCGTGCGGCTATCTCTGCACGGTGACGGGATCGCCCGTGGCGTGCTCACGGATCTGATACCGCAGGAAGTCGTGGATTGCGTCCCGTGCATTCGCATTGGACGTGGCAATCCGAACAACCCCTCCGCGCTCAGTGGCCTCAAACGTGTACCTGATCGCCGCCTTCAAGCGCTGCATCGCCGCTACACCAGGGGGCATTTCGCCGTGCGTCATCAGCGGCTTCTCGAAGTCGCCCTGGCTAAACGCGAGCGCGATCTCCTGGAGGTGCGACCGAACCTGATCGCGGGTCGTCCGATCGGCCGCGTCGTTGGCGCTGACGGCAATCGCGCCGCCATTGGCGGTCAGCGTGAAGTGATGCGTGGCCTTGTCCTGATCGAAGCCCATGGCCATCTGGCCGTGCTGCTTCATCTCGGCCTCTTTCTTCATCTGGGCCATGTGCTCTTCGTGGGTCATCCCTGCGGGCATGGCCGGATGCTGCTGGGCCGCCACCACTGACACCAATGGAAGGCTCGCGAACGCGAAGACCATGGAGAGTCGAATGAGGTGTTTCATACAATCGATCATAAACCCTGGAATCGGTTCCAGGGTCAAGCCCCGTCCAATACCGCTGGCTTGGAATCAGGACCTGTTCTTTAGATTCGACAGCGGAG
>JBGOTP010000540.1:0-2972 GCA_041476545.1 Vicinamibacteria bacterium | reverse complement strand
GAGTCGCATCGAGCGAGGGTGGATACTCTGCCTCGATTTCTCGAAGACCCGTTCGAGCTCGTCGCGAACCGCGTCGAAGGAGGGATCGTAAACATCCCGCCTCAGACGCTGCGCGGGAACGATGGCGCGCCGGTGATACTCTGCTCCTGCCGATGACTGGTACGCTCGCGGGCGCCATCGTTCGTTTCGACCGCGCCGGGCTGGCGTATCCCGGCGGCGCTCGCGTACTCGACGGGCTCTCGCTCGACATCGAGCGCGGCGAGGTGCTGGCGCTCGTCGGACGCAGTGGCGCCGGCAAGAGCACGGCCCTCAAGCTCGTCAACCGGCTGCTGCTGCCAACCTCCGGCGGCGTGATTGTCGAGGGCCGCGACACTCGCGAGTGGGACGGCATTCGCCTTCGCCGACACATCGGCTACGTCCTGCAAGACGTCGGTCTCTTTCCGCACATGACCGTTGCCGACAACGTGGGGCTGGTCCCGCGCCTCGAGCGGTGGGACAAGGAACGGACCCGCGCCCGAGTCGACACGCTGCTCGATCTGGTGGGACTACCCGCGGCCACCTACGCGGCGCGGCGTCCGCACGAACTCTCGGGTGGCCAGCGGCAGCGCGTGGGTGTCGCCAGGGCGCTGGCCCTCGATCCGCCCATCCTGCTGATGGACGAGCCGTTCGGCGCACTCGACCCGGTGACGCGCGTCGAACTGCGCGGCGAGTTCACTCGGATCCAACGCAAACTCGGCACGACCGTTCTCGTTGTCACACACGACATGGCCGAAGCGTTTGCCCTGGCGACCCGCATCGGTGTACTGGCTGACGGACAGCTCGTCATCTGCGACAGGCCGTCCGCGGTAGCCGCCTCGTCGGATCCCCGGGTCCGTCGCTTCGTCGACACCCTGGCGTCTATGCCCAATCGCCGGGAGTGGCCCGATCGAAATGCGCCGCCATGACCGCACTGTGGCAATTCTGGCGGACGCATGGCTCCGAGGTGCTGCTGTTGACACGGCAGCACCTCGTCCTCGTGGCGATTTCGACCGTGGCAGCGACCGCGCTGGGGCTCCCCGCCGGGATTCTCGCGGCGCGTCGGCCGCGCCTCGGTCGGCCGCTCCTCTTCCTCGCCAACGTCGCACAGACGATTCCGAGCCTCGCGCTCCTCGGATTCCTGCTGCCCCTGCCCTTCATCGGCGGTGTCGGTCCCCGGACGGCGCTCGTTGCGCTCACCCTCTACGGCCTGCTGCCCATCGTCCGGACGACGGTGGCGGGATTGAAGAGCGTGGATCGATCGGTCGTCGAGGCCGGCATCGCGATGGGCATGACTCCCCGTCAGCTGCTGCTGATGGTCGAGCTGCCCCTGGCCCTCCCGTCCATCGTTGCAGGCATTCGTGTCGCGGCCGTGATTGGCGTGGGCACGGCGACCATCGCTGCCGCGATCGGCGCCGGCGGACTCGGCGAGTACATCTTCCGTGGTTTGTCGATGGTCAACAGCACGATGATCCTTGCCGGCGCCGTGCCAGCCGCGGGGCTGGCATTGGGGGTCGACGGTTTGCTCGCCTGGACAGAGCACGCGCTCGGGACCAGACGGCAGTCGCCCTCAGTGGTCGGCGTAGTTGCGCTCGTGGCCATCGCACTCGTCGCCATCGCCGCGTGGCCAGCGTACCGAAGCGAAGGAGGCGCGCGGATTGTTGTCGGGTCGAAGAACTTCACGGAACAGATCATTCTGGGCGAACTACTGGCGCAGTCGATTGAGGCCGAAGGCGCGCCGGTGACGCGCAAGCTCAATCTGGGCGGCACGTTCATCTGCGACCAGGCGCTTCGCTCAGGCGACATCGACGTCTACGTCGAGTACACGGGTACGGCCGTCACCGCTGTCTTCCACGAGCCGGTGCCGCACGATCCGGCAGAGACGCTCGCGCGCTCGCGGCAACTCTATTCGGCGGCAGGACAGACCGTCGCGGATCCGATCGGTTTCAACAACACGTTCGCGATTCTCGTGCGCGCCGCGGACGCGCGCGCATTCGGCCTGCATTCAATTGACGATCTTGTCAGCATCGCGCCGAACTGGACACCGGGGTTCGGTCACGAGTTTCTAGAGCGCGCGGACGGATATCCAGGCCTCGCGGCGGCGTATGGGCTCAGGTTCAAGGGTGCACCGCGGGCCATGGAACTCTCACTCATCTACAAGGCCCTCGCCGACCGTCAGGTGGACGTCATCGCGGGCGACGCGACGAGCGCGCTCATCGATGCTCTCGACTTGACGATGCTGGACGATACGAGGCGGTACTTCCCGCCATACGACGCCGTGCCAGTTGTGCGAACGGCGTCGCTCCTGCAGCACCCGGAACTCAAGCGGGCGATCGGACGACTGGCGGGTCGGGTCTCGGAGCGAGACATGCGCGCCATGAATCGCGCGGTGGATGTCGACGGCCAGGATCCACGAACGGTCGCGCGGACGTTCCTCGAAGGGTTGAAGTCCCGCTAGAAGCCCGTCCGACTAAAGTCGGACGCCACATCTGTGGGATCCGGCTTCAGCCGGATTGGCCTGGCCGAGGCGCTGCGGCGCGTCACGACAGGGGCACGTCCACGAGCGTCAGGGCGAAGCCCGCGTCCGTGTCCACCCACTGGACCCGCCGTCGGAATCCGCAGCGCTCGAGCGTGCGCTCCACATCCTCGGGACGGTACTTGTACGAGCTCTCTGTCCAGATGGCCTCGTCTTGCCGCAGCGCGATGTCAACGCCCGCCGCGGGAATGCGAATGCTTTGCGGACGTGTGCTGACGAGGTGCATCTCGACCCGAGATGCCTCGCGATTCCAGAGCACGTGATGACGGAAGCTCCCGATGTCGATCTGTGCGCCAAGCTCACGGTTGATGCGCACGAGCAGGTTCCGATTGAACGCCGCGGTGACGCCGAGCGGATCGTCGTAGGCCAGCAGCAGGTCGCGTTCCGGCTTGAGGAGGTCCGCCCCGAGCAGAAACGCGTC
>JBGOTP010000539.1:0-3005 GCA_041476545.1 Vicinamibacteria bacterium | reverse complement strand
CCCGCGGTCGTGCTCGTTGTTCTCGGATTGCTGGCCTCGCCCACGGCCGCCCAGACCCCCGTCGCGCCCGTCACGCTGGCGGAACTCGAGCAGCTTGCACTGAGGAACAACCCAACGTCGCAGCAGGCGCAGTCCGCCGTTGATGCCGCTCGCGGCCGGGCCAGACAGGCTGGTTCGTTTCCCAATCCCATCGTCGGATACAGCGCGCAGGAGATCACGAATCACGGCGACGTCGACCCGCGAGGACAATACGGCTTTTTCGTCGAGCAGACGATTCCGCTCGGAGGCAAGCTCAAGCTTGGACGGGAGGTGTTCGATCGCGAGGCCCAGGCGGCGGAGACGCGTGTCGACCTCCAGCGGAACCGCATTCTGAGTTCAGTTCGAAGCGCCTTTTACGCGGTGCTCGCCGCTGACCGCCGGGTGAACGTTCAAGAGCGCCTGGCGGCGCTTGCCGCCGAAGCGGTCGATATCACGGCGCAACTCTTCAACGTCGGCGCGGCGGATCGGCCGGACTATCTCGAGTCCCAGGTCGCGGCGCGGCGGGCGCAGCTGGCATTGAACGCCGCGAGAAATCAAGCCTTTGCGCTCCGGCGGCAGTTGTCGTCCGTGGTCGGCCAGGACCTTGAAGAGCGTCCGCTCGCTGGATCCATCGACGAGGCGATTCCCGAGCTGGAACGCGACGCCACCGTGCGCCGGCTCGTCGAGGAGAGCCCGCAGATGCGCGCGGGACGCGCGGAAGTCGAGCGCACGATGGCGGTCACGGCGCGCGCCAGGCGCGCGACATTTCCCGATCTGTTCGTCCGGGGTGGAGCCGCCTACAACCGGGAGCACGGCGTGGACACGCGCCGGCCCATCGGATGGGAAGCAGCCGTGGAAACCGGCATCAGCATCCCCCTGTTCAATCGGAACCAGGGAGGAGTCCTGGCGGCACAGGCTGAGGAAACGAGCGCCCGCGCGGATTTGCACCGTGTCGAGCTGTCTCTCCGGGCGCGCGCCGCCGCGGAGTTCGCGACCTACATCACGAGCCTCGGTGCCGCCGAGGCCTATCGGATGGAGATTCTGCCGCAATCCGAGGAGGCCTACATGCTCTATCTTGCGCGCTATCGCGAGATGGGCGCGGCCTATCCGCAGGTGCTCGCCGCCCAACGCAACCTGTTCGAAGTGTCGGCCGATTATCTGACGGCCGTCGACGCCGCGTGGCGCTCGGCGATACGCCTTCAGGGGTTGCTGGCGGGCGATGCGCTTGAGGCACCTGACGCGATGAGCGACAGCGGGAACGAAGCCGCCGCGTTGGTGGCAGCGCCAGCAAGAGAACGATGACTCGCTTCGATCGTGTATGTCCATCGGCGCGATGACGCGCACCTTTTCTGAAGGAGTTGGTCCGATGCGTGTATGGATGTTCGTCGTCGGGTTCCTGGCAGTGGCGGCAGTCGCCGAGGCGCACGTCACCGTTCTCCCCCGCGAATCGAAGGCGGCCGCGACGGAGAGATACACCATGCGCGTCCCGACCGAAGGGAGAGTCGCCACCACCTCGATCGAGCTGCAGGTTCCGGACGGTGTGACCATCACCTCCGTCGAAGCGACGGAAGGGGCACGGTACGAGACCAAGAAGATCGGCGATCGCATTGTGACCATCACGTGGACAACAGAGATCAAGCCCGGCGAATCGCGGCAGTTTTCGTTTGCCGCCAGCAATCCGAAGGAAGGAACTCAGGTCACGTGGAACATTCAGCAGCGCTTTGCGGACGGCACGAGCAGCGACTGGACCCCCGCAACGACCTTCGCGGCCCGGTAAACGTCGTGCTTCATGAGCGCAGGATTAAATGTGATTAACCGAGAGCCGGAAGACTCAACGCGTCGTCACGATTCGCTATGATCGATGCTTGAAGGAGAATGTGATGAAACGTCTCGCTCTGACATTCGCTTGCGCGTTGCTCGTCGCCACGTCGTTGTCCGCCCATGTGGTCGTTGCCCCATTGCAGTCCAAGTCTGGAGCCACGCAGAACTATGAAGTTCGGGTACACAACGAGAACGAAAAGAAGCTGGCCACCACGTCGGTCGAACTCGAGGTGCCGGATGGCGTGACGATCGTGAGCGTCGGCAAGCCGCCGAGCGGAACATTCAAGACGACGACAACCGGCGCGCGCATCACAACGGTGACGTGGGATATCCAGATTCCGGCCGATAAGTATGTCGCGCTGCCGTTCGCCGCGAAGAACCCTGACAGCACCAAGGACGTCGTGTGGAGCGTGCGGCAACACATGGCGGGCGGGTCGGTGATCGATTGGAGCGATAAACCCGGGTCGGCCGAAAAGCCGTCTATCACAAAAATCAGCGCCGTGGCGGCACCAAGTGCCACTGGCACCAAACCAGAAGATGCCCATGTGCATCAATAGATTGTCGAGGTGACCATGAGCGCCCGAACCACGATGCTGCTTGGCAGTTTGTTGTTTGTTTTCGCACGTGTTGCATCAGCGCAGCATGAGGGGCACCAGATGCCCGGGATGACTACGGACGCGTGTCGCGATCAATCGGTGCGGGCCATTGCGGTCATCGACGCAGCGGACCAACGGATCGAGCTGGCGAGACAGACAAACAGTCCGAGCGCGATGCGTGCGGCGGTCGACGATCTTCAGGCCGCGCTCGGCCGGATCAAGGTGCAACTCGGGCCGTGCGCACAGGCAGTGACGGGGAGCACCGACGCCGGTATCGCCGCCGACGTTCAGTCGAAGACCCCTTCGACGCCGGCCTCACAAGTCGCGTCGGCACGCCTGGCCATTACGCTTAAAACCCAACCGAACCCGCCCAAGGTCGGCGAGAACCAGTTCGAGGTCACCGTGAAGCGCCCGGATGGCACGCCGGTATCCAGTGCCGACGTATCCATTCTCTTCGTCATGCCGGCCATGCCCGAGATGAAGAAGCCGGAAATGCGGAATGAAGTAAAACTCAAGGCCGCCGCCAAGCCGGCGCCCGAGGGCACATACACCGGAACTGGTCAGGTACTG
>JBGOTP010000538.1:0-3008 GCA_041476545.1 Vicinamibacteria bacterium | reverse complement strand
GGTGCGGATAGTGTCGCCCCTCGGAGTCGATGCACGCGAATGCGCTGTCCGGCAGGGCGGTGATGTAGGCCGAAGACCAGGTTGCCATTAGTGTGCTCCAAGATACATCAGAGGTCCAAGAGCAAGAGTTCGAAAACGACCTCATCATCATTGACGCTGCCCACCACGGCAAACCGCGGGGCCGGGATGCCGATGACCAGCTCACCTGTGACGAGGACTGGCTGCGGCGCGACACCGCGGCGCGTGCCCGTCCGCCCATGACGGCCACCGGCCTGACCACCGACAACGACATCCGGCGCGAAAGTGGTCAGGGGCGTCACGGCATCGGCCAGTTTGTTCGCGAGCGAGCCGCTAAGCGCCACCAAGAGGCACGTCCACGATGCCGGTGATGCGCATGTCGGCGTCGCGCTCGACCACCCGGCGCAGGAGCTTCTGTGGCGCAGGCATCAGGCTCAACATGGCAGCCAGTGTCTCGGCCAACTGCGCCCAGGGCGGCGGCGCGGGCTCTGACGGCGGGATGGCCGCAACGATGACGGCTGCGGCCTCGGCCACCGCAGCATCGAAGTCGGCCTTGGCCTCGGCGGATTCGTAGACGGGGATGAAGTCGCTCGAGCAGTCGGGGTGGCCGAGCAGGTTGGCGGCCATCTCGTCGAGCGTCCACTCGGCGCCGTTCGCGGCAGCGCAGACGGCATCGCCGTCGCCGTCGGTGACCATGACACGCGGCACGGCCATCGCCTTGTAGGCAACGTTCTGGGCGGCATTGAGGACGTAGCTCGTCTCGCTGTGCGCGATCTTCGCCGCGCGCACCTCGTCAAAGATAGCTGCTTCGCGGATCGCGGCGCTCACCTCCGCGGCAGGCTGGCCGGCCTCGATGGCCGGGCCGATGATGGCCCTCAGGCGCTCGGTCGTCCATCTTGCCATGCCGGCGACATGCGCCGCCAGCAGGCCGTCGACCGTGGCGTCGAGACCGTCAAAGGTCTCAGCCTTCGCAGATCCCGAGCGGATGGCGCCCGTGACCTCGGCGGCCATGAAGCGCGCGTGCGGCAGGAGCGCGGCGAGCATGGATTCCGCAAACGCCTTCTCGCTGAAGATTGCGCTCATGTCGGCCGCCTTCTTGGCAGCGAGGTGCGCATAGCGCGGCTCGATCTTCGCGATGACCGTCTCGGCCACGGCGCGCAGGACGTTCGCGACATCGCGGTACAGGGAGAACTGGCCGAGGGCGCGCGCGGTGGCCTTGGCCGCGAACACCGTCGTCGCCTTGCCCGCCAGCGGGGCACGCTGCGTGACCGGGCCGCCGACGGGCTGCACGAGCGGTCGCGGATTGACCGGCACTGCCGGTTCGTTGCCTTGCCGCGCATCCTGAACGGCGGTGATCTGCGCCCAGGCCGTGGGCTGCTGGGCGGTGATCGGCTCGACGGCGCTGCCATCCTGGAGCCGCCCGGTGATCATGCTGCGCGCCAACGGCATCTCGGGGATGATCTGGAGGAGCCCCGGCGTCTGCTCCACGATGGCACCCATCTTCTTGTCCTTGAGCGGCGGCTTGCCGAGGAGCGCCCGGCGCTCGTCGCGGCTGAGCGCCCCATACTCGGAAAGCTTCAGCATCTCGTACTTCGGACGCTCGTCGTCGAAGGTCGGCTCGTCGATCTCCAGCTCGTACTTGCCGAAACGTCCGAGGAGCTGGTTCACGGTCTCCTCGAACATCGCCACGCGGGGATGCACGGCGTTCTGCTGAAGGGCCGCCTCCTCGTAGGACTGCCGCTCGCCGGAGTTCATGCCGATCTCCGTCATGCCGCCCGTCTGGCTGCGCGGCACGCCCCAAATCTCGTAGATGTCGTCGCGGCTCATGCGCGCGAGGCCGAGCAGGTCCAGTTCCGAGGGCGTCATCGTCGTCTTCGTCAGTTCGATCGGCTTGCGCAGAAGCACGACGCGCTTCGCGCTGTCGTCCAGCTCGGTGACGTTGCGCAGTTCCTTCTGCGCCGTCTCGAACTGCGGGTTGGACAGCGTTTCGCCTTCCTTCGGACTGATGATGCCGGTGAACCGACCGCCGCCGGCGAGGGTGTGGATGGCGTGGCTGTCGGTGAGCTTGGAAAGCTGCGCCTTCATGAGCGCCGCCCAGACGAGGCCATAGCCCAGGAAGCCCTTGTCGGCGGGTTCCATCTGGAACCACAGCACCTCGTCGCGGGAGAGCCGCGTGGCGGCCTGCCCTTTCTCTGGGTTCCAGTCGAGCGCCCACCAATCGAGGTAACCGCTGGCATCGGGCACCGGGGTCATGCGCACCGGGTTGATGTAGATGACCTGCACGGGCTGCCCGCGCGCGGCGTCCATCTGGTCGAGGTACCAGAAGGCGTTGTTGCAGAGGCCGGCGTGGCGGCAGGTGACATGCCAAAGGGCGCGCCGGGTCATCCCCTGCAACGGCGCACCAGCGCGCAGGAGATCGACGACCGGCCCGCGGTGGACCTCGGATTCCTGATCCTCGTCATCCTCGGTGTTCGCCGTCATCACGCGGTAATCCGTCGTGCTGAACTTTTTGTCGATGAGGCCCTCGGCGCTCCTGATCCAGGGGTGGCTCCAGTAGAGGTCCTGGGCCTGCTCCATCCAGCGCCGATGGTTGCCCGGCATCGAAAGGAGACTCGACATCGGGACGCCGCCTGCGGCATAGACGTTCGCTCCCGGGCCCGTGACCGCCTTCGCCTCGGCGGCGTCGCCGGCGCGCAGGAGCGCAATGTCGTAGGCGGTCAGGAGAGCGGTCATGTGCCGATGCGCCGAGTCATGCAATGGCCGCTAACTGGCCGGACCACACATGGTCGTCGGGCTTCAGGTCCGTGATGCCCCAGACCAGCGCGTCCATGCGATCGGGGGAGTCACCTTCGCCATCCTGCGTGAAGTTGCACATCTGATCTTCGAGGTCGGCGAACATGCGCAGATGATACACACGCCCCTGCTCGTAGAGCGACGAGATCGGCTCGGCGCGCACGTGTTTACCGCGAGACGCGTAGACGAGCTTGATG
>JBGOTP010000537.1:0-3019 GCA_041476545.1 Vicinamibacteria bacterium | reverse complement strand
GATCTTACGCGGCGGACCGATGCGTGGCACGCCGGGCTTGCCGCAGTAGAACACCGGGTCTGTCTTGCTTTCGTGGTCGAACAGGTCCTTGACCTTGGACTGGAACTCCGGCTTGTAGGAAGGTCTCGGGGTCGAAGGTAATACACCACGAACCGCCCTGGCGTCTCCATGCCGTGCGCTCTGATCGATCTTCTGGATGGTGACCGTTCCATTCACGTCCTTTTTCAGGACGGCTGGCGCGCGATCGATGGCATAGCTCCACACGCCGCTCAGGTCGGGATGAGCGCGTGTCTGTTGCGCCAGCACCACCCCCTGAATCAGGATCGCGCACGCGACGACGCTCAGAAGTCTGTTCGCCATGTTTCTCACTCCTGCTACTTGGGATCAGCGCTGTTGATCAATTCCAGCGACGTGCCATCCGGCAACGTGATTTTGTTCATATAGCCATAGAGCGTCCCGTCCCTGGCTCGCACGCCTTCCACCGTCACCGTCTGACCGATGGCTTTGGCGAAGTCGGCACGGGCGAGCCCGACGCTGCGATACCACGACGGAGGATTGCTTTGGAATGTCCATTGCTCGATCTTCCCG
Source organism: Vicinamibacteria bacterium (assembly GCA_041476545.1). Taxonomy (GTDB): domain Bacteria; phylum Acidobacteriota; class Vicinamibacteria; order Vicinamibacterales; family CAVVIG01; genus JBGOTP01. The sequence goes on along the minus strand of JBGOTP010000537.1, from coordinate 2,431 downwards.
CCATCGCTCCTGGCTTCGACTGCAACGACGATGTGGGGATTGATCCAATCGATTCTCGTGAGGGTGCCCGTCACGGCGATGTGCTTCGCCATGTCGAAGATGGCCGAGGGCGAATGGTGGGCCTCCAGGGACGCGATCGCGAAGAACGTCAAGACCGCGCAGACGACCGCGGGAATCTTGTGTCTCAAGAGGGTCCTCCTTCTACGATTGCGGGCGAATATAGCACAGCCAGTCCCCTCCTCGTCCGATCGGCGCGCAGTATACTGCGCGCGCAACTTGTCCGCCGAAGCCTTGGCGGAGGCGGAAAGGAGACGCGATGCCTGAACCAACCGGAACCATGACTCGACGGACGCTCATCAGCCGTGGCGTGCTGGCGCTGGTGGCCGCCACCTTTCCCGCCGCTCGCCTGCGCGCGGCGGTGAGCCCGGTCATGGCGACGCTGAGCGGCTACATGGCGGCGGCCAAGGACCGTCCGCTTCCGGCCGACGTTCTCGACGCCGTCAAGCACCATGTGCTCGACACGTTCGCGGCAATGGTCTCGGGCTCCGAGCTTCCGCCCGGCAGGGCCGCGCTGTCCTTTGCCGCCGCGCAAGCTGGTCAGCCGGTCGCGACCATCGTCGGCTCGACCGTCCTCACCTCTCCCATGGATGCCGCCCTGATCAATGGCGTGCTCGCCCAATCGGACGAAACAGATGATTCGCACGGCGATTCGCAGTCACATCCGGGCTCGGCGGTGGTTCCCGCCGCGCTGGCCGCCGGGGAGTCGCTCCAGATCACAGGCACGCGGTTCCTTCGCGCCGTGGCGCTCGGCTATGACATCGGCCCTCGCGTGACGATGGCGCTCGGCGGGGTGACGTTCCGGAACGACTCGCGCCGCAGCACGCACAGCATTGCGGGAACGTTCGGCGCCGCGGCGGCGGCCGGCTCCGCCGCGTCGCTCGACGCGACCCAGATGCGCTTCCTGCTCGATTACGCGTCGCAGGAGTCATCGGGTTTCGCGGCGTGGGAGCGGGACACCGATCACATCGAAAAGGGGTTCGTTTTCGGCGGCATGCCTGCTCGTAACGGCGTCACCGCCGCCCTACTCGTGCGCTCGGGCTTCAACGGCGTGGACGATGTGTTCTCGGGGGCGGACAACTACTTCCAGGTGAATGCGCCGAAGGGAACGCCCGCGATGCTGGTCGAGGGGCTCGGGGAGCGCTATGAGGTCACGCGCACCGACATCAAGAAGTGGACCGTCGGCACGCCGATCCAGGCGCCGCTCGACGCAATCGCGAACCTGCGCCGCCGGCGGGCATTTGAAGCGGACGATGTGCAGCGGGTCATCGTGCGGCTGGCGCCTGCCGTCGGCGCCGTGGTCGACAACCGCGACATCCCGGACATCTGCCTGCAGCACATGATCGCCGTCATGCTCATTGACAAGACCGCGTCATTTGCCGCTGCGCATGACAAGGGGCGGATGGATGACCCGACAGTACGGCGCCATCGGGCCAAGGTCGAGTACGTGCCCGACGAACAGCTCGCGGGCCTGCTGCCGGTGCGCGTGGCGGTCGTCGAGATCACACTGAAAGACGGCTCGCGGCTCAGCGACCGCGTCGAGGCAGTCCGTGGGACCGTCCGCAATCCGATGACGAGGGCCGAGATCGTGGACAAGGCGCGCGATCTGGCGGCGCCGGTCCTCGGCCGTGCGCAGACGCAGCGGTTGATCGATGCCGTGCTGTCGCTGGACGCGGCGCGGGATCTTCGACCCCTCAGGTCCTTGCTGCAACGACGTACCTAATATCTCCCGACATCAGGCAGGCTGGAGGTCTCACCTTGCGCAAATACTCGCCGCTGTTACTCACGGCAACCGTGGCTTTCGTCGGCGGTCTGCTCATCGCCGCCACCACACGCTCCGTCCAGGGCCAGGCACAACCTGGCGCGGGGTTCGCGGCCGTCCCCGGAGAAAAGGGCGGCTGGGATATGACGGGGCCATATCAGGTCGCGGCAGACTGGCCGAAGCCGCTCTCGCAGTTGCCGGGGCACGACCAGTGGACGTGGGGCGCCACGGAGGCCGTATTCGCCGAAAGTGCAAACCGTGTCTTCGTCATCCAAATGGGCGAACTGCCCAGGCTGCAGCGTCCTGCCGTGCGCGCCATTCCCGATATCGGACCGAGCCTCTCGTTCCCCGTCGGCGAGGTCCCGTTCCGGCATGCGTCGCAGGGTCAATACGCCAGCCCGCCGGGAGGGGGCGCGCCGGGAGCCGATCCGGACGATCCGGCCCAGGCATACAAGGGACGCCCGGGAATCGATTCCCGCTGGGAACACCTGGTCCTCGTCTTCGACGCCAACGGCAACATCGTCGAACAGTGGACGCAGTGGGACAAGATGCTGCGACGTCCGCATGCGGTCTACATCAATCCCTATGATCCCGAGAAGCACGTCTGGATTG
>JBGOTP010000536.1:0-3023 GCA_041476545.1 Vicinamibacteria bacterium | reverse complement strand
CGACCGCTGTGGGGTCTGATCACGATCTCGACGTCCTGATCGAGCGCCACGAGGAACCGCAAGAGCCGCTCAACCGAGAACTGCCGAAACTCGCCACGCAACATCTTCGACACGTCCGGCTGACGGACGCCGAACAGTGCGGCCGCTTCCACTTGCGTCAAGCGCCGCGCTTTCATGAGCGTGTCGATCTTGAAGACGAGCTGCGCCTTGACCAGATGCTCCTCAGCACGAGGCACGCCCAAGTCCTTGAATACGTTGCCGCTGCTGGTCTCGGATCCCCTCCTGCTCATGACTCCTTCTTCCTAGCGATGTGCTCGGCTTCGCGCAACCGCCGCCTGACCATCTCGATGTCCCGCTGGGGTGTCTCGCGCCCTGTCTTTGACTTCTTCTGAAACGCATGGAGGACGTACACGGCACCGGCGTGCCGCAACGTGTACACGGCGCGAAACGTATCGCCGCGAAAGTCCTTCACCACCTCCACGACCCCCGCCCCACCAAACCCAGTCAGCGGCTTCGCGTCGCGGTGCCTGCCGCCGCGCTGGGCGACATACAAGGCGTAACCGACGTGGTCCTGCACCGGTTCGGGGAACGCGCGGAGGTCCTTGCGGCTCGTGCCGACCCAGATCACCGGCTTCAGCGATGGATCCTCGATCATGTGGGGTAATCAACTATAGTGATTTCACTATAGCACGCAGAGTCACTGCTGCCACCCTGAAAGCGGTGGGGTCGACACACCCTACGGGCCGGGACGGAAGCCCTCCTCAGGCGTTTCTGAGTAAATCGAGAAGATTGGTGCGCCCGCCGAGACTCGAACTCGGGACCCCCGGCTTAGAAGGCCGGTGCTCTATCTAACTGAGCTCCGGGCGCGCCATCGGTAGGGTGCTACCGCAGGTGACTGGCCGCGTACGCGGCCAGCGGCGCACGGCCGTTCGCGAGCAGGCCGGAATGCGCGAACGCGATGACCTTTACCGGGACGTTCTCGCGCGTCACTCGCTCGTCGAGCGCGACCAGCGCCGCGCGATCCTGCGGCTGGCTGTCGCTGAAGACCCACGGCGAACCGATCACCGTGCCGTCGGTCTTGGCGTCCGCCGCGTCCCCCATGAACAGTACATCGTCCACGAGATAGGCGGCGCTCCCCTGCGTGTGGCCGGGCACGGCGAACACGCGCACGCGGTGCGGACGGAGCATCAACGTGTCGCCGTCGGCGACTGTCTTCGTGACCGTGATGCCGGTAGGACTGACGGGAAAGAGACGTGCGATCGCTTGCGCCTTCGGAAACATCGCCACACCACCGGCGTGATCGGGATGCCCGTGCGTGATCAGAATCGTCGTCCGAATCGCGCGAGCAGGGCGTCAAATGACTCGGGATGGTCGTCGGACGACTCAAGGTGGGCGTCGAATGCCTCGCTATAGTCGCCAAATGACTCGCGATCGATGCCGAATGACCCACAGTGGCCGCCGGATGGCTCGCGGTGGTTATCAAATGGCCGCCGCCGCGTGAAAAGCGACCGCTGACGACCTCGAATGACCGCGAACGCGCAGCCGTCTTGGCGCGCGCGCCCGGTTTCTGTCACTATTGCGCCCGCCTAGCCAGCGCTGGCTAGGCGGACCGCCTGCGCGGTCCGCCCGGCGGGCTTCAGGGAGGATTTAGATGCGCGTCACCGCTTTGCTCATCGCGTCCGTTCTGTTCGTATGTGGGCCCGCGTTCGCCCAGGACTGGGACCTGTACATAAACAAGGAAGACGGCTTCAAGGTGGATTTTCCGGGTCAACCAAGACTCACGGAGACAACCTTCAAATCGGAGTACGGCGCGGATCTGCCGGCGCGCGTCTATAGCGTGGTGCGTGGCCCTGAGCGTTACTCAATCACCGTCGTGAATTACGCGGAGGCTCCGAGGCTGCTCGACGAGAAAGCGAAGACCACCTGTCCCAAGGACTTCGCGGACGAACGCTCGTGCGGGTTGACCAACGCCGGACGCGGCTACTGGAAAGAGGATATGCACGGCGCACTCTTGTGGGCCACATACGGGTTCCTGAAAAGGGACGCCAAGCTGACGCACCTGGCGTTCGCGTGGCAGGACCTCGTTGCAGGCCACGAGATCCAGATGACGAACAACGCCGATCAATCCCGTACCTTCGCCTTCATCGCCATGCATAAAGACAAGCTGTACATCCTCGAGGGAACGGTGCCCAAGGGCTACCCGGCGCCGGGTCTGTTTCAGCAGTCGATGGGATACGTGGACAAGGACGGGAACGGGGTTCGCTATCAGTCCATTTACTCCAACATGTACGCGGAGCACGCCGACGTGTTCCCGGGTCAGCCAAAGCTCACCGGTCAGGGTGGCGCCGGCGGTCGTGGCGCAGGAGCTGGAGCCGGTGCCGGCGGCGCCGGAACCACGCCGCCGGCTGGCCGGTGAGTGCGGGCCGACCTGAAGGTCGGCCTCTACGGCTGAACGTAGAGGCGGACCTTCAGGTCCGCCTTCGTAACGGTCGACACAGGAGGTACAGATGACCCAGGTCGTTAAGACATGAAGATGAGCGTGGCGCGTGTTGGCGTCGCCGCCGTGCTCCTGGTTCTCTGCGGCCGTGCGGTCTCGGCGGAGGTATTGACGTGGACAGTCGAGGGTGACAAACGCGAAGCGATTATCGTTGCGCCGTCAGCGCCGCCACCGGGTAGCAGGTTGCCGTTGATCCTTTCCTTCCACGGGCACGGCGATGACATGGAGAACTTTCAATACGTGGATCTCCAGCGGGCGTGGCCAGACGCGATCGTCGTCTATTTCCAGGGGCTGCAGGGTCGTGATGGCCTCCGCGGCTGGCAGAACGAGCGCGGCGAGTACAACGATCGCGACCTGAAGCTCGTCGATGTCGCGCTGGCATCGCTGCGCAAGAAGTACAACGTTGACGACGACCGCGTCTATGCGACCGGCTTCTCGAACGGCGCGACGTTCACGTATCTCCTGTGGGCGGAGCGTCCGGGAGTGTTTGCCGCCTATGCTCCCGTGGCAGGCCGTCTCCGCCCCT
>JBGOTP010000535.1:0-3030 GCA_041476545.1 Vicinamibacteria bacterium | reverse complement strand
TGCAGGCTCGAGTCGCTGGCGGTCGAGTGTTTCCAGCGCGCCAGCACGTAGCTGCTCGAGGTCTCGGTCGTCCAGTCGGTGGGCTGCCAGCCTCCGGCGGGCGGGATCGGACCGGTCAGCTGCGGCAGTCGCGTGCCGCTCAGCCCGACGAGGCCGTCGCCCTGCAGCGTCACGACGTTGGTCGATCCGTTCCAGTCCAGCCGGATTCCGCCCGTCGCGACGTGAGAGTCGTCTCCGCTTCGCTGATGTGTATCCGGCTGGATGCCGTAACCGCGGTCGAGCCACTGGCCGGTCAATCGGTAGCTGGCGCCGCCCATGGCGCCTCCGTACCTGGCCGCCACGTCCGTGGCGTTCCGCGTGCCGCCGCCGATGCGCACCAAGCCGCCTCCTGTGGTGGCCGCGGACTTGGTCAGGATGTTGATGACGCCATCGACGGCGTTGGCCCCCCAGACGCTGCCACCGGGTCCCCTGATCACCTCGATCCGATCGATGTCCTCGACCGGCACCGCGACCATGTCCCAGTGCACACCCGACTCGAGGCGGTTGTAGACGGAGCGTCCGTCGACAAGCACGAGCAGCTTGTTGGACCAGCGGAAGTTGAATCCGCGGACAGCGATCGCGAACTTGTTCGCGTCGATGCGCGCGACCTGGACGCCCGGCGCGAGGCGCAGCAGGTCGGGCACGGACGTCAGGCCGGAGCGCTGGATGTCGTCTTCGGTGATCACGTACACCGCCGCGGCCGTGTCCATGATGGACTGGTCCTTGCGCGAGGCCGACGTGATCTGGATGTTCATCAGATCCTCGAGCGTGATCTTCGAGAGATCGGGCCGTGCTTGCTGGGCGTGGGCCGCCGTCACGGGCAGCCACAGCGTGAACGACAGCGACAACAACGTCGTCAGCCGCCGACGCTCGACGACCGCCGAAAGGGCGAACTTCAGGACGTACTTGTCGGCCATACGATCAACCTCGTTCCTTCAATCGGCACCGTCCACAACGCAGGTACCCGCCGTCCCGTCCGCTCGATTGTCAGTCACGAGCGCTCTCGTGCGGTGCCAAGCGCGGCTCCGCATCCGGGTGCTGCGGCGTGCCGTTTCGTAGGGCATGAACCGTGCCGATCCCGCTTCTGTCGATGAGATCACAGTCGTGACGGCGGGGAGAGACGATTCGATTGCGCCGGGTCGCTCGTGTCGTCTCGTACGCTATCGTCGGGCCGCCGTCGCGACAGAAGCGTCAGCGGGAGCGGCTGGCGGTGGGGAAGAAATCGCGGTCGGCCGCGCACGCGTCATTGCGCGCGCACCTCATATGGCCCTCTGGGTATGGCGCGAGCGCCATGCGCGACCGGTCAGAATTGCCTGGCACTGCCGGCGTCTGCACTTACGGCAGGTAATCGGCGATCAGTTGAGGCAGCGCGTGCGTGTCGATGGGCTTCGTCAGGTAGCCGTCGCAGCCGGCGGCGCGCGCCTTCGCCTCGTCGCCAATCGTCGCGTAGGCGGTCATGGCCACGACCGGTATCTGGCTCGTCCGCGGATCGCTCTTCAACCGGCGCGTCAGTTCCAGTCCGCTCATGCCCGGGAGCTGCAGGTCCATCAAAATAAGGTCTGGTACGCAGCTCTTCAGGATTTCAACTGCCTCGTTGCCGTTGGCAGCAGCGCGCACGTCGTGGCCTGCGGCGAGAAGGACGAAGGACAGGAGCTTCACGTTCATCGCGTTGTCATCCACGATGAGGACGATCACGCTGCGCATCCCTTGATCCTACACTGGCCGAGTATTCCGACTCTAGACTACGCGATATGGCTCGCGCGCCATATTGCTCGGGCCCGTAGTCTGGCGGCGGGAGCATAGTCACGAGGTCAAGTCGCTCACACAGGAGTACGACAGGCGGATTCGCGTCGTGGCATCGACCTTGCCGAAGCGATCCTCGCCCGTCGTTCACCTCAACTGGCTGGACCTGACACGGATGGCATCAGGATCGCGCGGAGCTCCTCGATCACGCTGTTCATGTTCCCGAAGCCCTTTTTCAAGACGCCCTGAGCGGACATGGCGAGTCGCTGCGCCTCTTGACGGGAGAGGTCCTTGACCGTCCACACGATCACCGGTGTCGTCCGGTTACCGGGCTGGCCACGCAGTCCGTCGATGAACTGAAATCCATCGAGGCCCGGCATCAAAAGATCCAGGACGATCGCCGAAGGCGGCGATGCCTCCGCGGATGCCAGGCCCCGCCCGGCATCGGTCTGGAATTCGACAGAGTAGCCGACACCTTCCAGTGAGATCGCGAGCAGTCTCGCCGACGCCGCATCGTCATCGACGACCAGAATGCGATTCGAGCGTCGCGCCTCGACGCCGGCCCGGCGCAGGTTGTCGAGCACGGCGGCCGCGTCCACCGGCTTGGCCAGGACGTCGGAGACGACATGACCGCCGAGCACGCCCGTTTCAGCGACGATGGTGACGACGACAACCGGCACCTCCGGATGTCTGGCGCTGTCACGAATCTGTTGCAGAACATCAAGTCCGGACTGATCCGGCAGCAGTAGATCCAGCGTGATGGCATCGTACGAGCGAGCCTGGCACCGCCGCACGGCCTCGGCCCCCGTCGCGACGGCTTCGACGGCGTATCCCGCCTCGCCGAGCGCCTCGACGATCTGCGCGCGATCCGCGGCGTCATCCTCGATGACGAGAATCGAGGGACCGGCCGGCATCGTGGAATCTGCGATGCGTGTGGAGGCCGCAGGCGCGCTCTGGAGTCGCGGCAGACAGGCGTGGAACACGCTGCCGACTCCACGGGTGCTCCGAACGCCGACCGTCCCGCCCTGGGCCTCCACCAATCGCTTGGTCAAAGCGAGTCCGAGTCCGGTGCCGCCCGGCGGCCTGCCGTCGCCGCTCCCCAACTGCTCGAACTCCTGGAACAGCCGGCCGAGGTCCTCGTCGGCGATGCCGATCCCAGAGTCAGCTACCTCGAGTCTCAGCATGTCCGCGCTGTCGATCGTGGCTCTCACGTCGACCGCGCCACCGTTCGGCGTGAACTTGAACGCG
>JBGOTP010000534.1:0-3034 GCA_041476545.1 Vicinamibacteria bacterium | reverse complement strand
GCGGACAGTGGCGCACCGTTTCTGCTTGGTGTGGCGGCCACGCAGCTCGGCTGCCTGGGCTGGGCGGCGGGGTCGAACTACGCGCGTCAAAGGGAGACCGACCGCAGCATGCTTGGAGCGTCGGCCCTGCAGATGGTCTTTGGTGGTCTGTTCCTGCTCGTCGTGGCGGTCGTTCGTGGAGAAGCCATGACACAGGCGACGAGCGCCCGCTCGCTCGAAGCGATGCTCTACCTCATCTTCGTGGGATCGATCGTGGGGTTCTCCGCGTATGCGTACGCCCTGAAGCATCTCCCACTGTCGTTCGTCTCGCTCTACGCGTACATTACTCCCGTCATCGCGGTCGTGCTCGGCACGATCATCTTGAACGAGCCGATTACGCCGCGTCTTCTCATCGCCAGTGCGGTTGTGCTTGCGGGAGTGGCGATCGTCAGACGCTAGTTCAGGGCCGGTTCGGAAGGGCCGCGTTCTTTTCGAGTGCGAACGTCATCGTGCCGTCCATCACGGGCTTGCCGTTCACCCGCGCGATCCCTTTCAACAGGCCCATGCGGCTCCGCAGACGGAGCACGACCGCCTCGATCTCGACGACATCGCCAGGACGGACAGGGCAACGGTACCGCACGCGCTTGATACCCATGAAGAACGGCAGGCGCTGTCGGTTCTCGGGCTTCGCCAGAATCATGATGGCGCCGACCTGGGCCACCGCTTCCGTGAGAATCGTCGGCGGGAGCACCGGTGATCCGTCGGATTCGCGCGACAGGTACCGCTCGTTCAGCGAGACATTCTTGATACCGACGATGCGCTTGTCGATTTCGAGCTCGGTGATGCGATCGACGAGCAGGAATGGATAGCGGTGCGGCAGAATCAGCTCGATCGCGGCGTAGTCCAGTGGCAAGGTCAGGTCCATGGGCCCAAAGATTATAGTCTGTGGCGGCCCATTCGGCTGCCGGTCGAAAAGACCTGGGCTACACTGAGAGTGGCCCGACTGTCGTGACTGAATCCGCCGAATCCCCCCCCGCCGCTCCCGCTGCTCCCCTCAACATCCGGGAGATCGTCCTCACGCTCTTCGAACTGGGACGCGAAGTGACGTCCGTCCTGGACCTCGACGAACTGCTCCGGAAGCTGCCCCACCTCATCGCGCGCCTGACCAAGTTCCAGGCCTTCGCAGTGTACCTGCTCGACCCGAAGCACGACGAATTGTCAATCGCCTACTCGGTGGGATACCCCGAGGAGCAGGCGAGGACGCTTCGCGTGAAAGTGGGCCATGGGCTGGTGGGCGCCGCCGTGGCCGAGGGCAAGCCGCTGCTCGTCAACGATGTGCACGCCGATCCCCGCTACGTCGAAGCCGTCCCCGGATCGAACGCTGAACTCGTGGTGCCCATTCGTCGCAAGGGCCGGGTCATCGGCGCGCTCAATCTGCTGAGCGATGTCGCCGGACAGTTTACGGAGACCGACGAAATGATGCTGCGGCAGTTTGCCGCGCACGTCGCGGTGGCCATCGAGAACGCGCGTCTCTTCGAACACGAGCGCGAGTACACCACGACGCTCGAGACGCTGGCCGAAGTCGTTCGCGAGTTCGGATCGATTCTCAATCTGGACGAGCTGCTCCGGAGCATCGCCTGCCTCACGCGTCGCGTCGTGGACTACCGGACCTTCGGCATCCTCCTCCTCGATGAGGAGACGCAGGAGCTCGAGATGAAGGTCGCCTTGCGCTACGGCGATCAGGTCGTAGCGCCACGCGTCAAGGTTGGCACCGGCATCGTCGGTTACGCGGCGCTTCATAAGGAGCCTGTGCTGGTGCCGGACGTATCTGTCGATCCGCGGTACATCAGGGTGGTCGCGGATGCGCGCTCTGAGTTGGTAATTCCGCTGCTGCTGAAAGACCGGTGCATCGGCGCATTTGATCTCGAGAGCCCGGAACTCGACGCGTTTACCAAGACCGACGTCGAGATCCTGACGCTGCTGGCCAGCCAGGCGGCGGTGGCGATCGAGAACGCCCGTTTGTACCAGACGATTCGCCGGAACAAGATCCGGCTGGAAAAGGAAGTGCGCTTCGCGCAGCGCGTGCAGACCGCGCTTCTGCCCACGGAGCTGCCCAAGAGGATCAAGGGCGTCGACGTGGCGGCGCGGTTCGCCCCGGCCCGAGAGCTCGGAGGCGATTTTTTCGATTTTCTCGCACCGGATCCGCACAGCCTGGCGATCGCGGTCGGCGACGTGTCGGGAAAGGGTGTGCCTGCTGCGCTGTACAGCGCGTTTGCGGGAGAGCTGGTCCGCTCACGGACGTTCAGGCGGCGCCATGCGCCAGAGCGATTCAGTCCCTCCGGCGTGCTGGCGTCAATCAATACGATTCTCTTCGAGCGCCAGCTCGAAGAGTACTACTGCACGCTCTGCTACGCCCTCTTCGACTTCAAACGCCGCACGCTCGTCCTGGCCAACTCGGGTGTGCCGTATCCCCTGCGCTGCCGGAACACGCATCGAGAGGACGACACGAGGTTGGTGCCGGCGCCACTGGAAATGCCGGGCGTTCCGCTCGGCCTGTTTCAGGGGTCCGCGTACGACGAATTGACCGTCGACCTCGTGCAGGGCGATGTGTTTGTCTTCTGCACCGACGGCATCTACGACGAGGCGGACGCGTCGGGTGAGGCGTTCGGGACAGAACGGATGGAAGAGATACTGAGGAGGTCCTGCAGGAAGACAGCGAGCGAGCTGGTGGACGATGTGTTCACGGCGGTCCACGACTTCCGGGGTGATACGGCTCCCAATGACGACATGACCGTGGTGGCGATCAAGATCACCGGGTAGGGGAGAGTCCCTCGCGGTTCGCCGGGTTCACGGCGTTCACAAGGTTCACGTGGTTCGTTCGCTCCGCCCCCTCCGTTTTCTCTACTTCCGCAGTCCCTCCGTCCAGTTGACGACGACGGTGATCGGCGACGGCGTCGACGCCGCGACGGTCGCGCTGTTGACGAGGAATCGCTGGCCGTCGGGCGAGACATCGTAGAAATATCGCCCCCCGGCCGAAGTCACCGTAAACAGCGGG
>JBGOTP010000533.1:0-3036 GCA_041476545.1 Vicinamibacteria bacterium | reverse complement strand
GGATGTCGCTCGAGCCTGCACGTCGCGACGAGCGTCGCGATTCCGCGACCGCGATCGGCAAGCTTCGTCCCGATCCGACCGATGAGGAGCGCAGGCGCGGGAGAGATCAAGCCGAAACCCGCCAAGATGAGGCAATTGACGGCGAGGATGAACGCGACGAGCCTTCCATACGGTAGCGTCCGGGGCGCGAGGAGAAGCAGCGTAGCAGCCACCGCGAGCATTCCCAGCCCGATCGCCTGCTCGCCCGGCAATCTCCGCGACGGCGCGCTTGCCGTCGCCCGGGTGTAGAGAAACGGTGCCGCGCGTTGGCGCAAGAGCCTCTGCGCGGCGATCAACATCGTTGCGACCGCGGTGCCAACGCCAAGCGCCGCGGCTGCGACCAAGGTGAGCGGAGCGATGGACAGCCGCGCCGGGGGCGCGATCACCCACGCGGAAGTAACTCCTCCGAACAGGGACAAGGAGAGCTTCGCAATGGCTATCCCGAGCGGGATGCCGATCGCCGATGCGATCGTTCCAAGCACGACGGCTTCGAGGAGCAGCCAAACGACGAGCGTAAACGGCGCCACGCCCACCGCGACCAGCACGCCGAGATCGGCTCGACGCTCCGCAAGCGACACCTCTACCGTATGGTAGATGATGAAGAATCCGACGACCGCCGCGATGGCTCCCGCGAGAGCGAGGACCACCCGCAGCGAGCTCAAGAGCTCACGTGCCTTCGACTCCCCGGCGACGAGGCCATGCACCTTTGCCCTGCCCCGAACCACGCTCAGAAGTGCTGCTGTGACCATCGCATGGTCGGCACCGGGCGCAAGCCGGATGTCGATGCGGTCGAAGCGACCGCTCTTTCCGAGGACCTGCTGCGCCGAAGCGACATCCATCACTGCCACGCCTCCTCCGAACAGGGCGACGGGACCGACGTCATCGACGAGTCCTTTGACCACCAGCGTTCGAGTACCGAGGGGTGTCATCACCTCTATGCGCGCCCCGATGTCGTAGCCCTCCGAGGCCGCAAATGATCGAGCCAATATGATGGCCCCTGGTTCGGTTACGAACGACGCCTCGTCGGGAATGTGAAGCGCAGCTCGCGGGACACGAGACATGCTTTCGTCGTCGCCCAGAACGTCGAATCCGTACACAGACAGCGTCTTACCCGGGTCGGCGCTGAACGACACGAATCCCGAAACGAACGGGCTCACATTGAGGACGCCTGCAACCGAGCGGACCTCCTCGGCGAGTGTTTCGGGGACGCCGAGACCGCCATTGGTCAGTTGGACGTCCGCGCGGCCGGCGGTTGCGGCGACCATCCGCTCGAAAGAGGCGAGAACTGAATTCGCCACCACGGAGGTGGCGACAATCGCGGCAACGCCCACGGCAATGCTGAGAATCGCCAGACCGGTGCGCAGAGCGTGCGCGGCCCAGTGCGGGAGCGACAGCTCGCGGAAGAGCCACACGCGTGGCTACCAGGCCGTTCCGGCGGGCGCCATACCTTCGGAGTGAGCCACATCGACACCCCGCGCGGTCTCTGGCCCTTCGTGCCGCGACACCCCGAGGGCACCGAGGAGATCCACCAACACATCGGGCATGGGCGCAGCGATCCGATCCGACGAAGCAACGGGCGCGTGAGGCGCTTGCACCCATTCCGACTCTGCGAGACATCGCGCCGTTGCGTCGAGTGCGGGATCTAGCCGCGCGGCCGGTCCTGTTCCCAGACCCAGGCGTGCGGCGGTGCGATAGAGCTGCGCCTGCACGTGAACGTCACCCATCGTTCGACCGTTCACTGCGGCTTCGGCCCCGGTCCTCATCAACCGGCACCCGAGTTCCGATAGTGCGTCGATCCATGCGGACGTCATGCGACAAAGGGACTGCAGCGCAATCGCATTGAGAGCGTCCGCAAGCACGATGCTCATGGTGTCGCAGCCCCACTCCGCGTCGCGGGTCCAGCCACGCCGGTCCCGGAGTAAATCTCGATGCAGTTCGCCGATGATGCCCCACGCCTCCAGTACGATGAGGTGGTCCAATACGTCCGTCGCCCGTTCGGGTGCGAACGCGGCCCTCGATGCGACCGCGAATGCCGCATAGCGACCGAAGCGCGCCTCCGGCCCCTCCGTCATCTCGGCGACCAAACCGCCGAACATCGGTCGGACATGCCATGCCGCGCGCACGAGCCGTCGCTGGACCTCCTGCACGGTCTCCCGGACACACGGCGTCCGGATCTGAAGCCACCACAGATCCCGATTCGATCGGTCCCATACAAGCCGCCGCACCTGCGTGCCGACAATTCGCTTGGGCCGTAACAAGATGTCGGAACCGCGGCCGAGGAAGAACTCCGATTGCTCATGCGTCGCTCGCAGCAGCGGTGCCAGTCGGAAGTTTCTCCTGAACTGATCGAGGAGGAGCTGACGGTAGTGCGCGCCGGCGTCCCGCTGGCCCGAAAGGATCGCGCGGGCGGCGAGCTCCCCGGATTCGAGAGCCGCGGCGATGCCTTCGCCGGTGAAGGGGTTCGCGAGCCCCGCAAGATCGCCGGTGAGAAGGACGCCATGCGGGATTTCCGAGATCGGAGAGAGGGCAAGCGGAGCGACTGCGGTCGCGGTGCTCGGGACGGCGTTCCTCAGTTGTTCCTCGCAGCGCCTCCGGTCAGCAATGAAGGCCTCGAGGAGCTTGGCGGGCGGGACGCGCATCGTGCGTTTCGTTCGAATGACGCCGACGCCCACGTTCACCATCCCCGCCGACACGGGAAAGATCCACGCGTATCCGGAGATCACGCGCCCCTCGAACAGGAGAGGGAAGTAGACTTGTAGGTCGTGACCGGGATGCCTCTCGACCGCGAGGTACTTCCGTGCGGCGGCACCCCACACTCGTTTCGACCCACCTGCGACTCGTCCACCGAGAAACGCACCGGAGGAGGCACCGCTTGCCGCGACGATCACCGGCGCCTTCACATTTTGTAAACCATTCGAGATCTCGACGGATACGCCTTCGGCTCTGCCACCGGTCCCGACCAAAAGACCGCGGACCGTCCCGACCCTGAATTCCGCG
>JBGOTP010000532.1:0-3045 GCA_041476545.1 Vicinamibacteria bacterium | reverse complement strand
AGACGCGACTCGCCACGCGCGACAGCCGCACGCTGAACCGTCTCTTTGGGCAGTCACGGATGAAGGCGACCAGACCGACGATTTCAGCCGATGAATTTCTGGACCGGCAAGCCTTCATCGATGCCCGCCATCCCGTCGTCGACGCCCTGCGCGCGATGCTCGGCCTCACGCGACGTCCGGCGAAGTGATCCACATTCCGCACATTTTGATCAGACCGACACGATCTCCAGCATGTCTGACAAGCCGGCAAAATCGTCCGGATTACGGGTATACAAGGGCAGACCAGCCGCGACCGCTGTCGCGGCGATAAACAAATCCACGGCGCGCCGGCCGCGCGCCTTTCGGCCTGCCGCGCCGACGGCCGCATAGACACGGCCGTACGCACGAGCCACCGTCGTATCCATCGGGAGCGGCTCGAACGTCGCCTCCGCCCGTTGCAGTCGGTCCTGGCGGCGCGCGCGCTCCGCCGGATCGGCCGTCGCGTGTGGTCCGGCCGCGAGCTCGGCCATGGTGATTGCCGAGATGGCGATCTCCAAGGGCAGATCGCCCGGACCGATCAGCTCGAGGTCAATAACCACGGACGTGTCGATGAGCCCGCGGGCATGGCGCTCGTCAGCCACGCGGCGTGGGGTTCTGATCGATCATGGCGTCCACATCCTTCCGGAATCGCCCTCGCGCGACGCGTGGCGCGCCGGAGAAGGCGGCCAGGGCGGCATCGGCCGGTACGAACACGCGTTGTCGCAGGGGAATCAGCTCGCCGACCGCCACGCCATTGCGCGTGACGATGAAGGACCGCCCCCTGTCCAGGGCCCGCATGATTCGCCCGCTGTCGTTGCGAAGCTCTCGTTGGGTGATACGCTGGCTCATCGCTGTTCATTCATTGTAGCACGCGCGCTACGCCAGCCTCAGATGTCATGGCCCCCGATGATCCAATGCGGCCACGTTCCGTGGACGAGGTCTAAGCGATTGCTTCGTGCGGGCGCCATCTACCGCTGTAGCGCCAGAAAGCCCCTTCGACGCCGCTCGCCACGCAGAGCGCTCCGCGATGAGCCAACTTTGCCAAACACAGAGAGCCTCCATCTACCTACCAGTCCCGACCTTGAGGTCGATTGTCGACGTCCCGCCCTCCACGAGGGAAAAGCGGGTCGCACGAGGTCGCAGGCTTTCAAGGAAGTCGGCGTCCTGATAACTCTCAGGAGGAATGCCCTCGAAGGCGACCGCCAGGTAGCGGCCGGGCGGCAACGTCCGCACTTTGAAAGCCCCCTGGCCATTCGAGCGGACAAGGCCCAGCAGGCGAGAGTCGAGAAACCACCGGCCGGCGTCCTCGGGAAAGTACAGCACCGTGCAGCCGCTCAGCGGTTCGCCCCTCGCGCCGGTTACCACTCCAGAGACCTGTGAGGGCTGCGTCGTCAACTCGATTTCAAAGCCGTCGACGTCCCTTCCCTCACGGAGATCCACGCCCCGATCGGTAATGTCGGCCCCCCTGACCCGGATCGCTTTGACGACCCGGTCGGACGCGGTCACCACGGCACGGAGCGCAATCTCTGCTGCCGGCACGCTGAACTGAAAACTGAAGTCGGGGTTCACGACGGGACGCGGTTCACGAGACGCAGTGACTTCGACGCTCCGCACGGCCGGTGTCAATTGGATCATGTCCGGACGCAAGGGGGCGCTCGACTGCGCGTCCGGGACCACGCGGCCGGAAATGGTGACCGTCTTTGTCGGTTTGAGCTGCACACCGAACAGATCGCGGCCGTTCACTCTGACGGTTCCGGTCGCTTGAGTAATGACAGTCGCCGTCGGCTGAAGCTGATTGGCGAGTGCTGGCACTGCAATCGAGACCATCGCACGCAGAACGAATTCTCCTGGAGGCATGTCAGACAGCGCGAACGTGCCATCCGGCTTGAGTGGGGCCTCGGGCAAATGGCCGGTGACGTTGCCCTCTCGGGCCAGTGCCGTGACGGTGCCGCGCCGGATTGGCTGCCCCTGGAAATCGCTGGCGCTGCCGGTGACTGTCGCGAGCCGCTCCGGGACGAGTGTTATCGCCAGACCGCCTATCGTCTCGCTGAGACCGACGACGACCGGCTGCGCGGCCGCGACATCCGACCCGCCTGGATAGTACGTAGGTGCGTACCCGGCGTGATTCCGTGGAACGGCGAGCGGGGCTGCCGTGCCTGGAGCCCCGCTCACGCACACGTAATATTGTCCTGGCGCCAACCCGAACACGCGAAACTCCCCCAAGTCGTTCGTCGTCGCGACTCGTCCGACGGCGGACAGGCGCCACTGACCCTGCTGAACGCGCCGCTGCATCGCCACGACGCGGGCGTCCAGCACGGGCTCGCCGTAGTCGTTGAGCACACGGCCCGCGATGACGCCGGCGGCCGGCAGTGTGATGTCGATGTTGTTCACGACCTGACCATCGTTGAGGTCGATCGCTGTCGATAGATCGCGGGGACGCGTTTGTCCGTACGCCAGCGTGACGAACAGCGGGGTGCTCGCGCTGACTATGTATCGGCCGGCTGGCAGGTCCGTGATTTCATAACGTCCGTCGGCATCGGTGGTCACGGTACGTGGAGGACCGGCCGGGGACGGTATTGCGCTGACAATCGTCTGACGAAGCGGCGCACCTGTCGACCCACGCACATGCCCGCCGAGCCGACCCGTGCCCACCGGATTCGGCAGGGAGGGCGTTCGTGCGGGCGAATTCACCGGCTGCTGGGCCGACACCGCCGCCGCGATCAGGAGGGCACCGAGAAAAGAGGAGGCGCGAAGCACCGCAGCAACGACGAGGTCCCGCATCCCCATCCCGCTCGGGCCTAGCGCGGGCTGGTGGCAAGGATTGCCACGATGGCCTTCTGGGCCTCTTCCCGGACGAAGTACCGGAGCCGGGTTGGCGGGCCGTACGTCGCCAGGTCCGATCGGGCGATGGATTGCAACAGGGGCAGTACGTCGCGATCCCCGGCAATGCCCAATCCACGAACGGCCGCATGACGCACCCAGTCTTCGTGCGAACGCGCGCCTTCGCGCAAGGCGGCTCTCGCCTTT
>JBGOTP010000531.1:0-3069 GCA_041476545.1 Vicinamibacteria bacterium | reverse complement strand
CCCGCGCCAATCAAGTAACGAGTCGAGGCGTGGCAGCGCGTGAGAGCCTTCAGCCGATTTCGCCGGGGGTGGGGCCCCGGCGTCTGGAAGGAAGTCGGGCCCCACGCGCAATGAGTATCGATGAGGCGCTGCCCATCGCGAAACAAATCGCGGACGCGCTCGAAGCCGCGCACGATCAGAACATCATTCACCGCGATCTGAAGCCGGCCAACATCAAGGTGCGTCCCGACGGCACGGTGAAGGTGTTGGACTTCGGGCTCGCCAAGCTCTCCGAGGCGGGCGGGGCAGGCAAGGCGGGCGAGGCAAGCTTTTCGATGTCTCCGACAATCACCACACCCGCGATGACGCAGGCCGGGATGATTCTCGGCACGGCGGCGTACATGTCGCCGGAGCAAGCGCGCGGCAAGACGGTGGACAAGCGCGCGGATATCTGGGCTTTCGGGGCGGTGCTGTTTGAGATGCTCACCGGGCGGAGAGCGTTCGAGGACGAGGACATCTCGATGACGCTCTCGAAAGTGCTCCAGCGAGAGCCGGACTTCGACGCGCTCCCACTCGAGGTTCCCGCACGAGTCCGTCAGGCCCTCCGGGTGTGCCTGCGCAAGGACCCCAGGCAGCGCGTCGGGGACATCCGCGATGTGCGCCTCGTGCTCGAGGGCGCATTCGAGACGGCCGTTCCGTCGGCAACCACGGTGGCGCCGTTGCCCGCACGCAGGGCACCTCTCGCGTGGATGGCCGCGCTCGCCGTCGCCGCGGTGGTAATCGTCGCCCTCGCTATTCCCGCGGTGCGCCATCTGCGCGAAACGCCGCCGGCGTCCCCGCCCGAGATACGCACCGACATCGTCACGCCCGCCACCTCCGATCCGACGTCCCTTGCCCTCTCGCCCGACGGCCGGCAGATTGTGTTCGTCGCGGCGCGCGACGGCGCGCCCCGCCTCTGGCTCCGCCCCCTGACTGCCACGACTGCGCAGCCACTGCCCGGCACCGACGGTGCGGCCTATCCGTTCTGGTCGCCCGACAGCCGCTCCGTGGGGTTCTTCGCAGACAACAAGCTCAAACGGATCGACGTCGGCGGCGGCGCACCGCAAGTCGTGACAGCGGTCACTGGCGCCCGCGGCGGGAGCTGGAATGCCGACGGCCTCATCCTGTTCCCGACAGGCACCACGAGCCCGCTGTTCCGCGTGCCGGCTTCGGGAGGCCAGCCGGCGCCTGCGACGAAGCTCGACCGGCAGACGAGCCACCGGTTTCCCTTCTTCCTGCCCGATGGCCGGCAATTCCTGTTCTACGCGCAAGGGACGCCGGACACCGCGGGGATTTACCTCGGTTCGCTCGAGTCGCCCGACACGCACCGCTTGACGGCAGCCGATGCGGCGGGCGTGTATCTCCAGACTTCGATCGCGGGGCGAGCTTCGTCTGGACTTGGTCCCGCCGGAGCGCTTCGCGAAGGCGGATGGCTGCTGTGGGTGCGCGGGGGCACGCTCGTGGCTCAGCGTCTGGACCTCGAACGGAGAGTGCTCACTGGCGATCCAGTGACCGTCGCTGATCCAGTGGCGGTCGATACAACTTTCAATGTCGGCGCGCTGTCGGTCTCGGCGGGAGGGCTGATGGCCTACCGGACGGGTGGGGGCAGCCGCCGGCAACTGGCCTGGTTCGACCGATCCGGCAAGGCGCTCGGGACGCTGGGAGCCCCGGATGAAAATGGTGTCGCGTTCACCAACGTGTCGCCAGATGGTCAGCGGGTGGCCGTATCGCGCATGGTGCAGGGCGACCTGGACATCTGGCTGCTGGATGGTACCCGCACGAGCCGGTTCACGTTCGATGCGGCGCAGGAACGCAACCCCATCTGGTCTCCCGACGGCAGCCGGATCGTGTTCGACTCCAATCGGAAGGGGCACCGCGACCTCTATCAGAAGTCGTCGAGCGGCGGCGGCGCGGAGGAACTGCTCGTGGAATCCTCCCAGGAAAAGACGGTCGCCGACTGGTCCGCGGACGGCCGGTTCCTGATGTACAACAGCGGCGACCCGCAAACGGATTGGGACCTCTGGGTGGTGCCGATGGATGGCCCTTCGACAGGCTCAGGGCGCAAGCCGTGGGTATTCCTGAAGACCCGCTTCCAGGACCGCAATGGAGCATTCTCACCGGATGGGCGTTGGGTGGCCTACATGTCCAACGAATCGGGGCGCTCGGAAATCTACATCCGGCCGTTCGCGGAACCGTCGGCGTCCGGGCCGGCTCCCAACGCGCCTGCCGGACAGTGGTCAGTCTCGACGATGGGCGGCATCTATCCACGGTGGCGGCGCGACGGCAAGGAGATCTATTACGTCGGGCCCAATGGGGAAATGATGGCGGCACCGATCACGGTCGCAGGCTCGGCACTCGTGCCGGGGACGCCGGTGACGCTCTTTCCCACGCGCATCTATGGCGGTGGCGCGGACAGTCAACAGGGCCGGCAATACGACATCACCCGCGACGGGCGCTTCCTAATCAACACGGTGCTGGACGAAGCCTCGGCGCCGATTACGCTGCTGCAGAACTGGCATCCCGAGGCGAAGAAGTAACGTCACAGCGACGTGACGATGGGCGGGAGATCCCTTACACTGAAGTTCGGAAGGAACTGAGAGATGCCTCTGCTCGATTGGTCCCAGTGCCCGGCGGTCGAGAGCATCCCCGGCAAGGTGAGCGGGGCCTGGGTGTTCAGGAACACGCGCATGCCGGTGTCCATCGTCTTCGACAATCTCGAAGCGGGCGCCACCATCGACGAGATCGTCGAGTGGTTCGACGTGACGCCGGAACAAGTGAAAGCCGTCATCGATTTCGCCGCGCGCAGCCTTGAAGCACCTGTGTCCGGGCGCTGATGCGCATCCTCTTCGATCACGGCACGCCGGCACCGCTGCAATCCTTCCTGACAGGCCACACGGTGCGGGAGGAGAAAGCGCAGGGCTGGGACACGTTCAAGAATGGCGACTTGCTCACCGCTGCCGAAGCCGCCGGATTTGACGTGCTGATCACCACGGACAAGAACATGCGCTACCAACAGAATCTGACCAGCCGCGCGATCGCGATCGTAGTGCT
>JBGOTP010000530.1:0-3100 GCA_041476545.1 Vicinamibacteria bacterium | reverse complement strand
TCGCGTGGATCCCCTTGCCCTCGCGCATCGCCGCCACCTCGGCGCCGGTCAGCGCGCGGGTCGGATGGTAGTCGAAGCTCCACGTCCAGCAATTCTCGTCGTCAATGGGGATCCAGAAGTGCCCGTGTACCGAATGGCCGCCGCGCGGCGCGATCATCGTGAACGATGGCATCACCCACTGGGTGATCCGCCAGTAGTAGTTGCCGTTCTCCGCGTTACGACGGGCGCCGATGTACAGACCGCCGGGACTTTCCACGACCTCGAAAACGGGGCGCGCGTCGGTGAGATTGTACCGATTGCCCCGCGCACCCTTGAACAGCGGGTCCGAATTCAAATCGCCGCGGTGCAGGAAGGACACGTGGCTTGAATCGATGCCGCCTTCCATCGCCTGCAGCCAGTTGCATTCCTGGAAGCGCTTCGACGTGAACGATTGCACCGGCGGCACCGTGGCGAATTCCCATTCCGGCGCCGGCGGTTGGCTGTCTGCTGGACCCATGTATGTCCACAGCACCCCTCCGCGCTCGATCAGCGGATAGGACTTCAGCGTGATCTTGCTGGCGAAGCCAGAGTGTTCCGGCTCGGACGGCATGTCGATGCACTGGCCGGTGACGTCGTACTTCCAGCCGTGATACGGGCAGCGCAGCCCGCATTCCTCGTTGCGGCCGAACCAGAGCGAGACGCCGCGATGGGCGCAGAACTCGTCCATCAATCCGTCGCGTCCGTCGCTGTCGCGGAACGCGATCAGGCGCTCGGAGAGGAGCTTCACCCGGACCGGCGGGCAGTCGTTCTCCGGCAGCTCCTCGCGAAGCAGGGCTGGAATCCAGTAGCTGCGGAACAGCCGGCCCATGGGCGTATCGGGCCCCGTTTGTGTCAGAAGATCGTTCTGTTCGTTCCTGAGCATCCCGGGTCTCCTGCTGCTGATGGTCTGAATTATCCTGCAGCCGCTTCTAGTGTGGTAGTTTACCGACTCCTCCGACGCCAAGTCGCTTCGTCCGACCCTTGGAAACGTCCGTTGATACATTGAGACGAGGTCAGCATGATTCGCATCTCTACGCGTTTCGCAGCCGTTCTCGTGGGCACATTGCTGGTTTGGGCGGGCTTCTCGCTCCAGCCCTCGCTGGCGCAGGCACCCGCGAACGGTCCTCTCGCACTGACTGGTGCCCGCGTCATTGACGGTACTGGTGCCGCACCACTCGAGGGGGCCACGATCGTCATCGCGGACGGCCGCATCCAGGCGGTCGGCCCGGCGGCTTCAGTCGCCATTCCCGCCGGGGCAACGCGCGTCGATCTCGCCGGCAAGACCGTTGTTCCTGGCCTGATCAACGCGCATGGCCACCTCCAAGCCGACATGTCGAACCGGCCGGCGCGCGACAAGCTGGCGGGTCAGCTCCGTATGTACGCGGATTACGGCATCACGACGGTGCAGGTGCTCGGCATCCCCCTCGACGTGGTTGGCGAAGCGGTGAAGCTCCGTGACGAGTCGCGCTCGGGCACAGGCGCGCCGGATCGCGCGCGCGTGCTGGTGGCGGCGGCGAGTCTCCGCAATCTCAAAACCACGGACGAGGCGCGCGACTGGGCGAACAAGTACGCCGACATGAAGGTGGACATCATCAAGATGCACATCACCGGCGGGCCGATGGACATGACGCCGGAGGTGTACGGCGCGTTGATCGATCAGGCGCACAAGCGCGGGCTTCGCAGCGCTGCGCACCTGTTCTACCTGCGCGACGCGAAGGGACTCCTCGAGAAGGGCATCGACGTGATCGCGCACAGCATCCGCGACCTGCCGGTCGACGCGGCCACCATTGCGGCGATCAAGACGCGCGATGTCGAGTACATTCCGACGCTCACGCGCGACATCGCGACGTTCGTGTACGAGACCACGCCGCCATACTTCAACGATCCGTTTTTCACGCGGCACGTCCCGAATTCGTACTATCGCGACGAGATGGCGAAGCTGAAGGACCCGGCCAACCAGGAGAAGATCCGGAAGGACCAGGCGGCGCAAAGCATCAAGCAGGCGCTCGCACAGGGCCGGAAGAATCTGAAAACCCTGTCCGACGCGGGCGTGACGATCGCGCTCGGCACCGACACCGGGACAAACGAAGGCCAGTGGCAGGGCTACTTCGAGCACATCGAGCTCGAAGAGATGGTCAAATCGGGC
This sequence comes from Vicinamibacteria bacterium, assembly GCA_041476545.1. Taxonomy (GTDB): domain Bacteria; phylum Acidobacteriota; class Vicinamibacteria; order Vicinamibacterales; family CAVVIG01; genus JBGOTP01. The sequence goes on along the minus strand of JBGOTP010000530.1, from coordinate 936 downwards.
CTGACGCCGATGCAGGCGCTCGTCGCCGCGACCAGCGGCGCGGCCCGCGCGGCCAACATCCAGCAACAGCTCGGAACCATCGCCCCGGGCAAACAGGCCGACCTTCTCGTGTTGAACGCCAATCCGCTCTCCGACATCCGGAACACGCGGCAGATCCATTCGGTCTGGATTGGCGGCCGCCGGACGTCGGCGTACTAGGTTTTAGGCGCGTTCCTCGTTTCGCGGGCGCGTCAAGTTCATGTTGACAATGAAAGGCGAAGCGTTGATTCTTGGGGCCTGAAAAGCACCCCCCTTAGTATCGGTATCGGATTCCGAAAGAGAGGCAGACATGCAGCGCCGTTTGGTGTGCGTCGTCGTCGGAGCCCTTTTCTCCCTCCTGTCCGTCGTTCCCGTTTTCGGACAAGGCGCTGTCGCCGAAGTCAACGGAACCGCCGTTGACGCGTCCGGCGCGGTCCTTCCCGGTGTGACGGTCACGCTGACCGAGGAAACGACTGGTCTCACGCGGACGGTCGTCTCGACCGATCGTGGACGTTTCGTCGCGATCGCCGTGACGCCGGGGCGTTACGCCATCAAGGCGGAACTTTCCGGTTTTCAGACGCAGACCCGTACTGGCGTCACGATCGCCGTCGGCCAGGCGGTGACCATCAATTTGACATTGCCAATCGGCAGCCTGACGGATCAGGTCACGGTGACCGGCGAGGCGCCGCTCATCGAGCCGACCCAGACCCAGATCGGCGCCAACATGTCACAGACGGACATCGAGAACCTGCCGATGCAGGGGCGCGAGCAGTTTGCCCTGCTGCAGCTGGTACCGGGACTGACGCCCGCCCTTCAACCCGGATCGTTCGAAGGGTCGGCGTACAACGCGAACGGCCGCGAGAGCGGGAGCAATCTGTACCTGGTCGATGGCCAGTACAACAAGGACGACCGCACCGG
>JBGOTP010000529.1:0-3111 GCA_041476545.1 Vicinamibacteria bacterium | reverse complement strand
TCGCCGCAGGGCGCGTTCGTCTCGCTCCCCGGCGGCGTGGGCGAGCTCGTGGACGCGCTCGCCTCCAGGATCGCGCCGGACACGATCGCGCTCTCCACGCGCGTCACCGGTCTCCAGCACGCGGGCACGTTCCTCGTCGACACCACGGCCGGACGTTTGCGCGCCCGGGCGGTCATCCTCGCGGTTCCCGCGTACGCCGCCGGTGGAATCCTGCGCGGCGTCCAGGCGAGGCTTGCCGCGCTCTGCGAAGAGGTGCCGTACGCGTCAACGGCAACGGTGGCCTTCGGCTATCGCCGCGATCAGATCGATCATCCGATGCGCGGCAGCGGGTTCGTCGTGCCCAGGGTCGAGCGCAGCCCGCTCCTGGCTGCGACGTGGGTCACAGCCAAGTGGCCCCATCGCGCGCCCGACGGCCACGTCCTGCTGCGCGCGTTTCTCGGCGGCGGCCGCGACCCCCGGCGGCTCGATCAGACCGACGCGGAGCTGATCGATCTCGCGCGCGGGGCGCTCGCCGACATCATGCCGACGAGCGGGGCTCCGCTCTTCTCACGGCTCTATCGCTGGACCCGCCAGAGCCCCCAATACGAGGTCGGTCATCTCCAGCGCATCGAGGCCATCGAGTCGCATCTCGCCGCGATCCCGGGGCTGTTCGTCACGGGAAGCGGGTTCCGTTCGATAGGCATTCCCGACTGCATCGCCGACGGCCGCGAGACCGCCGCCCGCGCCGCGGCGTTTGTAACCACGAAGAACACAAAGATTTCTTGACCACGTCAGGGACGACGCGGGCTGACAATCACGGCACAGGAACCCGGTAAATGTTGCGCTGCGTGGCCACTTTCATAAATGCATAGACTGATGGATTGGGACCGGGAAACACGCTTTCTTCCGAGATCAGCCGCGCTCCGGGCAGGGCGGCCACAGCTTCCTTTGATTGAAATCCTGAGGCCGGTATGGGCGGCAACATCTGGCCCGGCTGCAGAGGAATCGCATACGCCGAGGCGGCAAACTTCAGATAGAGGAATCTCCCGTCCGGTGTCCAACTCAGACGGGAAGGCAAGATGTCCTTCCCCTGAGGCGGGGAACAACTTCCGCAGATCAGCGTGGGAGAACCGCCTCCAGCCGGATACACCATCAGGGCGCCGTATTGGGTGGGCGTCTGCACGGGTACCCATCGCCCGTCCGGCGAGACACCAAACGGGGCGAGGTTCGGCGTTGGGAGCATCTTCTGTAATTCACTGCCATCATCTTTGACGCGATAAATGAAAGTCGCCCCCTTCTCCTCGCCGTCAAAGACCACGTTGCCGCCCGCGCCGAAGTACGCCGTCCCGCTGTCGATAGCGGTGAGCCGCCGCGGCGCGGAACGGCCATTCAGCGCCGCCAGCCACACAGGCGTGCGCCCCGCGTCGTCAGACGCGACAAACACCACGCGCTGGCCGTCAGCCGAGATGGTGTAGTGCCGCATCTGAAAATCGGGCAACAGTCGCTGGCGCTGCCCAGAGTCCAGGTCCGCGACCCAGAGGCCTCCGGTCACAAAGTTCCGCGCTCCTCCGGCGCGCACCAGGTAATACAGTTTCTTGCCATCAGGAGAGACGGCTGGAAGAAAAGCGTAGCCATCTGAAGTCATCTGGCGATCGCCGCGCGAATCGTGGACCCACACGGTGCTCTGGCTGGTGCCGATCGACGTGACGAAGGAGCGGCCGTCGGGAGCGAATTCGATCCCCTCTTCTTCCGTGACTCCGAAGGTGACCTGCTCGGGCATCCCGTCCGGGAAACGCTGCCGCCATGTGTGATACCCGTTTCCCGGATTGGTGGAGAAATACATCCATTTCCCGTCGGGGGACCAGGCGGCGTCCGTACACTGTGCCGGCGCGGGGCCGACGGGCTTCCCGGGAGAACTGCCGTCGAATGGCGTCAAACGGCAGGGCAGCCACCCGTTGTCCATCTCAACCACAAGGACCTGCTTCCGATCGGGCGAGAGATGGGAGCGGTGAGCCATGCCGGTTTCGGGCGGCACGTAGACATTGCGCTGCTCGGTGCGGCTCTCCGTCGAGGAAACGATGGACATCTGATCTCCCCGGCCGGTCATTTCTGAAAACAGAACTAAAGGCGGAATCCACGTAAGGCCTGACGCGTTGGTCAAGAACAGCCTCGGCTGGCCACCAAGCACGGGCACGATCCAGGTGTCCACCGTCGCATTATTAGCAGCGGGGGTCGTGTACCCAATCCGGGCCCCGTCCGGCGAGAACTTGGGGCTCATCTTGTTCAGGTTGTCGTGCGTGAGCTGCACCGGCTCCCCGTCGGGCAGAAGCTTGACGTAAATCTGCCCCGGACCCCAGAGAGTACTCTCCCCCCGAATGAACGTCAGCATGCGGCCGTCCGGCGAGAGGGCCGGCGAGGTGGCGGAGTCGGCGAAGGTGGTGAGTTGCGTGTACTCGCGGCGGGCCGGTTCGGCGGGTTGCCGGAATCGGGACACGAACAGCGCACCCGCAGCCACGAGGACGACGACGAATGCTGCGGCCGCCGCCAGCCAATGTCGTGCGCGCTTGGAACGAGGCATGGCCGCGAGCCCGGACGGCGCCTCCGCGCTCTGACGCACCACGCGGCGGAGATCGACAACCACGTCGCGCATCGACTGGAAGCGGTCGGCAGGATCTTTCTCCAGCGCCTTCTCGACAACCATGCGCAACGGGAGCGGCACGTCCTCCGGCAACGGCTCCGCTGCGCGGTGAACAACCGCGTGCAAGATGTCGAGATCGGACGCTCCGGTAAAGGGTCGCTGTCCGGCCAGCACTTCGTACAACACCGCGCCGAAGGAGAAAATATCGCTTCGGGCGTCGAGCGGTTGTCCTGATGCTTGCTCTGGCGACATGTACGCCACGGTTCCGACGATGATTCCCGGGCGCGTGCGCGTCTCGGTCACCGCGCGAGTGGCATCGTCTGCTGTTGCGCCCGCGTGAAGTGTCGCCAGCCCAAAGTCGGCCAACTTGGCGTAACCGCTCTTCGTGATCAGAATGTTCTCGGGCTTGATGTCACGGTGGAGAATGCCAGCGTGGTGCGCCGCGGCAAGCCCATCGGCAACGCCGATCAGTAACTCGATCGTCTGGCGCCAAC
>JBGOTP010000528.1:0-3113 GCA_041476545.1 Vicinamibacteria bacterium | reverse complement strand
GTCGCAAAACACGGAGCCGGCCAGCGTGATGACGATTACGCTCGGAGGCGGGGGGGATGGCCCGCAGAACGGCGGCCTCACCACGATGGGCGGGCGACCGGTCCAGACCGAGACGCCACCGAACGCCCCGAGGGAAGCCATCCGTCCCCCGGCGGCCGCGGCCCCCGAGATGACTGTGCCGGCGCCCGGAGCGAAGCCCGCGAAGGCCTCGTCGGCCGCGGTCAAGCAGGCGCCCGCCGAGGCACGGGGGCGGACCCCGACGCGCGGGGCGCAAACCGAGGCCGGGAGCGCCGTCGCTGTCACCGGCGCGCGCGGGCAGGGCTTTGGACTGTCCACGGGCGGCGGGCCCGGCGTCGCCGGCACCCTCGATGTCGGCGATTTCTGCTGCCCGGAGTATCTGACGACGATGGTCGCGCGCATCAGGGCGAACTGGCGCGAGAATCAGAACATCTCGGGACTGACCACCATTAAGTTCACCATTACGCGCGACGGCACGCTCCAGGACATCATGCTCGAGCAGTCGAGCGGCTTCCCGATTGCCGATCTCGCCGCTCAGCGCGCGGTCATTCTGACGAAACAGCTGCCGGCGCTGCCTGACGCCTTCCCCAACCCGACGCTCCCGGTCCATCTCAATTTTCAGTACATCCGGTGACCCTTGTGGCTAGAGTCGCGAGAGTCGTTAAGTCGTGAGAGTCGCTAAAGTGGTTACAAATGGTTGATACAGCCCGCTCGACACCTCGCGCCATTCCCGTGATGGCCGCCCTCGCAGTCGCGACCTTCGTGACGCTGGGTGCGCGCGCCCAGCAGCCGCCGCCAGCCCCTCCGGCCGCCCCACAGCAGCCCAGCGAGATCACGACGACGATCACCGGCGAAGGCGGAGCGGCGCCGCGCCTGGCGGTTCCGGAATTTATCGCGTTGACGCGTGATGCGGAAACGCAGGCCATTGCCCGGGCGATCACTCAGGTATTGTTCGACGATCTGACATTCGAACGCGAGTTCGCCCTCGTTCCACGCGACATCTACGCCACGATCCCCGCCGCGACGACGCTCGCCGACGTGCCCTTCGATCGCTGGCGCGAATTGAACGCCGACGGCCTCGTGATCGGTACTGTCCAGAAGCTGCCAACCGGGATCAGGATTGAAGTGCGCCTCTTCGATATGCGCAGCCGGCAACCGATTCCCCCATCGGCCTTTGGCAAGGAATACAGCGGATCGGCGGCAAATCCTCGCTTGTACGCCCACACGATGGCCGATGAGATGCACCAGTCGCAGCGCGCGCTGCGAGGCGTCGCCCGCACGAAGCTGGTGTTCGATTCCGATCGAGATGCCGAACGGATGACCGGGACAATCGAGAGCCGATCCGTCAAGGAGATCTACATGGCGGATTACGACGGCGAAAATCAACGTCGTCTCACAGTCCAGAAATCGCTGAATATCACGCCGACCTGGTCACCCGACGCACGCTCGATTGCCTACTCGTCATACCGCCGCGGGCAGCCGAACATCTTCATCTCGAACATCTATCAGGGGACGCTCGAGGAATTGACGAAGAGCGCCGGCAACAACTTCACACCGTCGTGGTCGCCCGACGGCACGCGGTTGTGCTTTGCCTCAACGCGCGACGGCAACTCGGAGCTCTATGTCGTCAACCGCGACGGCTCGAACCTTCGTCGGCTGACGACCAATCCCGGGTACGACATCACGCCGACGTGGTCGCCGTCGGGCACGCAGATCGCGTTCACGTCCGACCGGACGGGCACGCCGCAGATTTACATCGTCGGCGCCGACGGTGTGGGCCTGCAGAAGTTGACGTCCGAGCCGTACGCCGATCGGGCGACGTGGTCGCCGGCGCCGTTCAACGAGATCGCGTACTCCGCCCGGACCGGGCCGGGCAACGACATCAAGGTTATCAGCCTGGCGACGCGCGAAGTCCGGCAGCTGACCTTTGGCGAAGGCACGAACGAGAGCCCGTCGTGGGCGCCCAACGGACGCCACATGGCGTTCACGTCAACGCGCTCGGGTAAGACGCAGATCTTCACGGTGGCGCGCGACGGGAAGAACCTGAAACAGATCACTCGTACCGGAAACAACTACCAGCCCGACTGGTCGAAATGAAACCCGCACGAAGTACGTGGCGTCCGGCTCTCGCCGGACCTGAGGATGTCCGACCTACACGTGCGGGTAGGAGCAGGTGATGACGATTCGATCGGCAGTACTGATTTTCTTCGTGGTCGGTTTCACCGCCCTCGGTTGCGGGAAAAAGACGCCGCCCGTGGCCAGGCCCGCGCCGCCACCGCCAACGGCCTCCACGGCGGCAGCGCGACCGCCGACGCCGCCACAGCCGGTCGCTGAACCAACGGTCGTACCGCCCGAGCCCGTAGCGAGCGATTCCATTTCGTCGGCATCGCTCGACGATCTCAACCGCAGCTCGCCGCTCAAACCCGTGTTCTTCGATTACGACAGCGCCGAGCTTGCGGCGGTCGCGCAGGCGGCGCTGACTGAAAACGCCACGGTGCTCAAGGGATATCCCACCTGGACAGTGACCATCGAAGGACACTGCGACGAGCGCGGGACCGCTGAGTACAATCTCGCGTTAGGCGAACGGCGAGCGGTTGCGGCTCGCACCTATCTGGTCTCGTTGGGTATTCCGGCCGACAGACTGAGGACCGTCAGTTACGGCAAGGAATTTCCGTTCGATCCGGGACACGACGATGCCGCGTACGCCAAGAACCGGCGCGCGCATTTCGTCATCACAGCGAAGTGAGAAACATATGAGCCTCGGCAAGACATCGAGCCTCGGCACCATCTGCGCCCTTGGCGCCGTGTTCATCCTGTTCACCGTCACGTTTGTGGCGCCGGTTGCCGCGCAAAGCAAGGAACAGCGGCAGATGATGGCCGACCTTCGAATGCTGCAGGAGCAGAACCAGACGCTCCAGAACGTGCTCGGGTCGATCGTCGAGGCGATCAAAGCAGTCAACGCGCGCATCGACGACCAGGCCAAGGTCACGGGCAAGGCGATGGCCGACCAGAAGCTGACCATCGACAACCTGACGATCAACGTCCGCGAAATCCGCGAGAAGCTCGACGACAACAACGTGCGGCTCGGATCGCTG
>JBGOTP010000527.1:0-3126 GCA_041476545.1 Vicinamibacteria bacterium | reverse complement strand
GGCGCGATCCACGCTACCTCGCCCTGAGCGTCAGCTTCTTCTCGACCACATCCTTGCCCGTGACCTTCACGGATACGGTCACGTTCCACCTGCCGGCCATCGTCACCTGGCCCCGGCCGGTGTACTTCCCTTCGTCGGCCGCCTTGCCCTCGGCCGGCTTGAGGGCCACGGTGCTCCGCATCTCGGGCATGCTCATCATCGGCATGGCTGGCATCACGAGCAGGACCGAGACCTCCGCGCCCACGACAGGTTTGCCGTCGGGAGCCGCCACGGCGACTTCAAAGACGTTGTCTCCCATGACCGGCGGGTTCGGCGTCGTTGTGAGCGTAATCGTCGGCTCCGGCGGTTTGGCGGGCGTGTCCTGCGCGCTGGTCGTGCGGTCGAAACTGCCGGCGCCAGCCAAGGCCGTTCCCCCGACGAGGAGGGCCACGCACAGTGCAAGTTGCAGGTGGTGATGAAGGGTACGGCGTGCGGTTGTGTCTGTCATATCGATACTCCTGTTCATGTCTTCATCGGGATGGTGAATTCACACGCTGCCAGAGGGCGTCGTACATGCCCGCCGGCAGGTCGGTCTTCAACTCGAAGGTGAACGGGCGCGTCTTGCCGGATCCGCCTTCGTAGGCGAGCACCTGCAGGCGGTAGCGGTCGAGGCTCAGGACGGCATACACGTCGCGGAAGCGCCAGAATCGCGCCTCGCCGCTGCGCTCAGTGAGATAGGCGATCCCGCCGTCATAGAGCGAAAGCGTGCCCTCGCTGCCGCGGCCCGCGCGGTCATGCTTGACCGGAACGTCAAACAGGGCGGCCGGCGGCAACGGCGGCATCACCGCCGTGACGGTCGGTCGTTCCAGGCGTCCCAGCAGAAACCCGACGAGATCGGCGGGAATCGCCCCGGCGGTGAGATCAAACGCGAACGACCGGTCCGCACCGAGCCTGAGCCGTCCCTGGTCCTCGTACGTGTCGAGCGCAATGCGCGTTCGCGAGAGGATGCGCACCTGCCGGAGCGCACGGTACTCCCATCGGTGCGCCTCCTTCGGGTTCGTCGTCCGAAACTCGATCCCGCTCGGGCCGATCACCAGCGCGCCGCGTGTGCTGCCGAAGACATGGCCTTGACGGACCGCGAGCTCGAACGGCGGCTGCTGGGCCAACGTCGGTGCCGGCCACGCCCCACCAAGTAAGACGAGCGCAAGAACGAGTGATGTCCACGGCATGATCAGGACTCCTGTTCGTGAGCGGGCGTGACGGCGGCGTGCCGGGCCAACGCCGGTTTGAGCTCGGCGCGCCACTTCCAGATCGTGAAGATCACTGGATAGATCATCAGCTCGAGGATGAACGAGCTGATGACGCCGCCGACCATCGGGGCGGCGATGCGTTTCATGACGTCGGCGCCCGCGCCGTGGCTCCACATGATGGGCAGCAAGCCCATCAGAATGGCCATGACGGTCATCATCTTGGGGCGAATTCGCTTGACGGCGCCTTCTTCCACCGCGTCCTGCAAGTCCGCGAGCGAGCGCATGCGTCCCTCGTGGACGAACTTGTCAAACGCCTGGTCGAGGTACAAGAGCATCACGACCCCGGTCTCCGCATCGACACCAGCCAGCGCGATGATGCCGACCCACACCGCGACGCTCATGTTGTAGCCGAGGAGGTAGATCATCCAGAACGCACCGATGAGCGAAAAGGGCACGGCCAGCAGGACGATGGCGATCTTGGCGACGCTCCGCATGTTGAAGTACAGCAGCACGATGACGATCAGGAGCGTGAGGGGGATGACGACCTTGAGCCGCTCTTTCGCGCGCATCATGTACTCGTACTGGCCGCTCCACTCGAGGGTGTAGCCGGCGGGCAACTTCACCATCTTGCCGACGACCTGCTTGGCCTCATCGACGTAGCCGCCGATGTCGCGATCGGCGACGTCCACGTAGACGTAGCCGAGCAATTGCGCCTGTTCGGTGCGGATGACCGTGGGACCGGTGCTGGTCGAGATGTCGGCGACCTGCTCGATCGGGATCTGCGCGCCGCCGGGCGTGGAGATCAACGTGCGCCGCAGCGTGTTGACGTCGCTGCGGTAGTACCGCTGGTACCGGACGTTGACGGGATAGCGCTCGCGGCCTTCGATCGTCGTCGTGATGTTGGCGCCACCGATCGCGGATTCGATCACCATCTCCACGTCCTGGACGGTGAGTCCGTACCGGGCGATGGCGTCCCGCTTCACGGTGAAATCCAGGTAGTATCCGCCGGTCACGCGCTCCGCGAACGCGTTGCGCGTGCCGCGCACCGAACGAATCGCGGACTCCACCTGCGACCCGATGTCGTTGATGCCTTCGAGCGTGGGGCCGAAGATCTTCACGCCCACCGGCGTTCTGATGCCTGTCGACAACATGTCCACCCGGGCCTTGATCGGCATCGTCCAGGCGTTGGCGATGCCGGGCAGCCGCAGCCGCTGGTCGAGGTCCGCAACGAGTCGGTCAGGCGTCATGCCGGGGCGCCATTCGGACTCCGGCTTGAGATTGATCACCGTTTCGATCATCTCGAGTGGGGCCGGATCGGTGGCCGAGGTCGCGCGGCCGGCCTTGCCGAAGACGGACGCCACCTCCGGCACCTGCTTGATGATCTTGTCCTGCATCGCCAGGACCTGCTGCGCGGTCTGGACGGAGGCGCCCGGCAGCGTGATGGGCATGTACAACAGGCTGCTCTCGTACAGCGGAGGCATGAACTCCGATCCGAGTTTCACGACGGCCGGAATCGTGCTGAGCAACGCGACGAACGCCGCGCCCAGCGTCAGCATGCGGTGGCGCAGGACGAACCGCACGCACGGGTGGTACACGCGCATGAGCAGGCGGTTGACCGGGTTCTTCTCCTCGGGCGCGATCCGGCCGCGAATGAACAGCACCATCAGGAACGGCACGATCAGCACCGACACCAGCGCCGAAAACCCCATGGCGAACGTCTTGGTGAACGCGAGGGGCCTGAACATCCGCCCCTCCTGCGCCTCGAGCGTGAAGATGGGCAGGAAGGAGACCGTGATGATGAGCAGCGAATAGAACAGCGGCCGCCCGACCTCCTGCGCGGCCTCGATGAGCACCTCCAGGCGTGGTTTCGGGACCGCGCCGGGAGGCAGGTGCCCTT
>JBGOTP010000526.1:0-3137 GCA_041476545.1 Vicinamibacteria bacterium | reverse complement strand
GTTGCAGGCGACGCAGGCGGGGATGATTCTTGGCACGGCAGGCTACATGTCGCCAGAGCAGGCACGCGGCCGAACGGTGGATAAGCGCGCGGACATCTGGGCATTCGGTGCGGTGCTGTTCGAGATGTTGACGGGCAAGCGGGCATTCCCCGGCGAGGACATCACCGACACGCTGGCGGCGGTCGTTCGCTCGGAACCGGACTGGAGTCTTGTTCCGGGAAACCTTTCGCCGATGCTGCTCGTCTTCTTGCGCCGAAGCCTCCAGAAGGACCCGAAGCAGCGGATCCCCGACATCGCGGCGATGCGTCTGGCGCTGGAGGGCGCGTTCGAGACGCCCGCGCCGTCGCCGACGGCCTCGCCCGCGCCTGCAGCGCCACAGCCGACGCGGAAGTGGGCGATTCCGGCCCTGGTCGCGGCGATCGTGGCAGCGGTGCTGACCAGCGTAGCGTGGTGGTACGCCCGGCCTTCGCCGCCACCGTCCACCATCGCACGTTTTTCACTGGTGTTGCCTCCGGATCAGAACTTCTCTAATACCGGCCGGCAATTTCTCGCGGTGTCGCCGGACGGGACCCAGGTCGCCTACACCGCCAACCTGCGCCTGTACGTCCGATCGATGTCCGATCTCGACGCGCGGCCGATCGGTGGCATCGACGGCAGCTACGCTGTGACTAATCCGGTGTTTTCGCCCGATGGCCGGTCGATTGCGTTCTTGTCGGGTGCGGACAACACGCTCAAGAAGATCGCCGTGACCGGCGGAGCCGCCGTCACGCTGTGTCCGGCCGACAACCCGTTCGGCATGAGCTGGGGGCCGGACGGGATCCTGTTTGGCCAGGGCGGAAAAGGCATCCTGCGGGTCTCAGCCGCGGGCGGAAAACCGGAGGCCATCGTCAGCGTCAAAGGCGGCGAATTCGCGTACGGTCCACAGATGTTGCCAGATGGTCAGACGGTGCTGTTCACCCTCTCCACAAATACGTCCGACTGGGACAACGGAGCTCGCATCGTGGTGCAGTCGCTGAAATCGGGTGAACGAAAGACGGTTGTCGAAGGGGGAAGCGACGCGCGTTACCTCCCCACGGGGCACATCGTCTACGCAGTCGGAGGCGTCCTGTTCGCCGTGCCATTCGACGTGCGGCGGTTACAGGTGTCTGGCGGGCCGGTCCCCATCCTCGAGGGTGTGATGCGCGCGGGTTCTGGGCAGACAGCTGTCGCGCAGTTCAGCACAGGGGCAAACGGATCGCTCGTGTTCGTCTCCGGTCCGGCGTCGCCGTCTGCTGGACGAGTAGCGCAGATTACGCTCATGGACCGCAAGGGGACCGTCGAGCCGCTCAAACTCCAGCCAGGAGCATACGATCACCCGCGCGTGTCGCCCGACGGCACACGCATCGCATTCGCGACCGACGACGGCAAGGACGCGGTGGTGTGGGTCTACGAGCTATCCGGTGCCACGGCGATGCGTCGTCTCACGTTTGGTGGCAAGAATCGGTTTCCGATCTGGTCGACCGATGGTCAGCACGTCGTATTCCAGTCGGATCGCGAGGGTGACCTGGGCATCTTCTGGCAGGCCGCCGACGGCAGCGGCACGCCCGAACGGCTCACGAAGGCCGACAAGGACACCTCGCATATTCCGGAGTCGTGGTCGCCGAAGGGCGACGGATTCCTGTTCCGCGTCACGAAGGGCACCGACATCTCTTTGTGGCTGTTTTCGCTCAAGGACAGGACAGCGAGGCCGTTCGGGGCCGTCCGCTCGCAGACGCCGACCGATGCCGCGTTCTCGCCTGATGGCCGATGGGTCACCTACTCGACGTCGATGACCACAGACGCAGGCCAGCGCGTGGTCTACGTGCAGCCCGTTCCGGCGACCGGCGCCACCTATCAGATTCCGGTGCTCGAAGCAGGCGGCTACCGTCACCCGCAGTGGTCGCCCGATGGGAAAGAGTTGTTTTACTTCCTCGGTGGCACGCGGATGCGTACGGTGACAGTGACCGTGCAGCCGACACTGGCCTTTGGGAACCCGACGCTGATTCCAAATCCTTCGTTCTGGGGGGACAACGCAGGCGACGTGGCCAGGCGGTATGACGTCATGCCGGACGGCCAGAAGTTCGTGGGGATCATTGCGGCTGGTGCTGGGGGATCGACGGTAGCCGGCGCGCCGACGACCTCACAAATCCAGGTCGTGCTGAACTGGTTCGAGGAACTCAAGGTGCGCGTACCGACGAAGTAGACGACCGCGAGGCCGTTCCGGTCTCCGACACGCCGTATAGTCCTGGGAAGTCGCGCAGCGTAGAGCGAACCCGCCCGGCGTCGCGAAATCGCAGACAGCGACTTACCCAGCAATACCAGATGTGGTATGTCCAGCTTCCATGGCCTGGACGACATGCGCGCCAGATTCGTCCGCGTTGCAGAATTGATCGAAGCCGTGGGCCTACCGAACGTGAGGGAACCGCACGTCAAGCACCTCCGCGGGGCGGTCTGGGAGATGCGCCTCATGGGGAAGGCCGGCGTCGCACGGGCGCTGTACGTGACGGCAAAGGGCCAACGTGTGATCGTGGTGCGAGCGTTCGTAAAGAAGACGCAGAAGACTCCCGTCGGTGAAGTCGAGTTGGCTCTCCAGAGGGCCAAGGAGTTGGAGACGTGACGAAGCTCAATGACATGCACCGCCGCTGGAGCAAGGACCCGGACTACAAGACGGCGTACGATGCTCTCGGCGAGGAGTTTCAGCTCGCGCGTGCGCTCATCGAGGCGAGAACACGTGTCGGGCTGTCGCAGACACAGCTGGCACGTCGCATGAAGACGTCGCAGTCCTACGTCGCTCGCCTCGAAGGCGGGAAGGTGCATCCTTCAACAGATGCATTAGAGCGCTTCGCGAAGGCCACCGGCACGCGGCTTCGAATCACGTTTGAGCCAGAGGCTGTTCGGTAACTCGGGATCGTCGTGGGCGACGACGAGGAGCTGAAACGCCCCGTCGGGCCAAGCCCGAGGCGAGGAAGTCGTTTCGCGCGGATAGTCGCGCCACAACCACCGCGGCGACACTACTGCTGCGGCGCGAGTTTTTCGGTGACCTCGATGTAGGTCCCCCACGGATCCGTGAAGAACGCCACGCGGGTTGGCGCGTTCGGAACCTGACGTGGCGGTGCGTC
>JBGOTP010000525.1:0-3141 GCA_041476545.1 Vicinamibacteria bacterium | reverse complement strand
GCGGGCGCGCTGTCCATCACCGTTGCGGCGTTCCAGCAGCCGCCCGCGGGTCAGCCGGCGCCGATGGTCGTCGACGTCGACAAGGTGAAGGACAACCTCTACGTGATGAAGGGCGGGGGAGGAAACAGCGCCGTGTTCATCACCGCCGAAGGGGTCACCGTCGTCGACACCAAGAACCCCGGTTGGGGTCAGCCGCTGCTCGACAAGATCAAAACCGTCACCGATAAGCCCATCGTGCGGATCATCAACACGCATACCCATGGCGACCACGTGAGCGGCAACGTCGAGTTCCCCGCCACGGTCGATATCGTGGTCCAGGACAACACCAAGGCAAACATGCAGCAGATGCGCGCAGTCACCGGGCTCGCGGCGCCGGCGCCAGGGCCGAGCATCTTCGCGCGTAACAACGGGAAGGGGCTGGCCAAGCGGTCGTTCAAAGACCGCATGACCATCGGGAAGGGCGCCGATGAGATCGACCTGTACTACTTCGGCCGCGCGCACACGAACGGAGATGCGTGGGTTGTGTTCAAGGCGCTTCGCGTGATGCACGCCGGCGATGCGTTCCACACGCGGGATCTCCCGATCATGGACGCGAACAACGGCGGCAGCGGCGTCGAGTTCTCGGCCACGCTCGCCAAGGCGGCCGCGACCGTGAAGGACGTGGACACGATCATCAACGGCCACAACAACACCACGACAACGCCCGCCGATCTGCGCACGCAATCGGCGTTCGTCGGTGATTTCGTGAAGTTCGTGCAGGACGCCAAAAAGGCTGGCAAGACGGTCGACGACGTCGTCAGCACCTGGAAGACGCCAGCGAAGTACACGGGCTACGCTCCCGCAGCGGCGGCGCGTGTCAAAGCCGACGCGCAAGTGATCTGGGACGAGACGAAGTAGGTTGGCCTAATTTCCCGTCGACCTCGGCACCTGCTTTGCGACGACGGCGCAGAGGGGGCAGCCGAGGAAGACATCCTGGCCCGCCTGGGCCGCGACGCGGTGGACCATCTCGTCCTGAAACTGCTCGTCGGTCATCGAGACGCGGTTGCCGAGATCGATGAACATGTTGGCGATCGATCGGTTGCCGGAGCCCGACCAGTTTCTCGGGTCCGGCACGTTCTTGTTCGCCGGCGAGTTGTCCATGTAACCGATGATGTGAAGAATCGCGCCCTTCGGCAGAAGCGGTGTGTCGTCGTCGGCGTAGCTGTAGCCGCGCACCCAGTTGTGGTCGTAGCCGACACAGCTCAGTGTCTGGATGTTGAATCCCCAGATGGCCTCGAGACACATCCGCGCACCTGGTGCGTGGAGGTGGGGCTCAAACGACAGGATCTTCGTGTTCTGCTGCAGAACCGCGTACGCATGCAGCTTCTGGTTGGCCTCCATTCCTCTGATATCGATGTCCGAACCGTTGCCAAGCGCCACGAGCGCCGTCTTGTACGCCGGCTTGTACCCCTTCGGCATGAATTTGTAGCCGAACTCCAGGTGCGACGTTGTGTCTCGACCGTTCGAGTGCGTGTGGAGGGAATCGGACACGATGTACGAGCCGGCCTTCAGGAGTTTGGCCGCCTTGGGATCGAAGAAGTCGGGATTGCGTCCCACTTCGTGCACCGGCCATGACGTCACGTTGCCGCCTTCGGCCAGGGGATTGGCATTGGCCGAGGCGTCGGCGTCGAGATTGACCTGCGTCCGGTAGATCAGGTGGTGCCACACGAACCGCCCGCCGACGGTCTCCCGCCCCCCGCCCCCCTTGGCATCCGCATCGTTGACTTCCTTGATCTCGAGCGCCACGACGTACCGGTCTTCGGTCAACCCGGTCGGCGCGGGCTCGATCTCGCCCCACCAGTCGGGCGAGTTCGCTTTCACGACGACGTCTTTGGTCCTGACGATGAGATCCGGGGTTCCGATGTGCCAGACGGAGTTGTCCGCATACTGCCGGGGTGGGGGCATGTCGGAGGTATTGCCCCGCGGCGCTCCGCTGTCGGCCCACCTCGCGATCTTGGCGACCTCTTCGTCGTTCAGGGAGGGGTCGTCTTTGTAGTGCTGAATGCCGATGTTCTTCTCGGCGTACCACGGAGGCATCACGCCGGCGTGGGGGCCGATGCCCGTGCGCTGCTTGATGGCACGCGCCCAGGGGCGCACTTCCTCGTACGTGCTGAGTGGCATGGGCGCGACACCGTCCGCGCGGTGGCAGCTCTCGCAGCTTCGCTGAAGAATCGGCGCGATGTCTTTCGAGAACGTCACTTCGCCTGCGGCTGGTGCGGCCGTCAGAGTGTAGGACGCGAAGATGCTCCCAGAGCCCACAGGGTCCGCAACCGATAGGGCGACAAGCCCCATCCCCATAGTGATCGTCCAGCGGATCGTCTTGCCAGCCCTCATCGAGCGCCTCCGGTGTAGCAAAGGCTGCGCCGTGGGATCAGGCCGCGTTTTCGCTAGGGTTCGGAGGATGTCCGAGACGCCCGCGGGGGATTCTTCCGCATGCGCATGCGGGTTTCTCCACAGCCGGGGTCGTCTCCACGGCGGCAAACGCGGCCGCTCTGAACGCCTCCGGGGTCTGAAGGCCGGCGTGCCCCCCTAGCGGCGCGATTCCAGGCCGGTCGCTTGCTCAATCGTCCCGTCGGAGGTATGGTCATTACCGCTGTGAAAAGCGTCCCGGTGGAGAAGTGTTTATGAAGAGTAAGCCCCCATTTCCCGGCATCCGCGTCACTGCCAACGGGAATCAGCTGGTTTCCTACCATACAGAAACGCGTGTGGCCGACGCGGGCGTGTTCTATCCGATCACGCCGTCGACTGAAGGCGGTGAGCTGTACCAGCAGGCGTTCGCGGAGGGCAAGCTCAACGTGTTCGGCCGGAACACGATCGCGGTCGAAGCCGAAGGTGAGCACGCGGCCCAGGGCGGCGCGATCGCGCACTCGGTCTGTGGAAAACGCGTGGTCAACTACACGTCGGGCCAGGGGGTCGTCTACGGCCTCGAGCAGTATTACCACGCTCCAGGCAAGTGCTCCACGATGGTCCTGGAGGTTGCCGCCCGGGCGCTGACCAAGCACGCGTTGAATGTCCATTGCGGACACGACGACGTCTACGGTGCGCTCGACACGGGATGGATCATCCTCTTTGGCAAGGACGCCCAACAGGCCGCCGACCAGG
>JBGOTP010000524.1:0-3164 GCA_041476545.1 Vicinamibacteria bacterium | reverse complement strand
TTTCGCCCTGCTGGGAGGGTGGGGCTATTGGGCGCTGCTCACCACGACAACTCTGTCTCGAACTCTGATGGGCATGACGCGGAGTAACGGATGATCAACTGGCTCATCGAGCTCTCGCTCCGGAACCGGTTCCTGGTGATCGCGTTCTTTCTGCTCGTCGCGGCCTGGGGCTACTGGGCGCTGCTCACCACGCCCCTCGATGCCATTCCGGACCTTTCGGACAACCAGGTCATCGTCTTCACGGACTGGTCGGGCCGGTCGCCGCAGGAAGTCGAAGATCAAATTACCTACCCGCTCACCGTCAGCCTGCAAGGGCTGCCCGGCGTGCGGGTCGTGCGATCCTCGTCGGCCTTCGGCTTCTCGATGATCAACGTGATCTTTGAAGACAATGTCGACCTGTACTTTGCCCGCTCGCGCGTGCTCGAGCGCCTGAATCTTCTGACGAAGTCCTTGCCGCCCGGAGTGGTGGCGACGCTGGGCCCTGACGCGACCGGCGTCGGGCACGTCTTCTGGTACACCGTGGAGGGGAAAGGCCACTCGCTGCGCGACCTGCGATCGATCCAGGACTGGTTCATCCGCTATCAGCTCAACGCCGTGCCGGGCGTGGCCGAGGTCGCGAGCATCGGCGGGACGGTCCGTCAATACCAGATCGACGTTGATCCCAACCGCCTGCGCGCCTACAAGATCCCGCTCTCGACGGTCGTCGACGCCGTCATGCGAAGCAACCGGAACGTGGGCGGGAACGTCGTCGAGGCCAGCGGGACGTGGTCGGTCATCCGGGGTCTCGGGCTGGTGGAATCGACGAAGGACCTGGAGCAGGTGGTCGTCGCCGCCGAAAACGGGGTGCCGATCTTCGTCCGCCAGGTCGCCGATGTCAGGATCGGCGACGCCTTTCGGGTCAGCGCCCTGGTGAAAGGCCTCGACGAAGCCGTCGGCGGTGTCGTCGTCGCCCGGTATGGCGTCAGCACGGTCGACGTCATTGACCGGGTGAAGGAAAAGATCAAGGCGCTGCAGGCCGGCCTGCCCGCCGGCGTTACGATCGTGCCCTTCTACGACCGCTCGAGCTTGATCGAGCGCGCCGTCCATACGCTCAAGCGCGCCTTGATCGAAGAAACCATCGTCGTCACGATCATCAACATCATCTTTCTGCTTCACTTCCGCTCGGTGTTGATCGTCACGATCCCCCTGCCGATCGCCGTGCTGACCGCGTTCCTGTTCATGCGCTATCTCGGCATCACCTCCAACATCATGTCGCTGGCCGGGATCGCGATCGCGATCGGGGTGCTGGTCGACGCCGGCATCGTGGTGACGGAGAACGCGTTTCGGTTCATGGAGAAGCGCGGGGTGAATCCGCGGGACCGCCGGCGCGTGACCGAGACCGTCCTCGAGGCCACACGGCTCGTGGGGCGCCCGATCTTCTTTTCGATGGCGATCATCATTTTGGCGTTCATCCCGGTCTTCGCCCTCACGGGCCAGGAGGGCAAGCTCTTCCATCCGTTGGCGTTCACGAAGACGTTTTCGATGGTCGGCGCCACGCTGCTCTCCGTGACGCTGGTGCCCGTGCTGTGCAGCCTCCTCATCGGCGGCAAGATCCGCGGCGAAGCCAGCAACCCCATCATGCGGCCCCTCGTGTGGGCGTACCGCCCCGTGCTGGCGTTCGCCCTCCGGCACCGACTCCTCACGCTGGGGCTGGCGCTGATCGTCGTGGCGGGCGCGCTGGTCCTGGTGCCGCGTATCGGGAAGGAGTTCATGCCGCCGCTCAACGAAGGCGACTTGATGTTCATGCCCATCAACGATCCGTCGATCTCGCTCCCGCAGGCGATCGAGATCGTGAAGAAGCAAAACGCGGCGATCCAGAAGTTCCCCGAGGTCGCGTCGGTCGTCGCGAAGATCTCGCGCGCCGACACCTCCACCGACCCGGCGCCGGTGAACATGACGGAGACGATCGTGAACCTCAAGCCGGAATCGCAATGGCGGCGGGGGATGACGCGCGAGAAGCTCATCGGCGAGATGGACGCGGCCACGACCCTCCCCGGTGTGTCCAACATCTGGACGCAGCCGATCATCAACCGCATCAACATGCTGACGACCGGCATCCGCTCCGAGGTCGGCGTCAAGGTGTTCGGCAACGATCTCACCGTGCTACAGGAACGGGCGGGCGCCGTGGCCGACGTCCTCAGAAATATTCGGGGCGCGGCGGATGTCTACGCGGAGCAAGTGACGGGCGCGCCGTACCTCGACATCCGCGTCAACCGGGAGACCGCGGCGCGCTACGGCATCACCGTCGGTGCGATTCAGGATGTGATTGAGACCGCGGTGGGTGAAAACAACCTCACGCTCACCATCGAGGGGAGGCAGCGCTTTCCCGTCCGTGTGCGCTACGCGCCCCAGTTCCGCGCGACCGCGGGCGCCCTCGGCAATGTCCTGGTGACCGCGCCGAACGGCACGCAAATCCCCTTGGGCGAGCTCGCGGAGATTCGTCAAGTGTCGGGGCCGGCCATGGTCTCGAGCGAGAACGGCCTGCTCGTGGTGACGGTCCTTCTAAACGTTCGTGGACGGGACGTCGGCAGCTTCGTCGACGAAGCCCGGCAAGTGGTCGCCAGGACGATCCAGTTGCCGCAGGGCTCCTACCTCGAGTGGAGCGGCCAATACGAAAACGAGACCCGCGCCCGCGAGCGCCTCAAGTTCGTCATCCCGGCGGTCCTGCTGGTGATCTACATCATGTTGTACATGACGTACGGCTCCTTCCTCGACGCCGCGCAGGTACTGCTCGCCGTGCCCTTCGCGCTGGCCGGCGGCATCTACTTGCTCTACGCGCTCGGCTACAACATGTCGGTGGCCGTGATGATCGGCTTCATTGCGCTCTTCGGCACCGCGGTGCAGACGGCGGTCGTCATGGTGATCTACCTCGAGGAGGCCGTCGCGCAAAAGCGTGAGGAGCTGGGCGGCCGACTCACCCGCGACGCCTTGCTCGAGGCGGTGAAGGAAGGCGCCCTGCTGCGCTTGCGGCCGAAAGTCATGACGGTGTCGACGGTCGTGGCGGGCCTCCTGCCGATCATGTGGAGCGCGCGGGTCGGCGCGGAAGTGATGAAGCCTCTGGCGACGCCGGTGCTGGGCGGCATGGTGTCGTCGTTGATTCATGTGTTGATCGTGACGCCCGTGAT
>JBGOTP010000523.1:0-3168 GCA_041476545.1 Vicinamibacteria bacterium | reverse complement strand
GGTCGCTCCAGACGATGGCGGGCCCGACCGCCCAAATCGTGAGCCAGGTCGATGCTGGAACCTACTGCGTGCGAATCTACGACGTCGGCAACCTGGTCGGCCCGGCCTTGTTCTCCATCACGATTGTCACTCCCTGACCTGGGTCCGGGCAGCGTCGGGTCGGATGCCCGGCGTCTCGGCGAGCGTCTGCATCACGGATGTTGAATCTGGATGTCGAATGTCACCGGATCGGTCAACGTGCCATTCGAATCATTGACTCGTACACACAGGCTGCCTGCGCCCGTGACTGCTCCGGTTACGACGGTCGACACGAAGGCCTGGTCGTTATAAAGAGTCGGCACCGTGACACCACAGAGGGTTCCGTTCCAGACGCCCATAGCGAGCCCGATCCGGATCGTTCCGTCCGGGCCGACGACCGCCGGTCCACTTGAATTCGCGAGAGACATGACGGTCAGGTTGACCGCCCCTGATGTTGTCGCCGTGAAGGGATACGTGATGCCGCCGCTCAGGGCCAGCGTGCCCGTGAAGTCTTCGGTAATCGTCACGGGCGTGGGCGCCGTGGGCGTCGTGGGGAAACTGGTGCCGCACCCGGACGCCGTCAGAGAGAGCGCGAGCACGAGCAGCCCGCCGTACTTCAATCGAGTCATAGGTTTCCTTGACGCCGAGTCTGCCAACACATCCCCTATTATCAGATATTTTCAGATATTTCCCATCGACCGATGGCAGATGCCTCGGGCCGGAGGATCTGGCCAGCCCTGGGCCGCCGGCGACCTTCTGATAGACTCAGGCGCGTGACCATCAACATTCCACAGGCCCTCGAGCGCCAGTGTTTTCGATATCCGGCGATGCTTGTGGACGCCATCACGGAGTATGACGCCGGCCGGAGCCTCGTGGCCGTCAAGAATGTCACGGTCAACGAGGAGTTCTTCCAGGGACACTTCCCGGGCGCTCCGCTGATGCCGGCGGTGCTCATGCTCGAGTCGCTCACGCAGATGGCGACGATCCTGCTGGCGCAGCCGGAACAGGGTCTTCCCCACGCGCGCGTCTATCTCCGCGGGGTCAACGACGCGAAGTTTCGCCGGCAGGTCGTCCCGGGCGACCGCCTGCGGTTGAAAATCGTTCTGGGCCGCCGCCGGGCGGCCCTGGCACGGGCCCAGGCGACGGCCTTTGTCGGCGATCAGGTGGTCGCGGAGTGCGAACTGCTGCTGGGGGTGATTCCCGACCTGTACGAGATTGATCCGACCGCCATCGTGCATCCCTCGGCGCGGATCGGCGCGGGAACACGGGTGGGGGCGCGTGCGGTCATCGGTCCGAAGGTCACGATCGGCACCGGCTGCGTGATCGGCGCCACGGCCATCATTGACGGCTGGACCGAGATCGGCGACGGCACGCAGGTCTTCCCGTTCGCATCCATCGGGCTCATTCCGCAGGACCTCAAGTTTCGGGGCGAGGAGACGCGCCTGGTCATCGGCAAGCAGAACATCTTCCGGGAGTTCGTCACCGTGCACCGGGGTACGCGCGGCGGCGGCGGCGTGACCGAAATTGGCGACCGCAACGTCTTCATGGCGTACGTGCACATCGCCCACGACTGCCACGTGGGAAACGACACCATTTTCGGGAACATGGCGACGCTCGGTGGTCACGTGATCGTCGAGGATTTCGCGAACGTCAGCGCGGGGTCCGGTGTGCACCAGTTCTGCCGCGTCGGGCGTCACGCGTTCATCGGCGGGTACTCGGTCATCACGAAAGACGCGCTGCCCTATGCACGAACCGTCGGCAGCCGGCCCGCGCGCATCTTCGGCATGAACTCGATCGGCTTGATCCGGCGCGGCTTCTCGGCCGACGTCATCGGCAAGCTCAAGCGCTCGTTCCGCTACCTGCTCCAGTCAAAGCTGAACACGACCAGTGCCCTGCAGCAGATTCAGCGGGATCGCTCCCTGACATGCAAGGAGGTCGACTATCTGATGGACTTCATCCGCACGTCGCAGCGTGGCGTGATCCTCCGGCGCGCGACTCGGCGTGCCGAGGAAGTGCTCATCGACGACTAGCACGGCGCACCTGTATGACCGTCCTTCGTTCATGCGTCTAGGCCTGATCGCCGGCAACGGCCGCTTCCCCTTCCTGGTGCTCGGTGCGGCCAGAGCCGCGGGGCACAACGTCACGATCATCGCCATCAAGGAAGAAGCCTTCCCGGACCTGGAGGACGCAGCCTCGCATGCCCCCCGCGCGGATTTCCACTGGGTGTCCCTCGGACACCTTGGGACGTGGCTCAGCTTGATGAAGGAGGCCGGCGTCACGCAAGCGGTCATGGCCGGCCAGGTCAGGCACACCAAGCTCTTCACCGACATCGTGCCGGATATGACCGCGCTCGGGGTTCTGATGAAACTCAAGGCGCGGAACACCGACGCGATCATCTCCGCGGTAGCGGATGTGCTCGAGGAGCACGGCATTACGCTGCTCGATTCCACCACCTATCTCACGCCGCTGCTGGCGAAGGAAGGCGTGCTCACGCAACGGGCGCCGACCGGCGATGAGCAAGTGGATCTGACGTTCGGATATGCGGTTGCGGACAGGGTTGCCGGTCTCGATATCGGGCAGACGATCGCCGTCAAGTCCGCCGCGATCGTTGCGGTTGAGGCCATGGAAGGCACCGATGCCGTGATTGCCAGGGCCGGTGAACTGGCGGGCCGTGGCGTGCGGATCATCAAGGTTGCGAAACCGGGGCAGGATATGCGGTTCGATGTGCCCGTTGTCGGTGTGTCGACAATCGAGGCCATGACGGCCGTCGGCGCGACGCTGTTGTCGGTTGACGCGGGCCGGACGCTGATGATCGATGGCGACGCCGTGTTCAGGGCCGCCAACGAAGCGGGCATTGCCATTGTGGGCCGGCCGCCACAGCAACGTGGGTAGTCCGATCGTCTGCATCTCACGAAGGCTCGAAGCTCACGAAGAATGTTTTGTACGAAGATCCATCGTGTTCTTCGTGTCTTCGTGATATACGTGCGCCACTAGTTGTTCATGTCCCTTCGAATAGCCGTCATAGGCGTCGGACATCTCGGGCGCCACCATGCGCGCATTCTGGCGTCGATGCCTGGTGTGGAACTGGTGGCGGTCGTTGATATCAACCGCCCCCGCGCCGAGGCGATCGCGGCCCAGTACGGGACGAAG
>JBGOTP010000522.1:0-3176 GCA_041476545.1 Vicinamibacteria bacterium | reverse complement strand
TTCGCGCGGCTCAACCTGAACTACACCGTCATGAGCAAACGAAAGCTGCTGCAGCTCGTGCAGCAGGGCGACGTCTCCGGATGGGACGACCCGAGAATGCCGACGATTGCCGGGCTGCGGCGGCGGGGCTACACGCCGGAAGCCATCCGCGACTTCTGCTCGCGCATCGGCGTGGCCAAGAAGGAGAACGTCATCGACATGGCGCAGCTGGAACACAGTGTCCGCGAGGACCTCAACCGGCGGGTGCCCCGCGTCATGACCGTCTTACGTCCGCTGCGCGTCGTCATCACGAACTATCCCGAAGGACAGGTTGAGGAAGTCGACGTGATCAACAATCCGGAGGATCCGTCCGCCGGCACGAGGAAGGTGCCGTTCGCGCGCGTGCTCTATATCGAGCGCGACGACTTCAGGGAAGATCCGCCCAAGAAGTTCTTCCGCCTCTCCCCCGGTCGCGAAGTGCGATTGCGGTGCGCCTACTTCATCACGTGTACCACCGTCATCAAGGATGAGACGGGCGATGTCATCGAATTGCGGTGCACCTACGATCCGGCAACGAGGGGCGGGGATGCTCCAGACCACCGGCGCGTCAAGGCGACGCTGCACTGGGTGTCGGCGGCACACGCCGTCCCGGCCGAAGTGCGATTGTACGACCGGCTCTTCAGCGCCGAAGACCCCGAGCGGGTCGCCGAAGGGCAGACGTTTCTCGATCGGCTGAACCCGGCGTCGCTCGAAGTGCTCCGGGATTGTCAGGCGGAGCCCGGTCTGGCGGCTGCCGGCGCGCCCGCGCGCGTGCAGTTTGAACGGATCGGGTACTTCTGTGTGGATTCCGACTCGCGACCCGGGGCCCTTGTCTTCAACCGAACGGTGTCGCTGCGCGATTCCTGGGCGAGAATCGAGCAGAAGCAGCAGGCCTGAACGTGGAATATCACATTACGCAATACGAGCTGGAACAGGGCGCGCTCGAGATCCAGTACATGGAGGAATTCTTCGGTGAGTTTCCGCGCAAGAAGACAGCGGCGGAGATTGTCCGCCGGTTGAGCGGCCGGTCGCACCTGATTCTGCTGGCCAACGCCCCTCTGCCAGACGACGCCGGCTCAGTCGTGCCGGTATCGTTCAAAGTGGCCCACGAAATTCGCCAGGGGGAGGCGGAACCGAAGCTCGGGGATCTCGTGGACCGGCTCGCCGACTACGTGCAGTTCGACGGACGCCGCATCCTGTACACATGGATTGGCGGCACCCGGCGCGACTGGCGTGGACAGGGACACTTTCGCGCGCTCACCGAACAGCAGGAGCTCTGGGCGATCGATCAGGGTTTCGATGAAATCGTGGTCAAAACCAAGAACCGGTTCTACGACATGCGCGGCACGCTCGATCACCTGCGCTTCGAGGTGGTGAAGTACGAGCGCAAGGCGGCGGACAATGCCGAGTCGAAGGTCTACTTGAGCAAGAAGCTCCTGCCGGAAATCGTCCGCAAGCACCGCAGCGCCAAGACAGTGGTGCAGGCCACGCTCTAGCCCACATCAGTTTGAGGTCAGCACGTTCTCGATGGTCGACAGATAGATCGCATTGAACAGCATCGGAAACGTCGCATGGGTCTGCCCGCGATGTTGCGGACGAAGACCAAAGAGCACGACCCGGCCCGGATGCATCTCAATCGAGACCACTGCGGCGCGCCCCGCCATGATCTCCTCGCCCTTCAACCAGCCGGACGCGACGACATCCTGTTCGGGATAGCGGGCGATGGCCGTGGCCTTGAGCGCCGGGAAGCCGTCCAGCAGGGCAAAGAACGGACTGTTGTTGTAGAAGCCGTAGGTCTCCGCGGCCGTGCCGTACGCGAGCGAATGACTGGTGTCCACTTTGAGACGCAGGATGGCGCCAGGCGCGAAATGCTCGTCGCGGCGGAGGGATCGTTTGACGTCGCGCACGGGAATCGGCAGTCGATCGATGGCCAGATCCGACGCCGCGCCGAGCATGACGAGCGTGCCGCCGGCGGCGACGAACTGCTGCAGATTCTCCATGCCGACATCGCCGATGCCGCCCCGGTATTCGGGTCGAATCGTCGGAGCGCTGAAGCCGTCCAGAATATCGCGCGGACTCTGATCGGGAATGATGATCGTGTCGAATCGCTGACGCAGATTGGACGTGCGGAGATCGGCATTGTGCACGGTCGTCACGCTGAACTCGTACTGCTCGAGCACCCATCGCGTCCATCCCTCGTCGATGTTGCCTCCCGTCCACGGGGAATAGAGCGCCAGGCGCGGCGCGTGGATGGCCAGCACCCGTTCCGACGCCGGACGATCTCCAGCAGATGCTACAGACACGAGCGGCGCCGCGGCGGTTGCCAGCAGCCCGAAATCCCTCGCAAGACTCTCGATCCTGTCTCGACCGACGTTCGTCACATGCACCGCGGAGGTCGCGTCAAGCGTCACCGTTGCCCCATCGCGTAACAGACGATTGACGGCGATCGCGGTGTCGGGTCCCTTGTACGCAAAGGCGAAGCTGGATCCGGCGCCGACAACGCGTCCCGGCGTCTTCGGCAGGCCTTTGACGCGGGTCAGTCTCAGTGACGACGGAAGCGGGGCACGAAGGAAATCGACGCGGACGCCGAACTGCATACCGAGCGACCATGCCGTGACGTCGTATGGCGGCTCCGCCGTGGCCCCGCCGCGGCGCACCTCCGGGTACGTCTGTTTCTCGAGCAGATCCTTCGCGTACCGCGCGAACACCTGCGTCATCGGGATGACGAATCCGCCGGCGGCGTAGCGCTGGCCCTCCATCTCGAACGGTGCGTCCGCTCGATACACCTCAACGCCGGCGACCTCGAGTCGATCGACGAGGTGCGCGGCCTCACGCGGATCCTGCTGGTTCTCGATCGGCACGACGATGGCCGTCACATCGCCGCGCCGGCCGTCTTCGATGGTCTGTCGATTGACTTCGTAGATCTGCCGGAGAATCGCCTCTCGACGGTCCGCGCTCGTTTCGAGCAAGCCCATCGTCGTGATGAGTTCGTAGTCCACGATGTCGCGGAGGGTCCAGTGGCCGCCCAGCCACGGCCGCGGATACTCGGTGCGCGACAGAATGTCGGTCGGCGGAGGAAGTGAAGGGAGAGGACCCGCGTCCGAGTAGCTGGGAAGCGCGCCGCCACCGGAGTTCGCGTCGGGGCCCAGGGTGACAAC
>JBGOTP010000521.1:0-3195 GCA_041476545.1 Vicinamibacteria bacterium | reverse complement strand
GGGCGCGGACGGAAAAAGCACGACCTCGTTTCGGATGAGGTTGTTCTCGGGCGAGTATGGAACGAGCCGGCGGAGCGGGTCGAGCCGGATCGACGTTTCCAGGCTCCATTTCTCGCCGTCCCAGACGGCGAAGGCCGAGCGCTTCTCTTCTGGCCGGTAGACCATCTCGGCAATCCGGCCGTCATCAAGAAGTGCCAACACCGCCGGGATCGCCCGTTCCTTCGGCGGTTGGGTTTTCGGGTTGGGTTTTTGGTCCATGGTTGCCGGTGAGCCGTTCAAGCGCGTCGAGCGCTTCAGGAAAACTGAGACCCTCGAGCTCTCGCAAGAACGTGATGACGTCGCCGCGCTTTCCGCAGCCGAAGCAGTAAAAGTGCCTCGCATCCGGGTAGACAGCAAACGAGGGGGTCCGGTCCTCGTGGAACGGGCAGCGGCCGAGGAGGACCTGACCCGAGGGACGGAGCTCTACTTGGGTTGCGATGACATCCTCGATCGCAACGGCGTCCTTTAGCCGCTCGATCCGTTCGCGGTCGGGATCATTGGTCAGGGCTCGCGACCGGCGATAGAGGATCTTCGGTGCCGGCGGCGCCGGCTTCGCCTCGGCGAGGAGGTTCAGGAATTCGTCGTTGGATTTTCCGAGCCGGACGAAGAAGTCCGTGACGTCGCCACCATCGCCGACTTCCTCGGGAAGCTCGACGATCCTGGCTTGCGGGATCATCCGGGCGACCCGAAGCGCCCCTGCCCTTCCCGCCTCGTCGCGATCGAAGCAGACGTAGACTTCCGGAATCCGCTCGAGATCCTTCGCCCATTCGCGGCGAAACACGCCTGCTCCTCCGGTCGAGGTCACGGCCGGAATCCGCTGCGCCTCGAGGACGAGCCGGTCGAACTCGCCTTCGCAAATCACGATTCGGTCGGGTTTCGCGAGAATGCGCTCCCAGCCGTAGAGCTCGACGTGAGAGCCCTCGGAGGCCATCATCTTTGGACCGTCTGAGCTGTCCTCGGGGTCCCTGGCAAGCTTGAAGAACGCGACTTCGCCGTCGCGGTTCGTGATCGGAATGGTGATCCGTCGGCCGTCGAAGCCGAGCCCGTAGTAGTCGACGAGTTCGTCGGGGATGCCGCGGGCGTTCAGGTAGGCGCGGATACGGGACGGCAGGCTGCCGTGGTATTTCGACGCGAGGCCTCGGAGGGAGGAAGTGTTCGTCATGTTCTCGAGCGTAGGCTCGCGCCCGAGATGTGAGTAGACGAGATTAGCTGCCGGGAGCGGAAAGCCTCCCTGCCTTTAGTGTGCTGCTAGACCCGAGCACACTGGGGGCATGCACTTCACCGATGAAGACCTGAAGGAGTTTATGGACATCTACTCCGCCGCGTTTCACGAGGAGATTTCCTTCGCTGGGGCGCGCGAGATGACCTCGCGCGTGATGCGTCTCTATGAGTCACTTGCCGAGCCGCTACCCAGTGAGCGGAGGCCTTCAATTGACCAACATAACGATTCCGATGTATTCTAAAGACCAAAGGTCGACACCCACCTCTTCACACACTCAAACCAGCGGATCTTCTCCTGATCGTGAGCAATCCGACGATTCTTTCGGATGGGGATGATTCGCACCATATGTGAAGTATTTTCTCTACTGCCGGAAGTCGTCCGAGGACGAGGACCGGCAGATACTCTCGATCGAGTCTCAGACTCGTGAGCTCGCACGACTGTTTCCCCCAACATCTGACATCGAAATCGTAGACAATCTGCAGGAGTCTATGAGTGCCAAGGCTCCGGGGCGCCCCGTGTTCAACGAGATGGTCCGCCGTATCGAACGGGGCGAGGCCGACGGGATCATCGCGTGGCACCCCGATCGACTCGCGAGGAACTCCGTCGATGGCGGCAGGATCATCTACCTCCTCGACAGGAAGATCCTGAAAGACATGAAGTTCGCCACGTTCACCTTCGAGAACAACCCGCAGGGGAAGTTCATGCTCTCCATAACTTTCGGGTACTCGAAGTACTACGTTGATTCCTTGAGCGAGAACGTGCGGCGTGGGAACCGGACCAAGGTTGAGAACGGCTGGCGGCCGAACTTTGCCCCGATCGGGTATTTGAACGATCGCGCGACCAAGACGATCGTCGAAGATCCCGAGCGCTTTCCCCTGGTGCGCCGGATGTGGGAGGTGATGCTCACCGGCGCGTACTCAGTGGGACACATTTGGGAGATCGCCACCTACGAGTGGGGCCTGCGCACCAAGAAGCGCCGACGGATTGGCGGCGGGCCGCTCGCGAAGAGCGCGCTCTACAGGCTTTTCACTAACCCCTTCTACGCCGGCGTCCTTGAATGGGAGGGAAAGACGTACCCCGGCAAGCACACGCCTATCGTCACGCTCGACGAGTACGAACGGGTTCAGGAGCTTCTCGGCTTGCGGTCAAAGCCCAGAGCCAAGACCCACGACTTCGCCTACACCGGGATGATTCGCTGCGGCGAGTGTGGACTCATGGTCACCGCTGAAGCGCACGTGAACCGGCAGGGCCATCACTACACCTACTACCGCTGCACGAAGCGCAGGCTCGACTACCGCTGTCACCAGCCCTACGTCAGCTTGCCCACGCTTGAGCTTCAGATCCTCGACTTCTTGCGCGAGATCTCGATTCCAGACGACCTGCATCGCTGGGCCTTGGCCTGGCTCGATCGCCTGGACGCAACCAGAGACGAGGATCACGTTGCCCGCCGATCTGCGCTGGAACAAAGCCAACTGGCCGTGCAGCGCCAGCTCGAGAATCTCACGAAGCTCCGTCTCCGCGATCTCATCACCGACGAGGAGTTTCTGAAGCAGCGCCAAGAACTCCAGCGCGAAGACCTCCGAATCTCCCAGAATCTCGCCGTCGCTGGGCGCGCCGACGGTTGGTTCGAACCCGCCAAGATATTCCTTTCGATCAGTAATAGAGCCTCCAAATGGTTCGGGGAAGGTGACAACGCACGCAAGCGCCTCATCCTCCATTCTGTCGGTTCGAACCTCGTCCTGAGTAACAAATCGCTCAGCATTGACGCGGCAAAACCGTTCCGCCGCTGGGGTAAAACGGTCTCGCGTACTAACCTGTGCGCAGCCGTAGAAGATGTTCGAACCCTAGCGGGAACGAGAGAACTGGCGGACTTTATCCGAGCAGCACACGCTATTCTGGAACACGACACCGCCGTGGATCCATCCCGCCCGCCT
>JBGOTP010000520.1:0-3204 GCA_041476545.1 Vicinamibacteria bacterium | reverse complement strand
TCCGGTACACGTTGTCGCAGCAGCTCGGCGTCGGCGTCGGGTACTGGTACGACAGCTACGACGCGCAGGATTTCGCGCGCTCACCGGGGACGCTCGACAGCCCGTTCTTTCCTGCGTTGATCAATCTGATGAATCTGAATCGCCCGTATCGGGCGCATACCGCCTCCGGGCGGCTGATCTACACGTGGTGAGAGCCGTGGATCGCCAGGTCGACCCATCGGCTCCCGTCCGCTCGCCGATTCCGGCGCTCGGCACCGTACTGTGCGCGGTCGACACGTCAGACATGGCCGCCGGCGTGCTGTACGCTGCCAGCGGCTTCGCCGCGCATCCGCAGTCAAAGCTGTTTGTTCTGCGCGTTGACGACCGCGCGAACGCCTCGTCGGAGGAGGCGCTGGCGGCGCAGGTGGAGCTCCACGATCTTGCGCGGCGCACGATTCCAGGCTGGCTTTTGTACCGCGAGGGAACCGAGTTCATTGTGCGCGGAGGTCATCCGTCGGAGACGATCCTGGCGACTGCAGCCGAATGCGCGGCGAATCTGATCGTGACCGGTACGCGTAGACGCGGGTTCGTCAGCCGCGCGCTGTTCGGGTCGGTCACTGCCCGCGTGATGCGCGAGACGACGGTGCCACTTGCGGTCGTCCCGCCGTCCGAGATGGAAGTGATCTCACTGACCGAGCGTAGTGCGGTGTCTCATCTCGGCACCGTCCTGGTTCCCGTGAATCTCGATGCCGGGTCGGCGCGACAGCTCGCATTTGCATCGATGCTGTCGCTTGCATCCGACCGCGAAATCGTTCTCCTGCACATCGTGCCACCCAACGCCGACAGCCACGCGCCGCTGACGCGGCTGCAGGAGATGGCGGCCGATGTCGGCACGCACGCAGGCGTGCGTGCCGTCGTCACGCACGGTCCGGTGGTCGGAGCGATTCTCGATCGACAGCAGCGATCGAATGCCGGCGTCGTCGTGCTGGGGCGCGACCCGCGTTCACCGGGGACCGTTGCACGCGAGCTGCTGCAAAAAACGACGGCGGTTGTCGTCTTCGTTCCGTGAGAGCGGGTGCCGCTATGCCCGCATGGGCAGGCGGCAGGCCAACACGGGGACGCCCGCTTCATCCACTACGCCCACCTGCCGGACCGTCAACACCGGGCACCGCGCCGTGCGCACGACGTGTTCGGCAACGCTCCCCATGAGCAGATGCGCGAGCCCGGTTCGCCCGTGGGTGCCCATGACAATCAGGCTCGTTCCGGTCGCCGCGGCGTAGTCGACGATCGCGGGCGCCGGCATGCCGATGACCGCGTCGGCCCTCGCATGGAAATGCGCGCGATCGGCGACGTTCATCACGTGCGCGAGACGCTCGCGCGCCTCCTTCAGCAGCACTTCGCGAATGTCGTCTGTCGTCGGCGCGTACCCGTCCGCGACGAAGTTCGACGACGCGGTGGGTTCGTCGATCACGTGCAGCAACTGCAGCGATGCGCCGAACTTCGCGGCCAGGATACGCCCATATTCCAGCGCCGCGTCGGACGGCGGGCTGAAGTCGGTTGGAACGAGGATCAGGCTGAACATTTCGCCTCCTAGTGCGGCATGGCGATCCGCTGGTCGCACCGTTCCTGAGCACCCCCTGTGCCAGATTGATCGATCGTCACCCGCGGGTCGCAGAGGCCTGATTGCTGCGGAACGCCGCGCAGCCTGCGGGTTTTCCCGTGGTCCCCGCGGGAAGTTTCGCAGTCGTGCGCCGTCCCCCCGAATTCTCCATCGCCAATTCCGCGCAATCGAGCCACGGGTCGTTGGGGCTCATGGGCACGGTTGTTGATGAAGGGGATGCCTCTGGAAGATTCAACGAGGAGATGCTGATGACCCGCCATGTTGCGATGTTCGTTCTGGCGCTGTTCCTGGTGGTCGTCGCCCAGCCGTCTGCCGGCGACGCGCGCATGCAGGCGATCATGCGCTCGAAGCTGGCGAATGCGCAGTCGCTGCTCAAAGCCATCGTGACGGCCGATTACAAGGAGATCGACCGGGCGGCGCTGGCGCTCAGTCGAATCAGCGAGATGGAGATCGTCTCGTGGCAGAACCCGCCGAAGCCTGACTACACGGCCCAGGCAATGCTCTTCATGTCATCGGTCGACGGGTTGCGGGAGGCGGCCCAGCGCCGTGACATGGACGCCGTCGGCGCGGAGTACTCGGCGCTGGTGTCGACGTGCATTCACTGTCACACCTACGTCCGCGATGCGCGCGTGGCGTCGTTGACGTTCCACTAATTCCTGCGCGGACGCGCAAGCGGCGCGCCGGAGGCTGGCCGCCAGGCGAGGAGCGGATGGATAATTTTCTGGTGTGGCTGCAGAACCTGCCCGTCTTTGTCACCATCGCCGAGTCACCGTCGATTTGGGGCTATCCGACCGTGCTGATGCTGCACACGGTCGGCCTGGGCTGGCTCGTGGGCTTGAACACCGTTGTCAACCTGCGGCTCCTCGGTGTGGGCAAGCGCGTGCCGTTCGAGAATGTCGAATCGTTGTTCCCGATGATGTGGTGGGGATTCTGGTTGAACCTCGCGACCGGCGTGATCCTGTTTTGCCTGGACGCGCAGCACAAGGCGCATCAGTGGATCTTCTGGGCCAAGCTTGTGTCGATTGCTCTTGCGCTCGTCGCCCTGCAGCGCGAGCGCAACTACCTTTTCCGCAGCGGCGAATTCCCGGGTGCCGACCCCGTGCCGGCCAGGGGGAGGCGGTACGCGTGGGCGTCCTTGACCCTCTGGTGGATCGCAACCGCCACCGGCCGGCTGACGGCATACATCGGATAAGCGGGAGTCAGCGATGACGGCATACATGGTTCCGATCGTTCAGTGGGTGGCGGCGACGCACGTATCCGCTTACCTGAAGACCGTCACGTGGATCTGGCCTCTCTGCGAGACGATTCATTTCATTGGCCTCGCCGTGCTCGTCGGTATTGCCGGCTTCTTTGACCTGCGGCTCCTGGGTTTCTGGAAGCGCGTGCCCATCAGCGCGTGCAAGGAGTTCATGCCCTGGGCGATCGCCGGGTTCGCGCTCAACCTGGGGTCGGGTCTCATCTTTCTCACCATGTTTCCCGCGCAGTACGCCTACAACATGGCGTGGTGGCTGAAGATGTTGTTCCTCTTCATTGCCGGCGCGAACGCGCTGTTCTTCGAAACCGCCATGGGGTCGCGGATGGTGGCGCTGCAACCAGGCGAGGAT
>JBGOTP010000519.1:0-3209 GCA_041476545.1 Vicinamibacteria bacterium | reverse complement strand
GCTTTCACTCCGCCAGCGGCGAACGCCATCCCGCTGTATCCGATGGCACACGGCGTCCGCGACACCAGCGCGACCACGTCTTTTGAGCCGCTTTGGTCGATGGAGCCCAGTTTGTAATCCCTCTTGTCCCCAAGCACGACTTCACGGAAGTAGACGTACGTGCCGGAGCTGTTTTGACGGCCCACGCGGATGATCGCGTCACGCTTACAGGCGGAATTCTTGACGCCAAGTTGAGACCACGTCTGAATCGGCCCGCCGTCACCGTAGATGTCGGCAAGTTCCTCTATGGAGATCGAATCGAGAGGATTGTCCTTATGGACGTAGAGCGCGAGCGCATCGAGGGCGACCGTGAATTCCTGCGGCTGTGTGCCATTGTGCGCCTTCGCCCGCTTCATCTCGTCGGCCGTCATCTCGCGACCGGCGGCAGCGATATCCAGGATTCCTTCGATGAGGCCGGCAATGCCGACGCCAGAACCGCCGCCTGCAACCTGCACGGACACGTTGGGTTGTGCTTTCTTGTAGTTCTCGGCCCACGCCTGCACCAGATTGACCATCGTGTCCGAACCCGTGATGCGGATGACCGTTTCCGATGACGAAGCGTGGGTTGAAGACGACGCTTGGCTATCGCCGCTCGAACACGCGGTTGAGCACAGACTCGAGCCCACGCCCATTGCGAGTGCGGCGCAGAATGTCAATCCCCTCGTCATCGAGCAAAGTGTGTCCATGCGTCTTCACGGCTCGTCCCGAGCCAGGCCTTCCTCCTGCGGTCACGCCACCCGAGAAGGGTCGGACTTTCACCTCCGCGAGGCCACGGCCGTACGCACCAGACGTTTAGCTAGGGAACAATCGCCAGCCGGTCGTCAACCCCGGCGACGCCAGGCGCCGCCCACGCGGCGCGCCGGGCCTCTTCACGCTCGGCCCACGAGTGCACGCTGCCGCTGAGAGTGACGCGGCCGTCGAGCACAGTCACGTTGATGCGCCGTGCGTCGATCTCGGCGCTGCGCTTGAACGCGGCCTCGATCTTTGTCTGGACATCGGCAGCCTTTACGTGCGGTGTCACGGCGATTTCGTTGGTCACACCTCGCACCCCCATCAGATCCCGGGCGGCGCGCGCGGAGGCGTCTTTCTGGTACTGCCAGTCAACGTGGCCTTTCAGCGCCACCCACCCGTGGCTGACGGTGATAGTCACTCGATCCTTGGGAACCAGCGTGCTCCACTTCAACGCGTTGACGACGGCCTGCGCGATTTCGGTGTCGGTACGCTCGAACCCGCCGCCGAGCCGCACCTCAAGGTCGTTGGCCACCGCCTTCACGCCGTACACCCGCAGCGTCACCCGCTCGGCGGCTGACTTCTCGGCATAGGTGTGGACGTCGCCTCGCAACGTCACGACGCCCGCGTCCACGCTGACGCCAATTTCACTTGCGTCGATGCTCGGCTCCCAGTCGAGCGCATTCTGGACGTGTTCCTGCAGTTCACGATCAATCATGTTGTTGCC
Source organism: Vicinamibacteria bacterium (assembly GCA_041476545.1). Classification (GTDB taxonomy): domain Bacteria; phylum Acidobacteriota; class Vicinamibacteria; order Vicinamibacterales; family CAVVIG01; genus JBGOTP01. The sequence goes on along the minus strand of JBGOTP010000519.1, from coordinate 1,714 downwards.
CTCCATTGAATAGAGATCATCGCAGCTCTCCTGGCGCCATGCCGTCCAGGGTTTCAGGAAGCGCGGTGGCGCGGAAGCGGACCCGCGTGCATCCACGGTCCGCATCCTCGATATCGAGGCCTCGTTCCGCACCGTCAGCGGTTTCTTCCACCCGCAGCGCCGTGGGACGTCGGACGAGCATCGTCACTGGCTCCGCTGCGTCCTGAAACCGAACTTCGATCGCGAGGTGCCCGTCTGGGGCTCCGATCGGCGTGATCGTGTCGAGCGGTCTCGAAGCCGCTTCGACGTGCGACGGCTGTCCTGCGGCGAGCCGCTCGACGGTCGTCAGCCACGCGCGATGGGCACGACCGAACCTGACCAGAAACGACTGCCAGTCACGGGCAGGGATAGTTCTCATGGTCATGCCGGATAGCGCGGACCCTGTAGAAGTCACGGTCTCAATCATCAGTGCTGCTCCCCTTTGACGCGGATGGACGTGCAGCAACAGGCATGCCCGGGCGTCGATCAACCCGGTTGTGCAGCAATCAACATCTTCGGACGCAACCGCGGGTGATGATGTCGGGTCGTCAGGATATTTCGCGCGCTCAGGCGGAATTTTGCGCACGGCGCCGGAGGGCAGCGCCTCGACCGGCTCGTCGTGCCATTGAGCGACACGGCGGAGCCCTGTGCGTCCCCTTGTTCCCGGAACTTCTATCGCGGCATCGGCACCTTCATGGCTGCGTCCAGCTCACGGCCGCCCGGATCAACTCGTGGCCGTTCGTGAGACCGAGTTTTTCCTTGATACGGGCCTGGTAGGTCTCGATGGTTTTCATCGAGACGTCCAACTGCAGGGCGATGTCACGTGTCCCAAGACCGCGACCAATGAGCGCGAAGACTTCGCGTTCTCGATCCGTCAGGCGCTCAAATGGTGCCCGTTCATGCCGCGTCGTCCCTCGACCCGTGACTCGGGCCACGATGCGCTCAGACATCTGAGGGCTGACGTACGTCTTCCCGCTCGCCACGCAACGAATGGCGGCAATCAGGTTCTGCATCGCCTCCTGTTTCATGATGTAACCGCGCGCGCCCGCCGCCAACACACGTTCCGCGTGCAGCGTCTCGTCATGCATGGACAGGATCAGCACGCGCACGTCGGGAAGCGATGCGTCGAGCTGCTTGACGAGTTGGAGGCCACTGTCCATTCCCAGCGACAAGTCCACGATGGCCACATCGGGGCGGTCGAGGCGAATCCGATCGAGGCCGCCGGCCGCTGTGTCGCTCTCGCCGCACACGGTCATGTCGGGTTCGTTCCTGATGATTTCAGTCAGCCCCTTCCGCACGATCGGGTGATCGTCGACGATCACGATCCTCAGCGGCCCGGATCGTGACTGGCTCTTCCGCCCCGCTGGGGTTCCCAGTCTTGGCATACGGACTAGCCCTTTCCGTTGGGTCCGACGGCACGCGCGTCCGCCACCGTGGACCGCGATGGAACCCAGCACCTGACCACCGTCCCGCCACCTTCTCGAGGCTGAATGGAACAATCACCGCCCAACAGGCGTGCGCGTTGGCGCATGCCCTTCAGGCCGATCCCGGAGTGTCCGGCTGCAATCTCACCAAGGCCGCGTCCGTCATCGGTCACCAGGATCTCCAGGCGCTGCGCAATCTGCCCAAGGCTGAGGGTGATCTGCGCCGGCTGGCCGTGCCGCACGGCATTGTTGACCGCCTCCTGGGCGATGCG
>JBGOTP010000518.1:0-3216 GCA_041476545.1 Vicinamibacteria bacterium | reverse complement strand
GCCGAAAGGCGTCATCGGCACGCACGCCGCGTATGTCATGGCCGGCCTCCAGGTGCACGCATGGCTGTCGTCGGTGCTCAAGCGCGACGATGTCATTCTGATGCCGCTGCCAATGTTCCACGTGTATGGGAACGTTGGTGTGCAGGCGCTTGGGCTCATCGCGGGCTGCCCGCTCGCGATCGTCCCGAATCCGCGCGACCTGGCCGATCTCCTCGCCACCATCCGCCGAGTGAAGCCGGCATTCTTCAACGGCGTGCCGACCCTGTACGTCGGACTCCTGGCGCACCCCGACGTCAGATCCGGCAGAACGGATTTCAAGTCGATCAAGATCTGCTTCTCGGGAGCCGCGCCACTCATGGCCGACACCAAGGAGCGCTTCGAGTCGCTGACGGGAGGCCGGATCATCGAGGGCTACTCGCTGACCGAGGCGATGATGGCACTCTGTGTGAATCCAGCGAAGGGACCCAACAAGATCGGTTCGGTCGGCATGCCCCTGCCCGACGTCTCGGTCCAGATCGTCGATGCCGACGACGGCGGGGACGAGGTACCAGAGGGCACGGTTGGAGAGATCTGCTTCTCGGCACCACAGTTGATGGCAGGCTTCTGGAACCGTCCCGAGGAGACCGCCAGCGTCCTGCGGGACCATGGTGGACCGAACGGCACGCATCGCTGGCTGCATACGGGCGACCTCGGGTATCTCGACGCGGACGGCTATCTGTTCATCGTCGATCGCATGAAGGATCTCATCAAGACGAGCGGCTATCAGGTGTGGCCGAGGGAGATTGAGGAGGCGCTCTCGGCGCACCCGGCGGTCGCCGAAGCTGGTGTCGCCGGCGTACCGGACGCGAAGAAGGGGGAGGTCGTCAAAGCCTGGGTGGTGCTGCGGGCCGGTCAACGGGCGACTGAAGCCGAACTTCGAGCGTTCTGCGGCGTGCGTCTGGCGCCGTATAAAGTACCGTCAACGATTGAGTTCCGCGCGGAACTGCCGAAGACCATGGTCGGGAAAGTGCTGCGACGGGCCCTCAAGGGGGGATAGGTTCGGTGTGGGACAAGCTCGACGCCTCGCCGGAAGTGTACGACGAGCTGCGACGGATCGCGGCGGCCTACATGCGGCGCGAGCGCCCCGGACAGACCCTTCAGGCGACTGCCCTGGTCAACGAGGTCTACTTGCGCCTTGCCGGCGGTGGAGCGCCCTGGACCGACCGGAACCACTTCCTCGGGATCGCCGCGCGATCGATGCGTCAGATTCTCGTCGAGCGCGCTCGCGCGCGCGGCGCCCAGAAGCGATGGGCCGGCTTGGATCGCGTCACGCTCACCGACGCTCTCATGACGGCCTCTCACGAAGACGCGATGCTTCCGGCCCTGGACGAGGCACTGACCCGGCTCGAGCAGCTGGATCCGGAGCAGGCCCGAATCGTGGAGCTGCGCTACTTCGTTGGATTGAGCGTTGAGGAAACCGCGGACGCGCTGGGCATGTCCCCCGCTACGCTGAAACGTCGATGGGCGCTTGCGCGTGCGTGGCTCTTCCGCGAATTGAACACCGGCGGCCTTCCCTCCCGGTCATGAGTCGGGAGCAGTGGTCACGAGTCCGGGAACTGTTCGAGCGAGCGCTGGGGCAGGATCCCACTGACGCCGCGGCATGGGTGAAGCGCGAAGCCAACGGCGACAGCAGCGTTATCGCCGAGGTCCTTTCCCTGCTGCGGCACCATGCGGAGGCGGGAGCGTTCCTCGCGGAGCCGGCGACCGGGTGCATCGAGCTCTTGCGCGAGGAGCCTCCGCTCATACCAGGACAGGTCGTCGGTTCGTACACGATCGTCCGAGAGGCGGGCCGCGGGGGCATGGGTCGCGTGTACGTGGCAACGGACGCGCGGCTCGGACGCACAGTGGCACTGAAGGCATTGCGGCCGCAGGCCGGAAACGAGGCGGAGCTACGCGCACGGCTCAGGCGCGAGGCGCAGGCGGCAGCTGCCCTCGCCCATCCTGGCATCTGTACCGTCTATGCGCTCGAAGAGTTTGACGGCGAGCTGTTCATCGCCAGCGAATTCGTGGACGGTGGAACGCTGCGTGAGGAAATCCAGAGCGGCCGGACACCGGCCGGCCACGACGTCCTTCAAACGGCGCGCGAGATCGCCGCGGCACTGGCCTGCGCGCACGAAGCAGGAATCACGCACCGGGATCTGAAACCTGAAAACGTGATGCGAGCGAAGGACGGGCGGTTGAAGATTCTCGACTTCGGGCTGGCGCGCGTCGATCGCGGGCTCCCGGCGAGTGGTGGATCGCCGGTGCGGGATACGCGTCCGGACATGCTTATGGGCACGCCGGGGTATGTCGCGCCGGAACAGCTGAACGGCCAACCGGCAGACCCTCGATCCGATGTGTTCGCATTCGGCGTGCTGATGTACGAGTACGCGTGCGGCACGCATCCGTTCGGCGCCGCCACGCAACTCGGCGTAGCGGCGCGCGTGCTCGAAGGCGAACCCCCGGCGATTCATGGGCTGCGTCCCGATCTGCCGTCATCGCTCGTCAGCGTGATCGAACGCTGTCTCCAGAAATCGCCTGGCGCCCGGTTCTCGTCGGCCGCTGAGATCGTCCGAGAGATCGAGCGCGATGTCGCGCGTCCGCGTGCAAAGGCCGCCACTTGGTGGCGAGCCCATCAGGTGATCCTGGTGGCGCTGTATTTCGTCGCGTCCGGCGTTGCGTGGCGGATCAAAGAATCGAATGGGGGCGTCACGGCCGCGGTCTTTTTGACGATCGGCATTGCGGCCAGCGTCGCCGGTGTCTTTCGCGCGCATCTGCTCTTCACCGAACGTGTGAACAGCGCCGGCCTTGCCGAGGAACGCCGACGCGCCGCACCGGTGACGCTCGCGGTCGATCTCCTGATCACCGTGGCCCTCGCCTGCGATGGCGCGATCCTCGCACGGGCGGCGCCCCTCGCGGCCGTTCTGACGATCGCGCTCGGGATCGGCCTTCTGCTCGCCAGGCTTGTCCTGGAACCCTCAACGACGACCGCCGCCTTCGGCGACAAATAGCCGCCACCTCTTCGCCGTGGAACGGGCTGCTGAGCCTATTTGACGCCGCTTTTCGCATGTGCGAGTGGAGGCGCCAACCCATGTCAACCACGTCCCGTATGTCCGCTCTCTTGCCCGGCCACCACATCCGCGAGCACACAAGTCTTCTGGCGACGGCCGAAACGCGAGCACTCGCCCGGATTGCGCG
>JBGOTP010000517.1:0-3217 GCA_041476545.1 Vicinamibacteria bacterium | reverse complement strand
GCCCCGACGTCTTCAAGGCGGTCGCGATGATGAGTGCGCCGTTTGGCGGATCGCCGACCCTGCGCTTCAATACGGCGAATGGCCCGCGGCCTGCGGCTCCTGCGCCGGACACCATCTACGACGACCTCGCGAAGCTGACGCCGCCGCGCAAGCACTACCAGCGCTATTACCAGACGCGCGAGGCGAACGAAAACATGTGGCATCCGCCGCTTGGGCTCCACGCATTTCTGCGAGCCTACTACCACATGAAAAGCGCGGACTGGAAAGGGAACCATCCTGCGCCCCTCGCGGCTCGAACCGCGAGCGAGTGGGCCAAGCTGCCGCGCTACTACATCATGGACTTGGGCAAAGGCATGGCGGAGCAGGTGGCGGCCGAGATGCCGTCGGCGGCGGAGATTGCGGCTAACCGCTGGCTGCCGGAGCCGGAACTGCGCGTCTACGTGGAGGAATACGGCCGTACCGGATTTCAAGGCGGGCTCAACGGCTATCGCGGCAGCCCGAGTGATGTGGACCTGCAGGTCTTCGCGGGACGTACAATCGATGTGCCGTCCACGTTCATGGGCGGGAAGAGCGACTGGGGCGTGTATCAGAACCCCGGTGCCCTGGAGCGACTCGAGAAGACGGTCACGACCAACTACAAGGGCACACGCTTGGTGGACGGCGCCGGCCATTGGGTGCAGCAGGAACAGCCGGCGGTCCTGAGCCGGCTGCTTGTAGACTTCCTCATGTCCGCGAAGAAGTAACGCTCGCGCGCGACATTTGGACGTACGAGCTTCCCTCCGGCAGTCCAACACGCCTGGCCTCTACTCCTTGCCGCTGAACGGCAGCAACGAGCCGCAACGCATGATCGAAGTGAAAGGCGAAGGTGCCGGCTGGGAAGTCGTCGTCCCGATGACGGGCGACATGACCCGCTCGCCGGATTGGTCCCGCCTCAGTCCCGCCTAGTTGCACAGTGTTTAGCGAGCCGGGCGCGGACATTGCGCGCATCCTGCACGGCAACCGCAGCCAGGCATCGGCGATGTTGAGGTGTATGCTCAGCGTGAGATGAAGAAGTGCGCGGCTTGGGACCGTGTGCCCACGGCCGGAGCTGTTGCGGCCGCGTTGTGGTGGTGTTCGGCGACGCTGTCCGCGCAGACCCCGACGGCGCCGGCATCCGCCTCGTCGCAGCGCCTGGCCACGCCGACGGGGCATGAGGTGAACGTCAGCGTGGGCAGCTACACCTACGTCGAGCCCAACGATCTGCGCATCTCGATCCACGGCCCCAAGCTCGGGGGCGAATACACGGGTACGGTGTCGCTCGACAAGCGCCAGCACTGGTTTGCCCAGGCCGATGTGCGGGGCACCATCGGGAACGTCACCTACACCGGCTGGTGTTCCCCCTGGCTGATCACGCCCAGCAGCGCCTCCCCAAATGGCTATGAGCTGGATGTAGGCGATGCGTCAGCGTGCAGCGAGACCGGCGACAAGGACTGGTATCTGGAAGGCCGCACCCTGGTCGGCAAGGATCTCATCGGTCACACGCGGGCGTTGTCGCCCTTTACCGGCCTGGGTTTCCGTCATCTGTCGAACGGCACGACTGGCACCGCCAGCTATCGCACGGACAACTATCTCTATCTGCCTCTCGGCGCCACGGCGCGCACCGAGGTGGCGTCGCATCGCGTGCTGAGCGTCAACCTGGAATACGACCGCCTGATCCACGGTTCGCAGAAGACCCGCAACTCGCAGTTGGGCGGCGGCTATGTGTCAGCGACGACGACGGCGCCCGCCTTCACCATCGATGGCTTGACCGACGTCTCGTTCGCTCAGCATCGAGGATGGGCGCTGCGCGCCAGTGCGAAATATCAGGTGACCACGCGCTGGTCGGTGGAGCCCTACTACATCCGCTGGAGCGTCAGCACTTCGCCGGTCAATTCTGAAACCGTAGCGTTCACCGTCAACAATGTGACCGCCCACGAGCAGCTCGGCGCCTATGAGCCGTCGAACTTCACCAACGAGTTCGGCGTGAAACTGGGCCTGCATTTCAGGTGATCTCCGGGCGACCGCGTACAACGTCGACGCGACGACCGGCGAACTGGGGTGGAAGAAGAAGGTCGACGAGCATTGCGCCGCGCGCATCACGGGGTCCATCGTGGCCTACAACGGCCGCATTTACATTCCCGTGTCGTCGGGTGAAGAGGCCACCGGCGCGCAAGCTGCGTACGAGTGCTGCACGTTCCGCGGCAGTAGGAATGGTACCTGGGCTCGCGCTTCAGCTTCACACGGGGCTTCCGGGGAGCGGTCAGCGGGGGCCAAACTCGCCACTACGCAGTTGATCTCGTCGGCAAGCCCGATTGTTCCTCCCTGGTCGCGCAGCGTGGAACGAACCCGCCCGGCGTCGCGAAATGGCAGACAGCGACCTGCTTCAGCAATACCAGATGTGGTATATTCAACTCCCATGGCCTGGACGTGGGCCTACCGAACGTGAGGGAACCGCACCTCAAGCACCTCCGCGGGGCGGTCTGGGAGATGCGCCTCACGGGGAAGGCCGGCATCGCACGGGCGCTGTACGTGACGGCAAAGGGCCAACGTGTGATCGTGGTCCGGGCGTTCGTAAAGAAGACGCAGAAGACTCCCATCCGTGAAATCGATTTGGCTCTTCAGAGGGCCAAGGAGTTGGAGACGTGACGAAGCTCAATGACCTGCACCGCCGCTGGAGCAAGGACCCGGACTATAAGACGGCGTACGATGCTCTCGGCGAGGAGTTTCAGCTCGCGCGTGCGCTCATCGAGGCGAGAACACGTGTCGGGTTGTCGCAGACACAGCTGGCACGTCGCATGAAGACGTCGCAGTCCTACGTCGCTCGCCTCGAAGGCGGGAAGGTGCATCCTTCAACAGATGCACTGGAGCGCTTCGCGAAGGCCACCGGCACGCGGCTTCGAATTACGTTTGAGCCAGAGGCTGTTCGGTAACTCGGGATCGCGGGATAGGCGCAGAGAGGACGCGTGCGGCCCGGCCACGGGGTCGCCGGCCCCGCTGTCGCGATGATGCAGAGGCGACGATTTCTCAGACGGCGCGCGTCGTAAGTTGCTTTAACGAGAATGGTGAGCCGGGACGGAATCGAACCGTCAACCCGCAGATTAAGAGTCTGCTGCTCTGCCAATTGAGCTACCGGCCCAATCGAGGATCGAATTGGGGAAACCGTGGCAAGCGAAAGAAGCGATTCTAGCACAGCCGATTC
>JBGOTP010000516.1:0-3221 GCA_041476545.1 Vicinamibacteria bacterium | reverse complement strand
GTGCGCGCGCTCAAGGATCGCGAACTGGCGAAGAACGCCGGCGCTATCGAATCCGCGGAAGCGGACGTGCTCGCACTCGCATGACTCCGCTCGAGCTGGTAGGGGACGCGTCTCACAAGCTGTGGGGCGGGAGGTTTTCTGGTCGCACCGCACCGATCATGGATGCGGTGAATCGCTCGATTGGCGTCGACTTTCGCCTATGGCCATTCGACGTGCGCCTCTCAAAGGCGTGGGCCGTGGCATTATGGGGCGCCGGCGTCCTGACACTGGAAGAGAGTAAGGAAATCGAGCATGGCTTGGACGCCGTCGCGCAGCGTTTCGCGGATGGAGCGCAGCCGGCACCATCTGACGAAGACGTGCACACCATGATCGATCGGTTGCTGCACGAAGAGATTGGCGACGCAGCGTCCAAGCTCCACACGGGCCGAAGCCGCAATGACCAGGTCGCGACCGCCACCCGCATGTGGACGATGGACGCATGCCGGCGATTGGACGAAGCCATTCGAGAGCTCCAACTCGTGATGCTTCGGCATGCACGCGACCTCGAAGACGCGATGATGCCGGCCTACACTCACATGCAGCGCGCACAACCGGTCTCGGCTGCACACTGGATGCTCTCGCATTTCTGGCCACAGGACCGGGACCGCGCCCGGTTGACTGCGGCGGCTCGCGGCGCATCAACGTTGCCGTTAGGCAGCGGGGCGGTGGCTGGCTGTGCCTTCCCCATCTCACGCGTCTTGCTTCAAGGAAGTCTCGGATTCTCGGCGATCTCTCGCAACAGTATGGACGCGGTGGCCGACCGGGATTTCATCGCTGAGGTCGTCTTTGCGCTTGCCCTGATGGGGACACACCTCTCACGATTGGCCGAAGACCTGATTCTGTACGGGACGAGCGAATTCGGCTTCGTCCGCTTTGGCGACGGCTTCACAACCGGCTCCAGCATGATGCCGCAAAAGCGCAATCCGGACGCGCTCGAGATCGCACGTGGTTCAGCGTCGCGCGTGTTAGGCGATCTCACCGGGCTACTGGGAACGCTCAAGGGTCTGCCCAGCGGCTACAACAAGGACCTGCAGGACGACAAGCGCACGCTCTTCGACGCGGTGGACACCTCGCTCCTGGTCATCCCGGCGGTGGGTGGCACGCTGAATGAACTGACGTTTGTACGGGATCGGATGCGGGCTGCCGTCTCGAGCACGATGATGGCGACCGATCTGGCCGACTATCTGGTCGAGCGCGGGGTTTCGTTCCGGGAGGCCCACGGCGCCGTGGGTCAGCTTGTCCGGCTCAGCGAGGAGACGGGAACCGAATTGCACGCGCTGCCCAAAAGCGCCTTCCGCTCCGCCCATGAACGGTTTGGCGACGACGTCTTCGATGCACTTTCTCCCCTGCGCTCGATCGAACGTCGCGATGTAGACGGCGGCACGGGGCCGAAGTCAGTGAAGGCTCAGATCGAATTCGCCGTTGCGTCTTTGCTTCCCGCCCCCGAAGCGCGCGGAAATGAGTTGAACCTGCGAATCGTGGGCTGACACTCTTCCTCCCGAAGCAGAGCGGCACGCGGATCATAATTCCGCGTGCCGCTCTCTTTCTACGCCGTTCAGTTTGATCGTACACCGGGTCTCTTACTTGATAGACTTCACCTACCGGACTCGACTGCGCGAACGCTCGTGATGAAGTACTCCGTCTCGCCGAAGCACCGGCTTGGCAGACCAGTGTGTTGATCGTAGTGAATCGACACCTGCCGGCCTTCAATTTTGCGAATTTCCTCGGCGACCGAATCACTGCGTACCGTGAAGGCAAAGATTGTCGGCGCACTTCCCGGCACACTGGAGACCTGCAGTTCTCCTTCCCAGGTTTTGCACAGCCACCCTTTCCGGGAGAGCTTCTGGATGTATCCGACTCGATCGCCTGACGAATACGTGAAGGCGAGGGCGCCTCCAGCCCAGATTGTGAAGATGAGCGCTGGGGCGACGATAATGGTCGTCAGGGTAATTTTGACCCAGTGGCGGCGGAGGAACCCGCTTCCCGTCGGCGGTGTCGCCGAACCGGGCAAGTTGCTGGTCTTGTTGTCGGGCATTGGCTGCTCCGGCTGGGCGCATTTCGCGCCTGGGGTAGCTTCGTGTACGCTCCGCACGATGCCAAGAGCGCGTCAGTCACGGTAGTTTATCCTCAGGCATGGCGGGAGAGACAGTGACAGTTCGGGAACGAAGACAAACGGTGACGGCGGATGTCGGCGGGGTCAGGGTTGGGTCAACTGCCCTCGTTGTCGTTCAGTCGATGACAAATACGGACACCGCGGACGCGGCGGCCACGGCGACCCAAGTGGCGGCTCTTGCACGCGCCGGATCGCAACTCGTTCGCGTCACTGTGAACAACGATGACGCCGCCGCTGCGGTGCCGGAAATCGTAGCCCGGCTGGCGGCGGACGGAGTGGATGTTCCGATCGTTGGAGATTTTCACTACAACGGGCACCTGCTCCTGACACGCCACCCCGCCTGCGCGCGCACGCTGGCTAAGTACCGGATCAATCCCGGCAACGTGGGGAGCAAGCGTCGGGACGAGAACTTCCGCTCGATTGTCTTGGTGGCGATCGAAAATGACAAACCAGTTCGGATCGGCGTGAACTGGGGTTCGCTCGACCAGGACCTCCTGACGGCGATGATGGACGAGAACGCGGCACACGCGACGCCACGGGACGCTCGGGACGTGTATCTCGATGCGATGATCGAGAGCGCGCTTCGCTCCGCCGCACTAGCCGAGGAATGTGGACTCGGGCACGACCGGATCATCATCTCCGCCAAGGTCTCGGTGGTTTCCGATCTCGTGGAAACCTACCGGCGCCTCGCGGCGCGTTGCGATTACCCGCTCCATCTCGGACTGACCGAAGCCGGTATGGGGACAAAGGGGATCATCGCCAGCACCGCAGGGCTGGCGATTCTGCTCGGTGAGGGTATTGGTGACACGGTGCGCGTTTCGCTCACGCCCAAGCCGAACGGCGACAGGACCGAAGAAGTGCAGGTGGCACAGCAGATCCTTCAATCGTTAGGCCTGCGCCACTTCGCACCCCAGGTAACGGCGTGCCCGGGTTGTGGGCGTCATTGAGCGCAGTGTTGTTCCAGTGGCTCGTCTGCGTGTGGCAGACCTGACAAATGCCCGGCGTCGGGCCGCTGGTCTTCACGAGCACGCCCGGCGCGTAGGCGACCGGGGCGGTCTGGCCGGTGGGG
>JBGOTP010000515.1:0-3222 GCA_041476545.1 Vicinamibacteria bacterium | reverse complement strand
GAGCTCGCTCAGCTCGCCAAGATTGGCCGGGTCCGGCGGCGCCGGCGGTTGCCCCGCTCGCCCTGGACGCGGCGTCTGCACGATCGTGTTGCCGCGCGCGCCGTACCAGCCGTGGAGGTTCACCCCCATCGGCGCCACGACGATGTAGCCGCGCTGTTCCGCCAGTTCAGTCAGATCCGTATAGCGGATGAAGTCGCTCGGTGGGCACTGCAGGCAGTGAAGCGCGACGATGAGCGGCGTGGGTTTCGCCGCGTCGTACTTCGACGGCACGAACAGCTCGTACTCCATCGGCCCGCCGAATTCCTTGAAGTCGTAGTGGCGCACTTGAATCCTGTCGTGCGTCGGCGTCTTCGGGAGATGTTGCAGCACCAGGAGCGGGTTCTGGACCTCCTCCGGCGTGGCAGTTTGCGCCCACAGAGGGGGCGCGGCAAGAAGAGCGGCAGCGATGAAGAGGGCGTTAGTTCGCATGGTGGCCAATCCTAAGTTCAGGACGCGAATCCTGCAAGATCTCGCAACCGGCTTCCAGGGTCAGGACACGCCAATCGGCAGGAAGTAAACGATCGTCACGGACGCCGAAGGCCGAGACGCTCGCGCAGCCCCGCGATCGGCATCCGCCGCCGGCTCGAGATCGGGCTCCATTAGCGTTCCCGCCGCGCGTTGCTCCTGGCGCTCGGCCAGAGCGGCCTGCACGTCCGTCACCGTGCGCTCGACCAACGTGGCGCCGAGGCCGAGGCGGCGCGTGATCTCGCGCGCCAGGCGATCGGCACGCCGCCTGGAATTGACCTCGGCCTGCAGGTGTCCCGGTGTCAGGTCGATCGCCCCGAGCGAGGTGTTGGTCCAGTCCTTGTGCTGCTTGTTGCCGGCCTTCGTCCAGGTCAGCCTCGCGCCCGTCACCGCGCCCGACGCGTCCAGCACGACATCGTCCATGTACTCTTCACCGCCCACTGTTGCGAGCGGCTTCAACAGGGCGAACGCGTCCTGCACCGACAGGCCGAGGTCGTACTTCAGCGTCGTCCACTCGATCACGTCGCCGTCCGTCTTGCACAGCGTCGGCAACTGCGGGTGGCGGACTGGGAGGACTTCTTTCTGGGCGACGACGTCCCGGAAGACATGGCCGACACACCCGAGTTCGACACGATGTTCATCCCCTGGCTCGTCCTTTCGTTCGTCGCCGATCCCGAGGCGGACGAGGCCGATCCGGCCTGGCCCGACCAGCCGATGGGGCTGCACTGGCTCGAGACCGAGGACCCCGACGTGAGCGACACGGACCGGTCCTTCATCGAGGCGGCCTGCCGCAGTCCGATGAGCATCTTCGTGGTCGAGGTCGCCGCGCCCGGACGAAGCCTCGACCTGAAGGACGTGCTGACCGGCCGCCAGTTCCACGTACTGGAGGTGAGCGCCTCACAGACCTTGCGGCCGGGGGACCTCCACTTCACGCGCGTGGTGACGGTCGCCGGGACGAGCATCATGTTCGGCGGCAGCCCCACCAGCATGCCACCGCGCTGGCACACGCGCATCATCGACTGGCGCGATCGCTGCTTCGGCCGGCGGCGGCCTGCGCGTCAGCAGCTCGTCGACTTCGACATCGAGATCCGCGATCTGTATCACCAGGTCATCGACGATGCAGGCATGATCGAAGAGCGGCTGCCCGAAGGTCTTGGCCGTAAAGTCGAGAATCGCCGGCACGACGCGACCCTCGGCGCCGCGCAGCGTGAGGCGCACGGAGTCTTCGAGCGTTCGCACCTGGAGACAGCACTGCTTGAATTTGCGCCCGCTGCCGCAGGGACAGGGATCATTGCGTCCGGGGAGGGACGGGCGCGACATGGCGATAGTGTATCGTGCCGTCAATGCGGCGATGGTGCGAGCACGAATCGTTCAAATGGAGGCGAGTCGTTCGACCGTATCCGGGAACCGTCTGACGAGATTGATCAGCAAGGCCGCCTGAGCGTTCGGCTTCGCCCGCCCCTGCTCCCAGTTCTCAAGCGTGCGGACGTTCGTCCGGAGATACGCCGCAAACAGCGCGCGCGAGATCTTCAGCTCTTCGCGCAGTTGGATCAGGGCCCTCGGCGACACCGTCGGCGCCGCCTTGTACTCGACCGCATGCGTCCGCAAGGTCCGCTTGCCCTGGCGCGCTTCGTCAAGGGCCGATACACCCTCACGCAATTCAGCGAAGAGACTCCGCTTGGCGGCCCGTGCCGACTTTCCTTGAACGACACGCTTCATGCGGTTCTCCGCGCTTCCAGCTCCGCCTTGATCAGGGCCTTGAGCACTCGACGGTGCTCCCGTGTCAGGTCAGCCATTTCGTTCTTGTCGTATATCGTTCGCCACGCTTCCCTTTGCCTCGTCGCGTGTCGGCAAACCGCAGCTTGCTCAGTCCGCCGGTATCTGGAATCGGACGGCCCGCCTCCGGGCTCTTCATCAAGAGTTCTTGAAGCTCTCGAAACGCATCATCTTCCAGGTAATCTGCCCGGTGTCGCTCGAAAGCTGGCAGCTCGACGAAGGCGGCCTTCATCGATGTCTTATTATACGCAGATTACGTATAGACATGACAATGGCCTTGGAAAGGTCACCAAAGAGAGCACGAGGCGTGCCGGATCGCACCGAGCTGAATCGCGCCGTATCGGCACCGACCTTCCGGCCATCGCACCGCGATCTGAACCAGCTGTCGTCCTCACTCCGGCCATCGCACCCTGCTTTGAAGCTCCCGCAGTCCTGGGTTCGGCCTCGGCACCCGCCTCGGACCGCTCGGCAGGCGTCAATCCCGCCGCCGACCTGCCTCTGAATCGTCGGCACCCCTCAATCCGGCCCCGGCACAGGCCTTCGAAATCGCTTTCACAACAAATTTGCTCACGGCAGGTCCGCCGCCGTGCTTTTCACTCGACAATCGGGCGACGGCACCATGCCTTCGGACAGCCGCACCCATATTTTCGGCTCCTTCCATCGCGTGGAGCTCGTCATCCACGGATGCGACGAGCTGATTCGGTCCAAGGACAGCTACGGGAACGAATCGAGAAAGAAGGACACCGAACACTGAGGGCACCAACGTTGGGGGCCAGGCCGCGGGGCTTGGCCTCCCACTCTAGTTGATCGAACAGGATCCCGGACCGCGCGGGTCGCCGCACATGCCGCACGATCCGGCGGCCGGCGAGACCGGGCGTGACGCGGACGGTTTACCGGCGCTGACCGCGAATACCGACAGTTGTTTCTCCAGTTCCGCGCTCG
>JBGOTP010000514.1:0-3228 GCA_041476545.1 Vicinamibacteria bacterium | reverse complement strand
TGCTCGATCTGCTGAGAGACGTCCTCGATGACCGCGACGTCCGGTCCCTTGACCTTGATGCCGACAGGCGTCTGGATGCCCGTGCTCTGCATCATGACGCGCCCGCGGATGGGCTGGACCCAGGCGTTCACGTAGCCGATCGTCTCCGCCGCCCTGTCCATTTCAGCGACGAGCTTGTCGGTCGTCATCCCCGCACGCCATTTCGACTTTGGCTGGAGCAGGACGGTCGTTTCGATCATCGTGAGCGGCGCCGGGTCGGTGGACGTGTCTGCCCGGCCGATTTTCCCGAAGACCCGTTCGACTTCCGGGAACGCCTTCAGCTTCTTGTCCATCTGCTGGACGATCCAGCCGGCCTCCCTGTTTGGCAGCCCCGGCAGCGTCGTCGGCATGTAGAGGATCGCGCCCTCATCGACGTTGGGCAGAAAGTCCTTCGGGAACCTCGTGAGGAGCACCGCCGCCGGAATCAGCACGAGCATGCCCGTCGCGGTGAAGGCGTACCGGTATCGAATCACATGCCTCAAGGCAGACCGATAGACCCTGACGGCGACGCTCTCCTGAAAGTTCGTGCGCGCGATCGTCTCGCGTTTAAATATCCAGAGCACGATCAGCGGCAACAGCAGGAGCGTCAGCAGTGTCGAGAACGCCATCGCGAACGTCTTGCTATACGCGAGCGGATCGAAGAGCCGCGCTTCACGCTGTTCGAGAAAGAACACCGGGAGGAATGACGCCAGGATGATCAACAGCGAGAACAGGAGCGGCTTGGCGACGGATGCAATCGAGCGGATCAGGATCTCCTCCCGTTCCGTCCGGCTCACCGCGCCGTGCATGGACAGTTCCGCCGTGCAGTTTTCCACGATCACAATCGTGGCGTCCGCGATCTCGCCAATCGCGATGGCAAGGCCGGCCAGTGAGAACAGGTTGATCGTCTGCTTCAAGCCGGCCAGGGGCAACGCGGTAAAGAGGACGCTCAGCAGGAGGATCGCAATCGGCCCGATCGCGGTACGAACGTTTCGCAGAAAGAGGAGCGTGACGACAATGAGGACGGCGATCTCGAACCCCAGCGTTTCGAAGAACTGCCGGAGAGTCGCCCAGATCCAGGCGGACCGATCGTAGGTCGTGACGATCTCGACGCCGGCCGGCAGCGCCAGGCGGATCTGCTGGAGCTTCTGCTCGAGCGATCGCGTGATCGCCAGGACGTTCTGGTCCTGCTCCATGATGGCGATGCCGCCCACGACCTCTCCCGTCCCGTCGAGGTCGACGGTGCTCCGCCGCTGGTCGTAGCCCACCTCGAGGTACCCGACGTCCTTCAGGGAAACGGGTGTTCCATCCGCGCGACGGCCGACGACCAGAAGATCGATCTGATCGATATCGTCGGTCTTGATGACACCGCGCAGCTGATAGTCGCGGTTCGTCGCCTCGATCATGCGCCCGCCGGATTCCTGGAACACGCCCTGGACGGCCGTGATCACCTGCCTGAGCGGAATGCCCGCCTTGGCCAGAAGCGGCGGAAAGATCTTGATCTGGAACTGCTTCTCCAGGCCGCCGACCGACGCGACTTCCGCAATGCCCTGGACCGTCTGGAGCACGGGCTTAATCTGGCTCTCGTTCACCTGGCGCAGCTCGCGCAGGTCGTGAAGTCCCTGGCGATCGACGAGGGCGTACTGGTAAATCCATCCCATGCTGCTGGCATTCGGGCCGAGCGTCACCGAGGCATCCGGAGGCAGTTGCGGCCGGATGGCGTTGATCCGATCGAGTACGAGCTGCTGCGCTTTGGCGCGGCCGGCGTTGTTGTTCAAGACCACATAGATGAACGAGTACCCCATGTGGGAGGAACCGCGCAGGGCCTGGATGTCGGGAGAGCCTACGAGCGCGTTGATCAGAGGTGCCGTGACCTCGGTTTCGAGCAACTGCGGACTTCGCGGCCATTTCACATAGACGACAACCTGCGGATCGGAAATATCGGGTATGGCATCGAGCGACGCCGTCCGAATGGAATAGACGCTGAGGAGCACACCGGCGGCCACGACAGCCCAGGCGAACGCCCTCCGCCGGATGACGGTTCTAATGAGGGAGTTAATCATCGCTCACTGGACTTGGCCGGTCCCCTTCAACTTGTGCTCAGCGTCGATGAAGAAGCTGCCAAAGGTCACCACCTGCGCATCCTGATCGAGTCCATCAACCACCTGCGTCAACAGTTCGCCCTGGATGCCCGTGTGAATCTCCCTGGGGACGTACTCGGCGGTCTGCTGGACGTACACGATGTGCCTACCGCCTTCCTCGATGATCGCCTCGTTCGGCACCGAGAGGAATGGTCCCTGTTCGGCGACGATTTCCACGACGTAGAGGGTCGTATTCAGCCGTCCCGAGGCGCTCAATGAGACCTGAACCGTCGCGCCGCCAGGCCGGGCAGTCACCCGCGTGACATACGCCTGGTACATCGACGACTTCGAACTTGGCGAAAACGCGCGAACGCGTTGCCCGACCTTGACGAGCGCCGCGTCGGGACCTGACAGGGATGCGGTGAGGATCCTTCCAGTGCTATCGATCGTGCCCGCGGTGCGGATCCAGGTCTGAATAAGGCGGAGGGAGGCGGTGCCTAACGTCAGCGTGAGCGCTTCGGCCTGCGATTGCGTGACTGTCGTTCCACGAGGGGCGATACGTGTGTGCTGACGAACGTCCTGGCCGTCGGCCGAGCCGACGGTCAGGACACAAAAGAGGGCAAGGCTGCACGTAACCCTGGGCATCAATCAGTGACAGTAATTATCCTTGCTGTCCATGATGTGTGTGCCCCATGGGAAGAGACCGACATTCATGATCTTCTCGAAAGTTTCCGTCTTGGCGTCGATGATCACGACCGCGTTCTCCGTTGAATCCGCGAGATAGAGCTTCTGGTCGGCCGTGTCGGTCGTCGCGGTTTCGAGTTGGATATTCGTGCCGATCTTGATTCGTCCCCCGGGCCGCAGCGTCTTCATATCGTAAACGTAGACGAATCCGGTGGTCGAACTGATCACGAACGCCTTGTCCGCGGCGAAGTTGACGCCGGTCATGTTCTCCCCGGCTTCGAGCGTCGCCGCAACCTTGTCGGTCCGAAGATCGATGATCGAGATCGTTTGATCCCCGTTGTTGGGCGTGATGGCGTAATTGCCGTCGTGGCTCATGTAAATACGCCACGGATCCTTGCCCACTCTGATGACCTTGACGACTTTGTCCTCCCGAGGATCGATCTTC
>JBGOTP010000513.1:0-3284 GCA_041476545.1 Vicinamibacteria bacterium | reverse complement strand
TCCGCGTGCGACACGTCTTCGCGGCGGTCGACTGCGGGGATGTCGTCAACACCGACACAGCGCAGGCGCAGGTCGAGGGCGGCATCATCTTCGGCCTGTCGGCCGCGATGGTCGGCGAGATTACCATCGCTGAGGGTCGAGTTGTCGAGCGCAATTTCCGCGACCATCGAATGATCCACTTGTCGGATGCGCCATTGATCGGTGTCGAGTTCATCCGCTCCAACGCGCATCTCGGTGGACTCGGTGAGCCCTGTGTGCCGCCGATCGCGCCCGCTGTCACAAACGCCATCTTCGCGGTAACCGGAATCCGTGTACGCGATCTGCCGGTCAAGAATCACAGCCTGTCGCGTCGCGCCGCCGCGTCCGGCTGAGCCCTGCACGTCTCCGCTCCTGACCTTCCAGTCCGGAGGGCGGTCAGCCATCATGTGTCAAGTCCGACGCAACTGGCCCGCGAGAGCGCGAGACTCGCGCTTGGATATGGCGGCGCTCGAGTCGACGGCGCTGCCGTTCCGGCGCTGATGGAAATCCTCGAGAAGGGATCCACTCAAACACGAAATGCTTTATCAGAGCGATTCGCCGTACCTCTTTGACTCCAGTAAATTCGCCCGGGAGTTCGGCTTCGCCGGTACCCCGTACGCCGACGGCATCCGAACTACTGCCGCCTGCTCCATGCGAAAGTAAATCTCGAAGGCCATTGCCCTACGCTCCGATCTTGTTCCACGGATGGAAGGCGCTCTTGATCCCACGCAGCGCCGGTGTCACGCCTGGGAAGTGGCGGCGCAGGATATCCAGCATCGTCGTCTCTTCGATCCACTCGATGCCGGGCTGCGTGTAGACGTCCGGGCCGTAATCCTTCGAGAAGAACCGATCGCTCTTCAAGCGACGCGACGCCATCAGCAGGAAGATTCGGAAGGCCGTGTCGGTGAAGCCCATTCCTTCCGGCAGCGGTTCGCACATCAGGCCGACCAGGAGGTCCACCTTCTCGAGGTCGCCGTCGTAGACTCGCTTGATCTCCTTGGCCCACGTTGGATTGTCGGTGAGCGCCTCGAACGACGTGACCGGCGCCTTGTGGACCAAGCGCCGAAACTGGTTGTAGCGGGGCACGCCGCGCTCCCGGTCGCGCAAGATGTCCACGGTGGCGAGATCGAATCGTTCACCGCTGGCCTTCACGAGGTTCTGCAGGTGCTTGGGGAAGTTGTGGAGACGAAGCGCCCCCGGGTTTGCGACGCCAAAGGAATAGAGCAGGTCCGTCGGACTGAACCGTTCGAGGAGCGTGCGGCCCTGCTTGCCCGACAGGGCCGGCAGCTCGAACTGACCGAGGACCGACCCGTTCGCCGCGGACCGGAACGTGAAGTCGTCGGGCATGAGGGAGTGCATCCGATACACCGCCGCGAATTCCTCGGTCAACGCGTAGGGCGTCCCATTGTGATCGGTCGGCGACCCCGGGATCCCACTGAGCATGTCGTTGTCGTCGAGCGTCGGGAACAACTTCTGGAGGCCGGGAAGGACGCCCTCCCAGTTCGAGCGCACCCCGAAGGTCGCCAAGGGATTCGGTAGGATGGCCGTGGACCAATCGACGGTGTGAATCTTGGCCATGAGCGCAGCGTTGATGAGCCGCGCCTGCTGGAACAGTTTCTGATCGCCCCACCGCGGGAACGCGGCCTTGAGCCGGTCGCAGATGGCGTTGTGCTCGAGGGCGAAAGCGCCGTGGAGGAGGCTCAACCCGACCCAGCCGTTCTCGGTCACGCCGGTGATTTCGAGGTCCGTGGCCTTGTCCACGAGCAGCCGACCATCCGCGCCGACCTTGATCTTGCCGTCCTGCCCGGTGCGGAGGGTCTTCTGGACCTCCCCCGTGCTGCCGTAGACCTGCGAGCCGTCCCACCAGTGCGAGTTCTCGTTCACGTACGCCGGCGGGCGCTTGGACCCGGCCGGCCTGGGATCGACCGGCGTCTTCGGCAGCCGCATCGGCCGCTCCGGCCAGCGGTCCCCGTCGCGCAACGGGATCTCGTGCGCGTCTGCCGGATCGCCCTTCTTGTGGACGAACCAGTCGTGGACCATGAACTGGATCCACGCGGCCGCCATAACGTTGAGGATCGTCGCCGGCTGGAACGTCGTCCGCGTGAACAGCTCCAGGCTGACCGTGCGTGGATTCGGCGTCAGCATGTTTGCCGTGTCAGGTATCGTCTCGCGCAGCGGTACGTTGCGGCCGAACCTGGTGCCGGCACTGCCCATCATCGGGCACGAGAGGTCGTTAAAGGTGCCGTCCGAGGTCCGGGCCGAGACGGCCTCCGCCGGCACGGCGCCCTTGCGCTTGGGATGCGGTGGCTCCTCCGTGTCGTACAGGTTCTTCTTGCGAAGCTCGTTGCGCAACGCCACCAGCCTGGCCCCCCCGACGGGGCGGGGAAGGTCGTACCACTCTTTGTTGCTCATCGCACACTCTCCTGCAGGGTCGCGCGGACGGGTTCATTCGTTCGATCAGGTGCGCTGGCGCTGTCGCCCAGGGTCATGCATGGGCGGGCCCGACGGTTGCGCGCGGGTTGCGGCTCAAGACGCGAATTCGCGCGGCACACGAGCCCGCTGACCCTCCCTGGATAGAACGCCCGTCGTACGCAAACCAAACAAGTCAGCGGACGGCGCTGACGTTAGCGCCGTCCTAGATGCAAGTCAAGGTTCCGTATCGCGCGTTCCGTATCGCGCGTGTCACCGCGAAATAGAAAAGTCCCCTTGGTGAGGGCCTGTGGTCGCTGTGCGAAACGCGACGCGCGTTTTGCAAGGCGCCCAGTCCTCGTCCTTAGGCCAGCTAGAACTTGCCGTCGGTGTTGCTGGCGTAGAGCTGGATAGAACCCACAATACCAAGATTGCCGCTTGCCCCGGGGTGGAACGAGAGTACCTGCAGCTTGACGAAACGCGCGTGGGCCGGCGCGAAGCGGAATTCCTGAAATGGCTTTTGCAGGTTCTGGTAGTCGGGCACGATAATCTGTGCGACCTTGACGAAGGGTCCTCCTGGGGACGTCGAACTCGTGTAGACGGCCAACTCCTTCACGCTCATATTGGCTCATCTATCCACAAAAATGGCGAGCGTATCGAACGTCACTGCCTCGTCTCCGCGCAGGGCGAGTACCGCAAAGCCGTTGAGGTAGATACCCGCCGTAGTAGGGATTCCCGTGAAGAGGCTGGACCAGCTGATTTCGTTGGACGTAGTTTTCTCCGTCAGGTCTGGCACCGAAACGGGTGGGCGCGTTAAGCTCTACTCATTCTGCGGCGATCGAGTGTCAGCGACGACC
>JBGOTP010000512.1:0-3297 GCA_041476545.1 Vicinamibacteria bacterium | reverse complement strand
CCCGTCTGGCAGGGCTAAAGCCCTGCGCTACGAGTACTTAAGTCCAACAAGACTCAAGAAACCTATCGTCCGCTATCGTAGCGGATCCCCTGGCAGCGTTGGTCCATTTTTCCGCGATGGGGTGGGTCTCTAATCCCCTATAATGATACGACTTGGACTGGGTCTAATTTCCTTTGAAGGAGTCTGCGATGAAGGTCGGAAAGATGATCGGCTGGAGAATCCCTGTCGGGATCGCGCTGTCTGTCCTGGCCATTGCTGGATCCGGTGCGCCGTACGCGTTGAAAGCCGAACCCGCCGCTCCGGGTGACGTGACCTTCTCGAAGGACATCGCACCCATCCTGCAGCGCAGTTGCCAGAACTGCCACCGGTCCGACGGCGTCGCGCCGATGTCGCTCGTCACGTACGAGGAAGTCCGTCCGTACGCGAAAGCCATCAAGCAGCGGACGAGCATCGGGCCGCACCGCGGCGTGATGCCGCCCTGGTACATGGAGAAGAACATTGGTATTCAACGGTACAAGGACGATCCGTCCTTGAGTGACGCGGAGATTGCCAAGGTTGGCCAGTGGGCCGACAGCGGCGCTCCGCAGGGCAACCCCGCCGACATGCCGCCCGCCCGGAAGTTCGGCGACTTGGGCGCCTGGAATATCGGCGAGCCGGATCTCGTCGTCAGGACGAAGGACGTCCTCGTCAAGGCCAACGCGCCCGACTGGTGGGGCGAGATTGAAAGTGCCCCGACGGGTCTCACCGAAGATCGGTACGTCGTGGCGTTGCAGATCAAGGAAGTCAACGACATCAAGGACGGTGGCATGGGCAACCGGTCCACGGTCGGCGGCCACTATGTGTTCCATCACATGATTTGGAGCACGCGGGTGGACAGCAATCCGGACGTGGACGACCTGACCGCTCTGACGAGCGGCGGCGCCACCTCGTGGCCCGTGCACGAAGTGGGGCGCAATGCCGACTTCTTCGACCCGGAGGCCGGACGGCTCCTGAAAGCGGGTTCGAGCATCGTGTCGAACTCGATTCACCTGCACTCGAACGGCCGCGACACGAAGGCGCATCTCGAGGTCGGCTTCAAGTTCCTGCCGAAAGGCTACAAGCCGAAGTACCGCGGAGCGCCGAACCGCGTCCTCGGCAATGGATCGGACATCGACATCCGGCCCATGGAAGCCAATCAGGAGCTCCACGCCTACACCGTACTGAACCAGGCCACCAAGATCACGACGTTCGAGCCGCACCTGCACGCACCGGGCTCCCGCATGTGCCTGGAAGCGATCTGGGGCTTCAACATCCAGACGCTGAGCTGCTCCGGCTACGACCACAATTGGGTGCGTGGTTACGACTACGCAGACGACGCGGCGCCGCTGCTGCCGAAGGGCACGATTCTCCACATCATCGGCTACATGGATCTGTCGCCGGCCAACAAGAACATCCCGGATCCCCGGAACTGGCAGGGCTCGGGCAATCGTTCGGTGGGCAACATGTTCATCGATCTCGGCCAGGGCGTGGCGCTCACCGACGAGCAGTTCCAGGAGGAGCTGATCAAACGGAGTAAGCAGCTCAAGCTGACGCGCAATGACGTGGTCATCGGCTGCCCGCTGTGCAGCGCGGCTCTCGCCGCGACGCCGGATGCGCCGGCCAAGTTGTCAACGGGAGGGCAGCAGTAGTGGTTCGTGCACGGATTCTCTTTCCGGTTCTGGCGCTGGCGTTCGTGCTGACCCGCGTCGGGGTCAGCACGCAATCGCTCTCGTACTCGTCGGGCCAGGACGTCTCACCCGCATTCGAGGGATGGGAGAAGAACGCCGATGGGTCGCTCAGTTTCGTGTTCGGGTACATGAACCGGAACTGGGAAGAGGAGATCGACGTCCCCGTCGGTCCAGACAACAACATCCAGCCGGGCGGACCGGATCAGGGTCAGCCGACGCGCCTGATGCCGCGTCGCAATCGCTTCATCTTCCGTGTGCGCGTGCCGGCGGATTTCGGCGACAAGGAAATGGTCTGGACGCTGACCACCCACGGGAGGATCAACAAGGCGTACGCCACGCTCCGCGCCGACTACCTCATCGACGATGTCGTCATCGCATCCGAAACCGGCGCGCTTGGCGCCGGATCGAGCAGCCCGGAAATGCGCGCGAACAAGCCGCCGGTCG
Organism: Vicinamibacteria bacterium; assembly: GCA_041476545.1. Lineage (GTDB taxonomy): Bacteria > Acidobacteriota > Vicinamibacteria > Vicinamibacterales > CAVVIG01 > JBGOTP01. The sequence continues at coordinate 1,147 of JBGOTP010000512.1, read as the reverse complement.
TCAAGATTGAAGGCGACAAAACGCGCGTCGCAAAGGTGGGCCAGCCGCTCACGATCGTCGCCCTGGTCACAGACGACGGGGTGCCGAAGCGGCGTCCGGGCGGCGGTGGGGCTGCCGCTCTGGCAGCCCTTGCAGCTGCTCAAGGTGGAGGCGGTGCTCCTGGTGCCGCTCCTGCTGGTGGTGCGGGTCGTGGACGTGGCGGTCGTGGCGGCGGCGCGGGTGGCGGTGCCGCAGGCCCTGCCAGCGCGGGCGCGGCGGCTCCGGCAGGTGCGGCAGCTCCCGCAGGCGCGACAATTCCCGCGGGCGCGGCGACTCCCGCAGGCACGGCAGCCCCGGCTGCGGCTGGCGATCCGAACCAGTCGGCGGTGGCCGCAGCCATTGCGGCCGCGAACGCCGCGGGTCCAACGACCCTCGTTCCTGGTCTGCCGCGTGGCGCATTCAGTCCTCCATCGCGGATCACGGTTGGCAAGGTGCTCGGACTGCATCAGGCGTGGTTCGTGTACCGCGGCGCGGGCAAGGTGACGTTCGATCCGCCGCAGGTCAAGGTGTGGGAAGACACGCGGGCCGGGGCGAATTCGCCATGGGCGCCGCTGTGGACGCCTCCACCGGCGCCGGCCGACGGCCGGTGGATAAGCACCGTGACCTTCGACCAGCCGGGCACCTACGTCCTTCGCGCTCGCGCGGACGATGGGTCGACGACGGGCGACGAGAATCTGACGGTCAACGTCACCCGCTGACGCGCAATCGACACGCAATCTGCGGCACAATTGAGGCCGGCCGAAAGGCCGGCCTTTTTCATGAAGAAGATCTGCGACACCATCCTCGATGCGATCGGCCATACGCCGATGGTCCGCATCAACTCGATCGCGCGCGACATCCCCGCGACCGTCCTCGTGAAGCTCGAGACGTTCAATCCCGGCAATTCGATCAAGGACCGTATGGCGCTGCGCATGATCGAAGAGGCCGAACGTGCGGGGTTGCTGAAGCCGGGCGGCACGATCATCGAAGGGACCTCCGGCAACACCGGCATGGGCCTCGCCATCGCCGCCGTCGTCAAGGGCTACAAGTGCATCTTCACGACGACCGACAAGCAGTCGAGGGAGAAGGCCGACGCGTTGAGGGCGTTCGGCGCCGAGGTCATTGTCTG
>JBGOTP010000511.1:0-3305 GCA_041476545.1 Vicinamibacteria bacterium | reverse complement strand
CCGGTTCGCGCGTCGAGCGCCATGAAGTAACCCTCGCGACCACCGGTGAACAGCAGATCGGACGCCGTCGTCAGCATCCCGGCATCGGTGACATCGAACTGGTCCAATTTCCACTTCTGCTCGCCGGTCTGCGGATCGAGCGCGAGGACCTCGCCCTTACCCACCTCGTCGGTCCAGTTGTTGATCGGGCTGCGGCGACCGATGCCCACCGTCGGCGCACCCGGCGCGGGCGCCACGACCGTGAATCCTCCACCACTGAAATTCCGGCCCGGCTCAAAGACCGACGGCACCTTGTTGTAGATCGTCGCGTAGTTGGCCCAGGCCGAGAGGTAGAAGAGCCCGGTGCGCGGGCTGTACGACGGCGGATACCAATTGGTGCCGCCCTGATTCCCCGGCCAGGTCGGAGCGCCCGCTGGCTGTGGCGTCTGAATGGGACGCCCGCGCTCGTCCAGACCGCTCGACCAGTTCACCTTGACGAACGGTTTGCCGAGAAGAAACTTGCCGGTCGCACGATCGAGAACGTAGAAGTAGCCGTTGCGATTCGCCCAGAACATCGCCTTCACCGGCGCGCCGCGCCAGTTGATGTCGGCGAGCACGGGCACCTGCACCGAGTCGTAGTCGTAGCCGTCGTTGGGCGTGAACTGAAAATGCCATTTCAGCCGGCCGGTATCGGGGTCGAGCGCCACGACCGAATCGGTGTAGAGATTGTCGCCAGGACGCTGATCCGGATTCCAGTCCGGGCCCGGATTGCCGATGCCCCAGTAGGTGAGGTTGAGCGCCGGATCGTAGGAACCGGTCACCCACACGGAGCCGGCGCCGCTCTTCCACGCATCCCCCTTCCAGGTCTCGCTGCCCGGCTCGCCTGGCGCGGGCACCGTGTAGAAGCGCCACAGTTCCTTCCCCGTCTTCGGATCGAAGGCCGCGATGAAACCGCGGATTCCGAACTCCCCGCCGCCGACACCGACAATCACCTTGTCCTTCACGACGAGCGGGGCCAGGGTGATCGAGTACGCGAGCTTCACATCGGCGACGGCGATGTTCCACAACGGCTTCCCGTTCCTGGCATCGATCGCGACAAGGTGCGCGTCGAGCGTCCCCATATAAAGCGTGTCGCCAAGCACGGCCACGCCGCGGTTGTTGGATCCGCAGCAGACCCGCGCATCCGGTGACGGCGTGTACCGGTACAGCCAGAACACCCGCCCCGTTTTCGGATCGACGGCCATGACGTCGTTGGGACGCTCGGTGACGTACATCACGCCGTCCACGACAAGCGGCGACGACTGCCAGGCGCCGAACACTTGATCCTGGAGCACCCACTTCTGCTCGTGGTTCGTTACGTTGGCCGGCGTAAGTTGATTGAGACGGCTATAGCGCTGGCTGTCGTACCCGCCGGCGTACGTGAGCCAGCTCTGCGGCTCCGACGCCGCGCGCAGGATGCGATCGGACGACACTTGCGCGTGGATGTGATACGTCGCGGTCACGAGCACAATCAGGATGGAGGCCGGCAGTGTGCGCAGTGCGAGTCGTTTCATCACAGACCTTGGAGTGAAAGAAGGTACGCCACGAGATCCGCCATCTCATCGCCGGTGAGCGTGGTGCCGATCGGTGGCATGGGGGACACTGCGCCCAGTGCGTACGATCGCAGATCGGCTTTCACGAGCGAGACAAGATGGTCCTGGTCGTCAATCAGCTGCACGGTAAACGTGTCTTCGTTGAGCCTTCGTCCGCGAATCGTCCGGCCGTCCCGCGTCACGGCGGTAACCGGTCGATTGATGGGCCACATGGCCTTGGTGGGTTCGAGCAGCGACCGTTGAAGCGCGACGGCCGTCCGGATGGCGCCGATGTCGCTCAGATCCGGCGCCATGCGCGGACCGTTCCCGTTCACGCGATGACAGGTCGCGCACTTGCCTTTCCCCTCGAAGATCGGCTGCCCCCGCCGGGCATCGCCAATTTTCACGGCCGTTCCACTGACGTCGAAGCCGGCGCGGATGAACGCCACCAGCCCGTCGAGTTCGGACGGCCGCAGCGCGAGGGCGGGCATGCCCGCCGCGGGGATGCCGCCCGTGATGACGCGACGGAGATCCTCGTCCGACAGTGCCCGGCGGAACTGTCCCCGCCGGAGATTCACGCCCGAAACAATGTCGCCGTTCGGACCGTGACACAACGCGCACTGGCCCGCATAAAGGCGAGAGCCGGTTTCGATGTCAAGGGCGCTGTATTGCCCCGGATGGTCCTGCGCCGGCCTTTGCCCGTCGGCTCGCCCGCCTGCCACCCCACCGGGCACGACAGCTCCGACAGGCACGACAGTGGCGAGACCGACAACCATCACGGCCGTCACCGCCATCACGATCTTCGCGATTTTCCCCACAACACAACGCATAGCCGGTGTTGTACCTAAATCGCCGTTCGCTGTGAAGGGAAAACATGGCCATCGGCCGGTCGACTCTTGTCCGCCTCCAGGAAGACTTTCCGCGGGCCCGCGGGCCATTCTTTCCGTTTCTGCCTGGTATGCGCGTTGCTCCATCCCCATACCAACTATGCCGGGACAGATCGCCGATCTCATCGACCGGAGACGTGACCTGCTCGACGGGCTCGTCGGGCACCCGGAGTGGGCGGGCACGGAGGCGGCCCACGCCGAACTCCTGAAGACCCTGCTCCAGAGCGAACGCCTCCAGCTTGAGCGAATCCATCGCGCGACGCGCGCGGTGGTGCTCGACAAGATCGTCAAGTACGAGGCCGTTCATTCGATTCGAGACGCCCGCGATCTCGAACGACGGCTCGCGGTGGATCGTCGTTGCTACGCGTTCTTCCATCCGGCACTGCCCGACGAACCGCTGATCTTCACCGAGGTGGCCCTGACACATGGCATGAGCTCGAACGCTCGAACCCTCCTCAATCCCGAGTCTCCCGTCGTCGACCCGTTCACATGCGACGCCGCGATCTTCTACTCCATCAGCAGCTGTCATGAGGGGCTGAGGGGCGTGCCGCTCGGCAACGCCCTCATCGCCAGGGCCGCGCACGAGATCGGGAGAACGTTTCCCGGCCTGAAGACCTTTGCCACGCTCTCGCCGATTCCGGGCTTCCGTGCCTGGCTGGCGAGTCTCGCGCCCAACGGCCTTGGCGGCACCACGAGTGCACAGGCCGCCGCCGCGATCGGCGTCCTCGAGCAGCCGGACTGGTCCGCAGACGATGAGACTTCCGCGGCGCTCAAGCGACAGCTCCTGCCGCTCTGCGCGTACTATCTGCTGCGCGTGACGCGAGACGATGGCCCGGCCGATCCCGTCGCGCGTTTCCATTTGCGCAAT
>JBGOTP010000510.1:0-3309 GCA_041476545.1 Vicinamibacteria bacterium | reverse complement strand
TGTCTACAGCAGCACCTCGGGCGTGGTACTGCCGGCGTTCCTGCCCATGGTGCCGGGCCTCGCGCAGAAAGTTGGCGGCGCCAGCCCCTTTGCGATCGCGATGGCGATGAACGTCGGCGGGCATCTGGTGGATGTCTCGCCACTTTCCACAATCGGCGCGCTGTGCATCGCGGGCGCGCCGGCCGGCGAGGACGCGCGGAAGCTGTTCAACAAGCTTCTCGCATGGGGCCTCTCCATGTCCGTCGTCGGCGCGATCGTCTGCTATCTGTTGTTCGGCGGCTGAGAGCCTGTCGTCCTCGTAGCGCAGGGCTTCCGTAGTAGTGCTCGTAGCGCAGGGCTGGTCAGCCCTGCCGGCGAAGCAGGCCTGACCAGCCTCCGCCAAGGCTACCGCGGTCCGCCGAAGCTTCACGCGAAGGCGGAAGGCCTGCACTACGAGCGAGCCAGCTCTATGGTGCCGTCGGCACCCGTCGCTTCAGCTCCTCCAGCCAGTTGAGCACCACCTGAATCTGCGGCACGGTCGAATCAGTGCTTCCCCCAACGGCAATACCCAGAATCCGCCCGTCAGGGGTCACGTCGTGGCGCCTCAGCACCTGTACCCCGATCGCGTTAAGCGCACCCTTTGGTAGCGGCACGGGCGAGCCGACCGCGAAACCCGGCGTCGTGGTCACGCTGACCTCGTTGTAGACACCGAGAGACGGCGGGAGATAAAGGAGTCGCTTCCCGTCGGGGAGCCAGCTCGGATGAATGCCGGTCGCGGAGACCTCATATCGAATGCCGCTCACCGCCGGAAACGGTTGCACAAGAATCCCACCGCTTGCCGAGGCGGTATACGCCACCCAGCGGCCATCGGGTGAGAAGGTGGCATTGGTCGGCGCGGTGGATTTCACGTCACCAAAGGGCGCCGCCTTCCTGTCCGGAAGGGAGAGTGCCCAGAGAGAGACGCTTGCCTCCTTCGTTGCCGTAAAGAGGATCGTCTTTCCGTCCGGCGACCACGACTCCGGAACATGGGCCATTCCCGCCTCCGGCTTCGTCAGACGTTGCGGCTGATCCTTTCCGTCCGCGTGCTGCGCGAAGATACCGAGATCGCCTTCGTGATCCGACTGGAACGCGACTCGCTCTCCATCTGCGGCCCACACCGGGAACCGGTTCTTGCCGCCGAAGGTCAGCCGGCGCGGCTGGCTGGCGCCGGACAGGTCGTAGATCCACACGATCGCGTCCTTGCCATCGTCAGTGAAGTACGTGATCCGCTTGCCGTCCCGGGACACACGGGGATGCTCGTAGGTGCCCGATGGAAGCTTGAGGGTTTCCATGCCGCCTTTCCGGTCGATGAGCGCGAGCCCCGAGGAGCCTGAGATGGTGACAGGACCGGGAATGTAGAGGAGCGCGCCGCCGTTCGACACACTGAACTGCGCCGCGCCAGAGTTCGCTGGTGCGAATGCTCGTCTGACGCCTTCAAGGATCGGAACCCGTCCACGGGTCACTTCCAGTCGCGACACGCTGAAGGGCGCGGCGAACAGGGTGCCGCCAATCGCGTACGCAAGGTGACCTGTCGGAAGATACCGGCCGTCGCTGGCGCCTTCCACAAGCGTCTTGCGCTGGCCAGACTTGATCGACTGAGCGACGATGGCCGCCTTGTCCCAATCGACGCCCTTCAGTAGTGTGAACAGCAGGGTGTCGCCGTCGGGGAGCATCTGCGGGCTGGACGCCACCTCGTCCTTGTTCACGCCAACGAGCACCTGCGGCGTGCCGCCGGTCTCGGCAACCCGCATGATCCCGGCGGGCCTCTGGCCGAACACGATTCCGTCGGGGCCCCAGAACATACCATCGACGTTGGTCGTCAGTGGGCAGATGGTCACGGCCACGCCCCCACTCGCGGCAATTCTCTTCAGCATCCAATCGCCGTTCGCGTTCGACAGGAATGCGATGAATTCGCCGTCCGGTGAAAATATCGGATTGATCACACCGTCCGCGATCTGGGTTCCGGCGATCGGGCGCGCGTCGAGTTCGGACATCGACCTCAGGAACAACTGGTTGTTGGCCACGTACACCATCTTGGTGCCGTCGGGCGACATCGCCACCAACTGACGGCCGACGTTCGTGAAAACCTGCCCCTCCGGCAGTGGAAACGAGAACCGCGTGACCGTTGGCCGGGGCGCCGACGGCTTGAGCGTCCACGCGGCCGCGGCCGCCATGACGCCGACGAGCATCACCGTGAGCAGCACAGGAGCGGCCCGCCTCCACAGCGGGCGTGGCGCGACGACGACGGGCAGCGCGGGCGCAGGTGCAACGCTCAGAGCTGCTGCTGCTTCGCCCGGTCCTTCATCGATCTCGATCCGCGCGACGGCGATGTGCGGCAACCGCTTCTGCGGATCTTTCTGGAGGCATCGGCGCAGCAACCTCATGATGTGCGGCGGCGTGTCGACGGGCAGGGCGTTCCAGTCGGGATCGTTCTTGAGAATCGCGGCGACGGCGTCGGAGATGGTATCGCCCGGCTCGAACGTCTGCCGCCCGGCAAGCATCTCGAACAGCACGCAGCCGAACGCCCAGATGTCGGTGCGCCGATCGACCGGCTTGCCGCGCGCCTGTTCGGGGCTCATGTACGCCGCCGTCCCGAGAATCAGGCCCGCCTGCGTGGCGCGCACGCTCAATGTGGGCGACAGAGAAAATCCTGCCCCACCAGGCCCACCAGGCCCACCGGCCCCACTTCCCTCACCCGCCCCATCCGCCACGAGCTTGGCAAGACCAAAGTCGAGAACCTTGACCTTCCCCTCCTGCGTGACCTTGATATTGGCCGGCTTCAGATCGCGATGGATGACGCCCTTCTCGTGCGCGGCTTCGAGCGCATCCGCGATCTGGCGAGCGATCGGAAGCACCTCGTCAAGTGGCAACCCCCTTCGCGTGTGGGGTCCGGATTGAGCCGGCCTTCTGGCTTCCCCGCGGGATCCGGATTGGCCCGGGCCTCCGGCTTCCGTGCGGACTCCGGCGTGAGGCCGGGCAGCCGTAGTCCGACTGAAGTCGGACGCCACAGATGAGGCCGCGTCGATCCGCTCTGCCAGCGTTTCCCCCTCGACCAGCTCGAGCACAATCGCCACCGCGCCCGGTTGCCCCAATGCGGTCGGAGGGGACTGTTCGATCCCGTAGACGGCTGCAATGTTCGGATGATTGAGTGTCGCGAGCAGTTCGGCCTCTCGCTGGAATCTGGCCAGTCGATCGGCATCCTGAGCAAACGCCTCCGGCAGGACCTTGATCGCAACCTCGCGCTTCAGTTTCGTGTCGCGCGCGCGATAAACTTCGCCCATCCCGCCGGCG
>JBGOTP010000509.1:0-3318 GCA_041476545.1 Vicinamibacteria bacterium | reverse complement strand
GGATCAACAAGCACCTTCTCCGCCGGAGACCACATTCTATTTGTCCCTCCGCTACCAGTAAGCCAGTAGCGGCCAGATGGAAAGATTTGCAAGCGCGTAGCTGGCACATGGTTCCTCTTGAAATCGAGCACCAACTTCACCCACGTCCGCGAGCTTGCAGTGGGGACTCAGCGGCGACATCCCGATCCTCAAGGGTCCGGAGATTCAGGGGTGATCCTTAGCAACGCTTCTTTCTTCCCCCGGCTCAGTCGCTTCACCTGGTATTCGCGCTTGAGCGCCGCGCTTCGCGACCGGCACCCCTCCGAATAGACCAGGCACACAGGCCGCCGTCCGGCGGTGTACCGAGCACCGCGTCCGCTGTTGTGTACCTTCTCGCGCGCCCGCGGGTCGCGCGCGTATCCGGTGTACAGCGTGCCGTCGGCGCAACGGACGATATAGACGAAGTGGGAGACGGAACGCACGGGGGAATTGTAGGATGCATCGATGCAGTGGTTGATCTTCGCCCTGATCTCGGCAGTGGCGGCAGCATGCACGGCCGTTCTGGCCAAGCTTGGCGTTGAGGGTGTGCCGTCCACCCTGGCGACCGCCATTCGCACCATCGTCATTGGCGTCATCGCGTGGGCGATCGTCGTCGCACTCGGCGAGCATCGCGCGCTCGCGGCTGTATCCCGCCGGTCGCTGGTCTTCCTCGTGCTTTCCGGCGTGGCGACGGGCGTCTCCTGGCTCGCGTATTTTCGAGCCCTTCAGCTCGCCCCGGCCTCGGTGGTGGCGCCGATTGACAAGCTCAGTTTGCCTCTCACCATTGTTCTTGCCGCCATTTTCCTCGGCGAGGCAGTAGGATGGAGGCTCGGAATCGGCGTCGCGCTGATGACCCTCGGCGCGATCGTGACGATAACGTAGTGGATGGTCCCTCCGTTTTGAAACCGTTCCCTCCGTCCTCTCCGATCTCGCTTCTCTCTTTAGGATTCAAACGAATGTCCGACCTCAATAAGTACAGCTCGCAGGTAACGCAACCCAAATCGCAGGGCGCCTCGCAGGCGATGCTCTATGCGACCGGCATGACCGACGCCGACATGCGGAAGCCGCAGGTCGGGATCGCCAGCGTCTGGTACGAGGGCAATCCCTGCAACATGCACCTGCTCTCGCTGGCCGACGCTGTGAAGGCGGGCGTCACGGCCGCGGGCATGGTCGGCATGCGCTTCAATACGATCGGCGTCAGCGACGGGATTTCCATGGGGACCGACGGCATGAGCTACTCGCTGCAATCGCGCGACCTGATTGCCGACTCCATCGAAACCATCATGGCGGCCCAGTGGTACGACGCCAACGTGTCGCTCCCCGGCTGCGACAAGAACATGCCCGGGTGCCTCATCGCGATGGGCCGGCTCAATCGGCCCTCGCTGATGGTCTACGGGGGCACGATTCGCGCCGGACATGCGGACGATGGCCGGACGCTGGATGTGGTGTCGGCGTTTCAAAGCTACGGAGAGTTCCTGTCGGGCGCCATCAACGAACAGCAGCGCCAGCAGATTGTCCGTCACTCCTGTCCCGGCGCCGGCGCCTGCGGAGGGATGTACACGGCCAACACGATGGCTGCCGCCATCGAGGCCCTCGGGATGAGCCTGCCGTACAGTTCTTCCACGCCGGCCGAGGATCCGCTCAAACTGAAGGAGTGTCACGACGCGGGCGCGGCCGTTCATCGTCTGCTCGAACTCGATCTGAAGCCGCGCGACATCATGACGCGCGACGCGTTCGAGAACGCCATGGTGGTCGTGACCGTGCTCGGCGGATCGACCAACGCGGTCCTGCACCTGGTCGCCATCGCGCGGTCGGTCGGCGTGCCGCTCACGATCGACGACTTCCAGCGCGTGAGCGATCGCACGCCGATGCTCGCCGACTTCAAGCCGAGCGGGGCGTACGTGATGGAAGACCTGCACAAGGTCGGTGGTACACCGGCCGTGATCAAGATGCTGATCGAAGCCGGCATGCTCAACGGCGACTGCCGCACGGTGACAGGAGGGACCCTGGCCGAGAACGTCAGCGGGCTTCCCGGCCTCACACCGGGCCAGCCGATCGTCCGGCCGGTTTCGGATCCGATCAAAGCGACCGGGCACATCCAGATCCTGAGAGGCAACCTCGCGCCCGAGGGCGCGGTCGCCAAGATCACCGGCAAGGAGGGCCTCCGCTTCTCGGGCCCGGCCCGGGTCTACGACTCTGAAGAAGACATGCTCCACGCGCTCGAGCGGAAGGAAATCGGCAAGGGCGATGTCATCGTCATTCGCTACGAAGGACCGAAGGGCGGACCCGGCATGCCCGAAATGCTGACGCCGACATCCGCGATTGTCGGCGCCGGCCTCGGGAAGGATGTGGCGTTGCTGACCGATGGCCGTTTCTCGGGCGGCTCGCATGGCTTCATCGTCGGTCACATCACGCCGGAGGCGCAGGACGGCGGACCGATTGCGCTCATCCGGTCCGGCGAGACCATCACCATCGACGCCGAGAAGCACGTCATCGAGGTGGATGTTCCCGCCGAAGAGATGGCGCGGCGTCGACAACTGTGGAAGATGCCGCCGTTCAAGGCCGAACGCGGGACGCTGGCGAAGTACATCCGTCTGGTCCGGAGCGCCAGCGAAGGGTGCGTCACGGATGAATAGCCGGCGCACACGACTCCTACATCCAATCAGGAGAACAGGAGTACGTCAGCGCCGGCGGAGTTCGTCAAGGAGTTGCCGGAGCATGGGGAGGCTGCGCTGGTCCTTGGGTCTGTTTGCTGCTTCCTTGGAACGAATGATGTCTTCGAGCGCGGCGACGCCGATCGTGGATTCGTGAACGGTCATGCGTACCGCCCGGCGATCGAGGTCGTCGAACCCCGTCGTCCCCGCCGGCACGAACGCCAGGTCAATATCGCCTGCGCGCGTGACGAGGTTCAGCAGTTCGATGCCAGCAAGAAAACGGGCTTCTCGCGGGAACGGGACACCTGCGGGAGTGTCGGCCGTCCGGATCCGAGCATCAAGTTCGGCAAGGGCCGCGGCTAACCGTTCGAGGTTGCCCGGCGCGCGCGACGGACAGATGTCTGCGTCGACGGTGGGAAGTGGAGAGCCGTGAAGCACGGCGGCAAGGCCACCGATGAGGACGTACTGCACGCCGTGGCGATTGAGACACGCGAAGATCTCGTCCGCCTGGAGTGCCGGCACGTTACTCGATGATCAGCGGGCCCTGTGGCCTGACGGAGAAATACCAGCGCAGAAATTCCGTGTTGGCATCGAGCCGCTGCTCGGGCGTCAACGCCAGCCGCGCCGCGATCAGTGAGCGGTCGTG
>JBGOTP010000508.1:0-3325 GCA_041476545.1 Vicinamibacteria bacterium | reverse complement strand
TGATGCGTGGCCTTGTCCTGATCGAAGCCCATGGCCATCTGGCCGTGCTGCTTCATCTCCGCCTCTTTCTTCATCTGCGCCATGTGCTCTTCGTGCGTCATCCCTGCCGGCATGGCCTGATGTTGCTGGGCGGCGACGATGGACACGAATGCCAGACTGGTGAGCGCGAAGACCGTGAAAAGTCGAATCAGTTGTCTCACTATTCAAGTATATACTTGAATACTAGACCATGCCTGCCAGGACACGTCCGACGTCACTGAAAGCCGCAATCTACGAACAGATCGCGCGCATCGGCCAGGCCACCGCCAGCCCCAGCCGTCTCGAACTCCTCGATCTCCTGTCGCAAGGGGCACGGACCGTCGAAGCGAGTGCGCAGCAGACTGGCCAGAGCGTCGCGACGACCTCGCACCATCTGCAAGTGCTCCGGCGCGCGCGTCTGGTCGAGGCCCGGAAGGCTGGCCTGTATGTGACGTACCGGCTCGCGGATCCACAGGTCGGGGAGTTCTTTCTCCAATTGCGAAGCCTGGCGGAATCCCGGCTCGCAGAAGTGCAGCACGTCACGCGCCAGTACCTGGAGCAACGCGGCGCGCTCGAGCCTGTTGGCAATGACGAACTCGTGCGCCGTGTCCGCGCCGGCGAGGTCACGCTCATCGACGTCCGTCCGCGTGAGGAGTACGTGGCGGCTCACATTCCGGGCGCCATCTCCGCTCCTCTCGCGGAACTCGGGAAACGCCTGGGAACGTTGCGAAAACGCCGCGACATCGTGGCGTATTGCCGCGGTCCGTACTGTGTGATGGCGATCGACGCCGTGGCGCTCCTGCGACGGAAGGGCTTCCGAGCGTACCGCATGGAACATGGCGTGTCCGAGTGGCGGGCGCAGGGATGGCGCGTTGAAACGGGCCCCGAAGGTCACGCTGGTGGACGACCATGAGTTCATCAACGTCGCGGTCAGCAACCGGCGCCGTGCGCCTGGGACTCCGCGAAAACCTCGGGCAGTTTGCGTTACTCGTCGTCGTGAATGCGTTCGTCGGCGCGATGGTCGGCCTGGAGCGCAGCATCCTGCCGGCGATCGCGGAGCAGGAGTTCCATCTCGCCGCACGTACTGCGGTGCTCTCGTTCATTGTCGTCTTCGGCGTGGCGAAAGCGCTCACGAACTACAGCGCCGGCCGCCTGTCGGACCGGCTGGGTCGCAAGCACGTGCTGGTGGCCGGGTGGCTGGTCGCCGTGCCGGTGCCCTTCCTCCTGATGTGGGCGCCGAGCTGGAACTGGGTGCTGCTCGCGAATGTCCTGCTCGGCATCAGCCAGGGTCTGACATGGTCGAGCACCGTCATCATGAAGATCGACCTCGTCGGTGCGAAGCGGCGCGGGCTGGCGATGGGCCTGAACGAGTTCGCTGGATACGTGGCGGTGGCCGCCAGTGCGCTGGCCACGGGCTGGATTGCCGCGCGCTACGGCCTCCGCCCGCAGCCCTTCTATCTCGGCGTCGGGTTCGTCATTGTAGGACTTGCGCTGTCCATACTTCTCGTTCGCGAGACGCGACATCATGCCTCACACGAATCCGCCCTGCTCGGGACGCTGCCGTCCGACCACCTTCGCCAAGGCTACGGCGGTCCGCCGAAGCTTCAGGCGAAGGCGGACGGCGTCCCCACGCCTCGCGAAGTGTTCTGGCGCACCACGTTGCTCGACGTGAACCTGTCGAGCGTCAGCCAGGCTGGACTCGTCAACAACTTGAACGACGGGATGGCCTGGGGCCTCTTCCCGCTCGTGTTCGCCGCAGCCGGGATGAACCTGCAGCAGGTGGGCCTGCTTGCCGCGGTCTATCCCGCCACGTGGGGTGTCGGCCAGCTGGCGACCGGGGCCTTGTCGGATCGCACTGGACGGAAGCCGCTCATTGTCTGGGGCATGTGGACCCAGGCGGCTGGCATCGGCGTGGTGACGATGGCACACGCGTTCGCGGGGTTTGTCGTGGGTGCTGTGCTGCTCGGGATCGGCACCGCGATGGTGTACCCCACGCTGCTCGCCGCCATCGGGGATGTCGCTCACCCCTCGTGGCGCGCGTCTGCGATCGGCGTCTATCGTCTCTGGCGAGATCTCGGGTACGCGATCGGCGCGCTGCTTGCGGGTCTCACGGCAGACGCGTTCGGGTTGAACGTCGCCATGTGGGTGATCGCGGCGCTGACCTTCGCGTCCGGCGTCGTGTCGGCGACGCGAATGGCGGAAACAATCCCTCGCCGAAATGCACAGCCCGGTGTAACTGTATGGCAAAAACGCTCTTCATCCTGAACGATCCACCCTATGGCACGGAGCGCAGCTACAACGCGCTTCGCCTCGCCGGTTCGTTATCCAAGCGCGACGGCGAGGAGGTGAAAGTGTTCCTGATTGGTGATGCGGCCGCCTGCGCGAAGAAGGATCAGAAGGCTGCAGTGGGCGGATCGCACGCTGGCGTTCTAGGGAAGGATTGGGAACCAGTGGCTGATTCGAAGACGATTCTTGTTCTTGGTGGCGGCGTCGGCGGTATCGCAACCGCCCGGGCACTCCGGAAGCGCCTTCCGAAGGCGCACCGGGTCGTGCTGATCGATCGCGAGCGCGATCACGTGTTCGCACCATCGCTGTTGTGGCTCATGGTGGGGCGGCGCACGGCTGGCGCGATCACCCGTCCGCTGGCACGCCTGGTGCAGAAAGGCATCGATGTTCGCATCGGTAACGTGGAGCACATTGATCCTGACCGGCGGATCGTGACCGTTGCAGGCCAAACACTCTCCGCCGACTACCTGGTGATCACGCTGGGCGCCGACCTGTCCCCGGAATTGATTCCGGGCCTCGCCCAGGCGGGCCACAACTTCTACACGCGCAGCGGGGCCGAGTCGCTCCGGACCGCCCTCGAGAGTCTGCGGTCCGGTCGCATCGTCGTGCTCACCGCCGCGCCGGCCTACAAGTGTCCGGCGGCGCCGTACGAGGGCGCGATGCTGATCGACGGCTGGTGCCGTAAGAAAGGCCTTCGCGATCACGTGCAGATCGAGGTCTATGCGGCCGAGCCAGCGCCGATGGGCGTGGCTGGTCCCCACGTTTCGAGCGCGGTGACCGAGCTGCTCGCCGCAAAAGGCATCCCCTACCACCCTGAGCATCAAGTGACAGCCGTGGACGCCGACCGGAAGCGACTGACGTTTGCGAACGGTGCGCAGGTCGACTTCGACCTGCTCGCGTACGTGCCGCCTCACCGCGCACCGGCCGTGATTCGCGACAGCGGCTTGGCCGGCGAGAGCGGGTGGATGTCGGTGGATCGCCACACGCTGCAGACGCGGTGGCCCAACGTCTACGCGATCGG
>JBGOTP010000507.1:0-3333 GCA_041476545.1 Vicinamibacteria bacterium | reverse complement strand
GGAAGCGCGCATCGCGCGTATTTGGTACTCGGCGGCGACGGCTGGACGTTACGCGACTACTACGTGTCTGGTGCTCTGAGCGACCATCTGATTCATTCTTCGCTCGTGCAGGTGGTCACGCTGGAAGCATTCGTGAGACTGGCGAACAACGCCCAGCTCTGATTAGCCCTCCAGCACCTCGCGCAGGTGCTGTGGTGGAACTCTTGCCAGTCATACTACACTGTAGTATGCTTCAGGGTAGTAGTGACCCTTGAACTCCTGACCTTCGTCGAGACGGCCGTCTTTACGAAGCGGATTTCGGCCCTTGGCCTTGAAGAGTCTTTGCGAGGGCTACAACTTGAACTGCTCGACAATCCCGAAGCTGGCGACGTCGAACCGGGGACGAGCGGTCTCCGCAAGGTTCGTCTCGGAGATCCGGCGCGGGGGAAAGGAAAGCGCGGCGGCGCCCGCGCGCACTACCTGTGGCTCCCCCATCGCGGCCGAATTTACCTGATGTTCGTCTACGCCAAGAATGAGGCGAGCACACTGACGGCAGATCAGAAAAAGCAACTGCGAGCGATCGTCGCGCAGATCAAATCGACCGATGCTGGTCCGAGAGAGTGACTATGAAGAACGAAACGTTTACGGAACTCCTCACGTCTGCGAACGAAGCGCTCGCGCATGCGCAAGGCAAGCGGAGCCTGCGAACGACGACCCTTCCGTTGCCGCCGAAGGCGCTGAATGCGCGCGCCGTGAAACGCGTGCGCGCGTCGCTGCATGCGTCCCAAGCGGTCTTCGCGCGTTTTCTCAACGTCAGTACCAAGCTGGTCCAAGCGTGGGAGGCCAATCGACGGACGCCAGAGGGGCCGGCCCTGGTGCTCCTGCACATTGCGGCGCGCCAGCCAGACGTCATCGAAAACGTCCGACAGCCTGCCCCATCGAATCGGGTCCTCCATCGTCGGGTGCGCAGTGACCGATCGCACGCCGCCACTGGTTAGCGTTCTGGGGGACGGTTTGGGGACGGTCTTGCGTCCGTTGCGGTGTGGCGAGGTCCCTTCAAGTCCACAATCATTCAGCAATTCCGCGTGAGTCCACGTGAGTCTTCGGCTAGCATTGCTTCACACGCACGAGGTCACAGGTTCGAGTCCTGTAGCGCCCACCAGCCTTCGCTCGCCTTCGGCGAGGCCGGTCCTTCTCTACTACTTCCAGCCACTCGACTTGCGCGTGAACCGAGCCGGTAACGCCGGCTTGCTGTCTGGCACGGGTTCCGGCTCTCCCGCGGCGACCTTGATCTCTCGCTCGAGGTCTTCTTCGTTGGGCAGACCCGCAAGCTGATCCACGAACATCAGGGAGTGCTGCGAGGGGATCTCGAATTTCCTGCCGCACGTCTTGCACGTAACCTCGTCGTCGAGGCGGAGCAGGTAGTCACGCAGTTTTGCGAACTTGGCCCGGTCGCCGTCGTCGGCCCCGGGCGGCAGCCGTTCCTTCTTCGAGCGCCGGATCCACCGAATGTTGTATTCGCCCGTTCGCCGACACTTGGGGCACTGATAGCGCCCGGGGCGCGTTTCCGATTTCTCCGTGAACAGGGCAAGTTCGTCAAGGGCCATTCCCTCATGGTAGCCTCGAAATTGTCAGGCCGCTCACGGTTTGCCACGTGGCGTCTTCATCCTCCGTCGCGCGCCTGCACGCGGCTACATAGGGCAGCTCCCTTGCCTTCGTTGACCACGTGCCGATCAAACCGTCAGCGCAAAAAGTCGTGTGGACCCTTGGAGCAGAGCCACTCATGCAGATCATCATCTGGGAATAGCTGCTCGCCGTCTCGTCGGCAGGCAGCCGCACCGACATCGGGCGTGTAGGGGTTCTGGCCCCGCCGTGGCTGGCCGAGCCCGACAGTCTCCCGCCCCGACTCCGCACACATCCATCCGTCCATTTCGCACCAACCCGCCTCCAACTCAACCCTTCGCCAGCTCAACGAACCGTTAGGTATACTTGAGGATTGCTCGTCGCTGTCCTGAGCGGTCGTCCAGACGCTTCGCCCTCACCATAGCCACGATCGGAGGGCACCATGACACGAATTGAACCGACCGCCGCCGTTGAGGCAAGGACCGCCACTTCAGCTGGGTCGCGCGCTTGGTGAATCGCTTGTTGCGGCGAATCCGGCGCTCGACACCCTCGCAGGACAAGCCATTTCGCGACGAGCTCCTCAGCATCGAGCGGCTCGAGGAGCGTGCGCTGGCACTCGCCGCCAGTTTCATCGTCGACCCGCAACCGCGGCGCCAGGCCCACGACATTTTTCCAAGATTCGCCGAAAACGGCCGCGTCCTGCGCGACGCCTACCGCATCCTGGCTGACGATGTGCGGACCGGCCAGTTCGTCACGGCGGCCGGGGAATGGCTACTCGACAACTTTCATCTGGTGACCTCGGAAATCAAACACATCCACCAGCATCTGCCGCGCACGTACTACCGGGAACTGCCGACCCTGGCCTCACGTGATCCCGCGGGACATGTCCGCATCTACGCAATGGCCGTCGAATTGCTCCGTCACAGCGACAGCCGAATCGACCGGCAGAAGCTCATCGTCTTCGTCAACGCATACCAGCGCGTTGCGCCGCTGACGATTGGCGAACTCTGGGCCTGGCCCAGTATGTTGAAGCTCGCACTCGTCGAGAACCTGCGCCGCCTGGCGATCGAGACGCTTGAGGCGCGCGGCGCGCGCCTCGCGGCCGATCAGTACGTCGCGGGGATTGAGCACTCCGCGGCACCGGCGGCCGGGCTCCCTCCGACCCCGCATCTTGCCTATATTGTGCAGTTGCTGCATCGAGTGCGGGAGTACGGCCTTCGCCTGTCCTCAGTGAGTGCGGCCGTCGAAGGACACCTGGCCCTGCTGGAGACAACTCCAGAAAACGCGATTCGCGAGGAACACCAGAGGCAAGCCGCCGCTCAGATCTCGGTAGCCAACGTCATCACGACCCTTCGCCTCTGTTCCGTCCTCGATTGGCGCCAGTACTTCGAATCCGTGAGCCTGGTCCATCAGGTGCTGCTGCGCGATCCGGCTGGCGCCTATGGGCGAATGGACTTCCTCAGCCGCAACCGGCAGAGGGAAGCCGTCGAGGAACTCGCAGCGCCGACCGGCGACGCGCAGATCCGGGTCGCGTTGAAGGCGGTGGAAAGCGCGCGGGAAGTGGTGACACACGGATCCCCGTCCTCCCGCGCGGCCCATGTCGGATACCACCTCATCGATCAGGGACGCCGCGACCTCGAAACCGACGTCGCCTACCGCCCGAAACTTGCGAAGCGGATCAGACGCGCCGTGTTCGGCCACGCCGCGCTCGTCTATCTCGGGGCAACCGTC
>JBGOTP010000506.1:0-3366 GCA_041476545.1 Vicinamibacteria bacterium | reverse complement strand
CGCTTCGAGTTGCGCCTGCATCTTGAACTCATGGACGGGCTCGATCGTGCCGTCCGACATGACGCGGTTTCCGACCGCCGGGCACGTGGTGTCGTGGGCGGGCCTCTGCCCCCCGGATGGACGAGAGCGCGGGCAAGCGCCGCTTGACGCCTACGACGCCGGACAGCCGAGCTGCGCGGCCGTGCAGCCTAGGTCTTCAGCGAACTTTTTACACACCTTCGGGTCGGTCAAGACGTAGCCGTTCGCTTTCATCGCTCCAAGAACTCGTGGACACATGCTGCTGTCCGTACACGCGGTGGTGAGGTCGTCGCACATGCCGTCTGCGCACGTCCCCGGCTTGTCGAGGGTGAACGTCTGCTGGGCGACCTGTGAGCAGAAGTCGTTCGTGCCCCTGACGAACCCGGTATTGTGGCAATTCCCGCCGGCGCAACCCCCTGGAGCATTAAACTTTCGCGCAACGTCTTGTTTGAGCCAGGACTTCGGCGCAGCGATCCAACGCGGGCCGCCGCGGCCTACACAGGTCTGCATGAGAGTTCTCGATCGGGTCTGTATGACTTCCCAAAACGGATCCGTCGGCGCGATCGGCCCAGGCGCGTGACACGTCGAGCAGTCTTGGATCATGCCACTGCTCGCGGGTAGCAGATCGTCCCACGTGGGTTCTCGGTTTAGAGTTTTCAGGTCGAAAGCGCAGACGTCACACGTCGTGGTGTTGTAGCAATGCACCCCGTTCAGCGTGGGGTTGGCGCCCATCGTAGGTACCCGGTAGACGTAGAAGCATTTCGTCGGGCCGGAGTTCCACTCGTAGAGTCGCGCCGGCGCGGGTACATTTGCCCGCGACGATACGACGGTTTCCGGGAATACACCTAGGCGGTCCCAGCCGTTGCAGGCGTTCTGATTATTCGGGCCGCAGTTGGTCTGATTGGGCAGCTGCGTCGGCAAGGTAATTCCGGCCGAAGCACAAGGAGGCGCAGACGGGACGCATAACTCCCGCGGACCGAACACTGCGAAATTGTCCGTACCGAATTGATTGTTCGTGAATACCTGGTCCGGCACCTGCGGCCGGGGCCCCCGCACCTTGTAGCACATCAGGTGTTGATTGTGGTTCGGTGCGCCCGGATCCTCGTTGTTCTTATTGACAGGCACGCAGAGGTGGAGCGGCCGGATGATGTCGACGGTGATCCCGCCGAACTGGGTAACGAGATTGACGCCCGCCAGACTGAAGCCGCCGGTGCTCTTCACCTTGTAGCACTTGAAGTGGTCGATCGGATTCGCGAGCGCGGGGGGCGTAGCGGTGAGGCTCTTCGCGGTCGGCACGAGGAGCCGGTCGGGCTTGATGACGTCAACGGTGAGCGTGCCGAACTGGTTGGCCACGCGGACGTTGCCCACGCGCGCGAAGGGCGGATCCGTCTGCTTGATCGTGTAGGACGTGAGGTGCGCCGGATCGCTCGGGGCAGTCGGGTCCTCGCCGTTTTTGTCCGCCGGCGCGCAGAGTCGCTTCGCCTTCTTGATAGTCACCGTGCTGGTTCCGAACTGGTCGGTCAAGACGCGCGTACTGTTCAGCGGCAACCGGTGGATCTCGAAACACGCGAAGTGATCGAGCGCCGGCGTCTCGGTCGCCGTGGGCGTCGGGTTGGGCGGCGGTGTCGGTGTCACGGTCGGCGTCGGGGTGAGCACGCCGCCGAGGCATGGCCCGCCCGGGGCGGGCGCGATCAGCCATGGGGTGAAGATCGCGGGGCCGGAGTCGATCACGGTGTCACCGGTGCCTCCCGGGTTCCCGCCATTGGTCGGTCCGGTGGCCGAGCCCCACCAGTTGCAGGTCGCATTGACGGGGCCGACGTGGCCTGCGGCGCCGACCTCGAGCCCGGCTAGCGTGAAGCCGACGATGTTGTTCAGGTGAGCCTCGACGTCCGTGTTCGGGTTGACGTTGAAGTTGTCCACGCGGATGCCGCGCAGGGCGCCTGTCAGCAGGTCGTTGTTGAGAATGGTGAGGACGTTCACGTCGCCGAACACGGCGATGGCCACGCTGGTCCCGCCATCCGTCGGCACGGTGGAATTGGTGATCTTGTTGTCATGCACGGTCGACGCGTTGGTGTTGAAGAAATAGATTCCGCGCCCGTTCATGTCGAAAGAGTTGTTCGAGATCTCGATGTCCGAGTCGGGTTTCGTCGTGTCGGTGCTGCTGAAGCCGACGCCCGCATTCTCGTTGCTGGTGAAGCAATTGGCGTCGATGAGAACGTTCGTGACCTGCCCACCCACGAACTCGTCCGTGTAGATGCCCGAGCCGCCGGCCCCACCCGGCTGATTGTTCGTCGTGAACGCATTGTGTTGAATCAACGCCTGCGACGGCCCCTTATTGGCGAGGCCCACGCCGACGATGTTGTTCTGGAAGATGTTGTTCACGACGTGCGTGCCGGTTACGTTGACGCTCGGGTCCATCCAGATGCCGTAGCCCGTGAAGGCGGCCACGACGCTGTCCTGGACGGTGAAGCCGTCGATCACGACGTTGCTGGCTGCGATCCGCATGCCCTGCGAGTTGCTGAGGACCGATTCCGCACCGGCCCGCCCGCAGGCAGTGACCCCTGCCTGGGCGCCGAGCAGGGTGAGCGTCTTGTCCACCGTCACCAGCCCGCCGACCGTGTACGTACTTGCCGCCACGGTGATGGTGTCGCCGTTCGAGGTCGCGTTGATCGCCGCCTGAAGGGTGCAGTAGCAGGGGGTGCCGGTGACGTCGCTGCAGACGCCCGTGTTGTCGACGCAGAGGGTCGCTGCCCGTGTCGCGGATGACGATCCTCCCAGCAGCACAGCAGCGGTCAGCGCGATGAGCACGAGACTCGGTCGTCGGCGCCGACGCGCGCCTCGGCGCTGTTCACCGCTGACGTCAGTCAGATGAAGATGGGCTCGTGTTTCCATGGACGTCCTCTGTGCGCCGCTCGAGGCGCGCGCGGTATGGAAGCTGAGACGATGAGAATGCAGACGACGGACTGTGCACGCATGGCGGGTAGATAATGTTTCGGGTTGCGCGCGCGTGACAAGTAAAATCGTCGCACGCCGAGCAGATTGTCCGAAGTGGGGACGAAAGTGGACGCCGCTACGCGTCAGCCTGCGCCAGAATGGGGTAGATTCGGCGCCAACGGGACGCCGTTTTCGGCAAGGAGAATATCCGGCAACGCCCTTCGTGTTTCCTCGGCTTCGGCCCTTCTAGACCGCGAACGGATTGCGCGCCTCCAGGAAATCGAACTTTCGAAAATCGCGATCGTTGGTGTAGAGCACTCGAACCTCATGTTGGAGGAGCAGCGCAGCCAGATGCGCATCCGGCACGAGGTTGCCACGGGCGTGCACGGGCTCCGTCACCCGTCGATAGCAGGT
>JBGOTP010000505.1:0-3366 GCA_041476545.1 Vicinamibacteria bacterium | reverse complement strand
TGCTCGCACGTTGTCCACCTGCCGGTACGGTCGGAAGAAGAGGGGCGGCACGGCCTCCTTCGCGTCGCTGTATTTCGCATTCCGGGCGATGCCGACGATCTCGAGATAGTCCAGGGCTCCGCCGGCCCCAACCGCCATGTGTTTGCCGATCACGCCTTGGACGTTGCTGCCATTGTTTCCAGCGCTCCCGGCATTGCCAGGACTCGCCATGTTGAATCGCTTCGCGAACGCCTCGTTGACGACGACTACCCTTGACGCGCCTGCCACGTCCGCCGCCGAGAGATCCCGGCCCGCGAGAATTGGAATGCGCAGCACGTGGAAATAGTCGCCGCCAACGTCATTCATGCTGGAGACGGCTCCCTCGCCAGGAGCCGGATGGAAGCCTTCCACCGTCACGTTGTTGGTCGTGTTGTCGTCGGCGAGTACCGGGACCGTCGCGCCCGTGACACCCGTTGTGCCTGGGAGGGCCTTCAATTCGGACTCGATGCGTTCGAAAAGTTCTGTGGACCGTGCAGCCGTGTACCCGTTCAGGGCCGGCGAGACACCGAAGGTGACGACATTGTTCATGTCGAAACCGAGGTCAACGCGGTTCACGTTGACCAGGCTTCTGATGAAGAGTCCCGCCGCCACGAGGAGCGTCATCGAGAGCGCAACCTGCGTCGTGGCGAGCGTCGTGCGGAAGCGGGACGCGGAGCGGCCTCCCGCAGACTGGCCCGCCTGGCTCTTGAGCGTGGACACCAGATCCGGCCGGGTGCTCTTGAGCGCCGGGAACAATCCAAAGAGGAGGCCCGTGCCAAGGGCGAGCGCGCCGCTGAACAACAGGATCGAGACGTCGAGGTGTGGGTCGAAGACATTGCCCGAGTCGGCGGGTGCCAGCGTGGCGATGAAATCGAGAGTCCAGCGGGCGACAATGAGTCCGGCGGCGCCGCCGAGCACGGCCAGTAGACACGACTCAGTCAGCAGTTGCGCGATGAGGTGCCGGCGTCCGGCGCCGATCGACAGCCGGATCGCCATCTCGCTTGCGCGTCCAGCCGAGCGTGCGAGCTGGAGATTGGCGACGTTGGCGCAGGCGATAAGCAGCACGAGGCCGGCCACACCGAAGAGCAGCGTCAGCGGCGTTCGCGCTTCGCCGATGGTGCTCTGTCCGTGCGCACCTGCGGCGACGCCGATCGTCTTGGCGAGAAACCGCGCCCTGGTGGCCTCGGTCATGCCGCGCTGAAGGGGGGCTTCGACGTCGGTGATGATCGAATGGTACGGCGCGTTGATCGCTGTGCGCGCTCCTTCGAGAGACACGCCGGGTTTAAGACGCGCGAAGACATACACCCAGTACGAAATGCGGGACGTAAGGCTGGCGCGTCTGGGGCTTGGCTGCAACGCCTCGCGCATCGTGATCGGCACAAAGACGCTCGCCGCGGTGCCGAGCGTGGTGCCGTTAAACTTGGGCGGCGCGACGCCCACGATCGTCAGCGTCTGCCCGTTCACGACCAGCGTGTCGCCGACGACGCCCGGGTCCGATCCGAAGCGCGCCTGCCAGTACGCGTGGCTCAGAACGGCCACAGGTGATGCCCCCGGGGCGCGGTCGTCTTCCGGGCTGATGAGGCGGCCGAGCACAGCCTTCAGGCCGAGCACCGGGAAGTAGCTGCCCGACACGAACATGCCCGAGGCGTTCAGCGTCTGTCCTCGTGCCGCCAGATTCACGTCGAAATTCCGGTGCGCGGCCATGCCGGTGAAGACCGTCTGCGCTTGATCGAGATCGCGGAACATGGGGTAGCTGAAGACGTCATCGTTACCGCCCGCGTTGTTGGTCGAATTCGCGCCCGGCTTCGGTCCGGGCGCCGAGAGATTGACGAGCGCCCCCGGATTGTGGACGGGCAGCGGCCGGATCAGGATCTGGTTGAACAGCGAGAACACCGCCGCATTGGCGCCAATTCCGAGCGCCAGGGACAGGATGGCGACCCCCGTGACCAACGGCGTCCTGACGAGCGTGCGGAACGCGAATTTCAGTGTGCGCATGGAGGCACTCTAGCAGGTCTGGTAATATCCGCCACTGTCATGGGCAGAAGAGACCCGCGCGTTGATGCGTACATCGAGAAGAGTGCGGACTTCGCAAAGCCGATCCTGACGCATCTCCGCGCCGTGGTACACGCGGCCTGTCCGGACGTCGAGGAGACGATGAAATGGAGCTCCCCGTCATTCATGTACAAGGGGATGCTCTGCGGCGTGAACGCCTTCAAGGCGTACTGCACGTTCGGCTTCTGGAAGTCGGGGCTGGTGCTCGGCGAGAAGGCCAGTCGCGATCCGGCGCTGCAGTTCGGCCACATCGAGGCGGTGAAGGATCTCCCGTCGAAGAAAACGCTGACGGCGCTGATTCACAAGGCGATGGCGCTGAACGACGCGGGGGTCAAGATGCCGCCGCGCCCAAGGAAGCCGGCGAAGAAGCTTGTCGCGCCGCCAGCCCTCAAGGCGGCGCTTGTGAAAAACAAGAAGGCCCAGGCGGCATTCGACGCCTTCAGCCCGAGCCACAAGCGCGAGTACGCGCAGTGGATCCGCGGCGCCAAAGGCGAAGACACCCGCGAGCGGCGCGTGAAGACGGCAATCGAATGGATAGCGGAAGGGAAGTCGCGGAATTGGAAATATCAGTAACAGGGGAATCGGGGAATCTAAGGATGTAGGGATGTCGGGATGTAGGGATGTAAGGATGTTAGGGATGTAAGGGGGGGAAACGATGCTGGCGAATGTTTGTGCGACTGGGGTCGCACTGCTCATCGTTGTCGGGTGTGCCACACAGGCGGACGCACAGGACCGGATGCCGCCGATTCCGGCGGACAAGATGACCGACGCGCAGCGCAAGGCGGTTGCCGAGTTCAAGGACGCGCGCGGGGCGGACATCTCGGGGCCGTTCGTGCCGCTGCTGCGCAGTCCCGAGGTGATGAACCGCGCGAGGGCGATGGGCGACTACCTGCGGTTCCGGAGCGTGCTGCCGCCGAGGCTCAGCGAGTTCGTGATCCTGCTCACCGCGCGCTCGTGGACCCAGCAGTACGAGTGGGATGCCCACTATCCGATGGCCCTTGCCGCAGGCGTGAGCGCGGCGACCGGCAAGGCGATTGCCGAGGGACGCCGCCCGCGTCCGATGACGGATGACGAAGAAATTCTTTACGACTTCTGCGACGAGCTGCACCGGAACCAGAGCGTCAGCGATGGCACCTACAGCCGGATGATCTCGAAATTCGGCGAGCAAGGCCTCATCGACACCGCAGGCATCGTCGGCTACTACAGCATGCTGTCGATGGTGATGAACACCACGCGAACGCCTCTGCCGGCCGGGGCCACGCCAGGGCTCGCCCCGCTCCCGAGGTAGGAATCGGG
>JBGOTP010000504.1:0-3384 GCA_041476545.1 Vicinamibacteria bacterium | reverse complement strand
AGGGCTGATTGTGAACCCGTCCGACGTGTTGTTCGACTTCAACAGCGCGACTCTCAAGCCCGCCGCGCGCGAAAAGCTCGCGCGAGTGTCGGGGATTCTCGCCGCGCATCCGGGGCTGCACGTGGTCGTCGAGGGGCACACGGACAGCGTCGGGTCCGACAGCTACAACCAGCGGCTGTCGGAACAACGCGCGAGCTCAGTGAGCGACTTTCTGGTCCACCAGGGCATCGGGCAGGAGGCAGTCGCGACCGCCGGCTTTGGGAAAGCCCGGCCGGTCGCCTCGAACAACACGGCGGAGGGACGTCAGCAGAACCGG
Organism: Vicinamibacteria bacterium; assembly: GCA_041476545.1. GTDB lineage: Bacteria > Acidobacteriota > Vicinamibacteria > Vicinamibacterales > CAVVIG01 > JBGOTP01. The sequence continues at coordinate 3,068 of JBGOTP010000504.1, read as the reverse complement.
CGCGTGGAGCTGGTCGTCACGGGAGACTCGATCGGGAGGCGATGACGAGGCCGGACGATAGGCGGCGGGTGCGTATAATGCGTGCAGGGCTTGGCCATGCACGCATCGCACTTCGAGCTCCGCCCGAGTTCACGCGCGACTGGAGCGCGGATGCGACTCCTCTGTTGCCTTGTCACGGCATTTGTCGTCGTCCTCCCCATAAGTGATCGATCTCAGTTTGCCCGCGCCCAAACGACGGCCGCACCTCAGTCCCGACCGGCCACACCAGCGACTCCGTCGCGAGACCAGCGGCCGGCCTCACAGACCGTCGGCACCGGCGCCATTCACGGGCGGATCGTGGACGGTGAAAACGAGCGCCCGCTTCGCCGCGCGCGCATCACGTTGTCCTCCCCTGCCCTCGCGCGTCCAAGGATGACGAGCACCAACGCCGATGGCCGGTACGAATTCAAAGACCTGCTGCCGGGCCGATACACGCTGTCGGTCGCGCGCAGCGGGTACCTGACCCTCACATACGGCCAACGCCGGCCCTTCGAGCAGGGAAAGCCCGTGCTGGTGGGCGATCGTGAGATCGTCGAGCCGGTCGATTTCGCTCTGCCGAAGATGAGCGTGATTACCGGGCGAGTCGTGAACGACGTGGGAGAGCCGGTTGAGGGAGCGCGGGTCCTCGCGATGCGCTGGACGTACGTGAACGGCGAAAAGCGATTCGTCCCGACCGGACGAGGCGTGAATTTCACGGACGATGCCGGCGCCTATCGTCTGACTGGACTTATACCAGGCAGTTACATCGTGATGGCGCAAGCGAGCGAACAGTGGACCGTCGATGTCGGAGATCGGCGGGAGTCGATGGGATACTCGCCCACGTACTTTCCCGGAACAGATGCCGCGCAGGAGGCGCGCAAGATCACCGTCGGCCTCGGCAAGGAAGCGCCGGGCGTCGATTTCGCGCTGATTCCCGGCCGGGCTGCGAACGTTTCCGGCACGGCGTTCGACTCCCACGGCCAGATATTCAAGACGGTTGGTCTTCGCGATGAAGTCCGGGGAGAGGGCTTCGGCGGTTTTTTTGGCGGCTCAGGCGAGGCGACCGTCGCTCCAGACGGGACATTTTCCTTCTCGAATGTGTCTCCGGGTGAATACAAGTTGACCGCAAGCACCGGGCCTGCAGGAAATGGGAGCACGCCGGAGGTGAGCATTGTGCCGATTGTGGTCGCCGGCATCGATCTCACAAATCTGAGCCTTCTGGGTTCAACGGGCGGCTCCATCAGCGGCCAGGTGCGAACGGATGATGGCCCTCTGCCAAGGAACATTGAACTGCAGATCGCGCAGCGACTCCTGGGGCAGCCGGATCCCACGATACTGGGTGTGTTTCGAGATTCCTCCGGACGCGGCCAGGTGAAGGACGATGGTACGTTCGACGTGAAGAACGTCTTCGGCCCGGCGCGATTCGACGTCACGCTTCCTGAAGACTGGGCGGTGAAGGGGATCTTCCGCGACGGCCAGGACATCACGGACACGGCGCTCGCGCCGAGGAGCGGCGAGGAGTGGCCGGGCGTGCAGATCGTCCTCACAAATCGACCGACCGTTGTCACGGGCCAGTTACGCGACGACAAAGGGCGCCCTGCCGCAGACGGCACGCTGATCGTGTTCTCCGCCGACTCCAGGCGATGGTTCGATCGGTCGCGATTCGTGCGGGCGGCGCGTCCGGATCAGCAGGGCCGGGCGCAAATCAAGGGACTGCCGCCTGGCGAGTACCTCACGACAGCCGTGGACTACGTCGAAGATGCGATGTGGTACGACCCGGACTACCTCGAGTCGCTGCGGGAAGGCTCTCGGAAGCTGACGCTCGCGGACGGCGGTGCACAAACCGTGTCGCTCACCGTCATCGCGCGATGAGGGCCCAATGACTGGACATGTCCGAACCGTCCTCGTTGTCGCCGCCGTGCTGGCTTTCGGTGCCGGAACGGCGCGCGGGCAGAACTCGATCGCACCGGGCACTTCGGGCGCCGCCACGAGCGTTCAGGGCGCCCGACCGTCGAACCAGCCGCAACCGACCCCGACAAGTACCGCCGCGATTGGTGGGCGCATTGTGGCCGGCGACACCGGACGGCCTGTGCGCGGGGCCAAGGTCACTCTCACCTCACCGGCATTGGGGCGCGAGAACCGCAGCACCAACACCAACGTTGACGGCCGATACGAGATCAAAGCGCTGCCGCCGGGTCGATACACCGTGTCGGTGGCCAGAAGCGGGTACCTCACCCTGCAGTACGGCCAACGCAGACCGCTCGAACAAGGCACGCCACTGCAGCTGGAGGACCGGCAAATCCTCGACAAGGTGGACTTCGCGCTTCCACGGATGGGCGTCATCAGCGGCCGCATCACCGACGAGCTCGGCGAACCGATTGAAGGCGTCAATGTCTTCGCGCTGCGTCTTCAGTTGTGGCAAGGTCGCCGGCAATGGGTCCCCGCGAGTCCGGCAGTCAGGACAGACGATGCGGGACAGTATCGATTGATCCACCTTCTGCCAGCCACATACGCGGTGATGGCGACGACCACGGAGACATGGATCGCGATGACCAACGGCAAGGAAGAGACGCTGGGGTACGCGCCCACGTATTCTCCCGGCTCGACCGAGCTGGCAAATGCGCGTCGAACGATCGTCGCGTTTGGAAAAGAATCGAGCGGGAACGATTTCTCGCTCGTTCCTGGACGAACCGTCTCGGTGTCGGGCACCGTGCTCGATTCGCACGGCGCGCCGCTCGGCGCAGGGGTCATGGTTGTTCCGCAGGGGACGCTGGGGCCGGGCGGCGGCATCGCGAGTATCGGAGGCAACGCCACGGCGACGCCCGACGGCCGGTTCACGATCCAAAACGTCCGGCCGGGCAACTACATCCTGCAAACAGCGGCCTCGAACGAATCCGCGATGCTGGCACTGACCGTGACCGACACAGACATCACCGATGTGTCGCTCGTCACGTCTTCTGGATGGTCGGTGACGGGCACGATCACCACCGAGGGCGGCGCCCCGCCGAGCGTGGCTCGCGATCGGATCAGGATTGTCGGGGCGGCCGTGT
>JBGOTP010000503.1:0-3420 GCA_041476545.1 Vicinamibacteria bacterium | reverse complement strand
TAGCGGCCTTTCGCTCGCGATGAACAACTCGCGTTCGAGGTGGACGAAAGGCTTCCCGCCGGCTGGCAACCCTGAGATCCGGCGGAGCGAGTCGGATTCAGCGATGCCCGGAGAAGGCGCCCGAATGAGCGCCGAGCGCCTCGAAAATTCTGTATGCTGCTTGTATGCGGATGGCCGAGTGACACGAATTCAGGCGCAACTCGACGGTTTGCGCCTCGGTTCGGGACCGAGGGGTCGGAGGTTCGAATCCTCTCGCCCCGACCAAAAAAGATCAATAGAAATGGCCTTCAATCGACCGTCATGGTCGGTTGAGGGCCTTTTTTGTTGGTCGTTCTCAGACTTCAAATAGACACACCAGTCTCTAAGAATCAGGCCTGATTTCGCGTCGGCGATGGTCGGTGGTGAAAGTCCGAGAAAGGGCGTTTTCGGCTGCTAAGTCTTATGCTGGTCTTATGCTCACGGTACCCGCGCTACGTCCATTCGACGTAGGATTTCCTTCGCGAGCTTCGCGAAGTCATCGTACGACTCCCGAGCCGCAGTCTGGTGCGCGCCCAGTGCCCCGTCAGCCGATGTGAGCTTGAAAATCGGCTTGCGCGCATCCTGTGCCAGCGGGATCAAACTACGGTAGTGCTTGACGGTGGCGATGCGGTTCGGATCGGACTCCGGAGCCAGGCCCGTCGGCGCATAGGGCTTTCCGAGTACGCTCTCGCTATACTCTGCGGGAATCCTCTGAACCCATCGATCGAAAGCTCGGGTGGGCCGATTCAACCGCACGCCGTGTTGCTGGACGACATACCCAATTGGCTCCATCCGACCTTGCGGGAGGTCGAACTCAGGGGCTGTCCACTTGTCCACTCGCTCCCGCCACTCGTGCCGCCATCGCCTCAGCGTTGGCCCGAGGTTGCGAAGGCCCTGCAACGAGAACAAGTCGGCGTCGAGTGGCACAACGATAAAATCCGTCGCGATCAAAGCCGAGCGGTTGATCGCACCAAGACTGGGTCCCAGATCCACAAGCACAATGTCGGCGCCGCACTGCCGCGCGCTCATCTGAAGAACCTGCCAGAACGCAGTCAGGATGCGGAAAGGCCGATATTGATTTGTAGTTCCGAGACTGTTCGGCCATTCCGCCGAAAGTTGATCTTCAAATCCCGAGAGCGCGAGATCACCGGGCAAGAGAGACAGGCGGCCGGACAGCCTCTGCAGCTTGGGCTCACGAATATCTCCCACCTTCGTCAAGGGTAGAAGAGCCTGAAAGACCGTTCTCGCGTCCGCCGACGCGGTGGGGTCCCATAGATCAGCTAGCAGATCTTCGTCGAGGAACGCAGCGGTCAAGTTGGCTTGGGGATCGAGATCGGCCACAAGGACGCGCCGATCCAACTCGGCCAGCATCCAAGCGACGTGATACAGAAGAGACGTCTTGCCAACGCCGCCTTTGTTGTTGAAAAACGTGAGGACCGGCGCACTCACGGCCGCCTCCGAACTGTTGCGAGGATCCACTCTGGTTCAACGGAAAACTCCAACTGTGGATTGCCGTTCTTCTCGAGAGCTTCTCGAGCCGTGGCGATGCCGACGCCAAAGCGATTGACGAATCCCATGACTTTCATCGCTTCAGCTAACACGGGATTGCGATAGTCGACCAAACCTGGTGTGCCGAACCGCGCCGCCGTGACCGCACCGTACGGCCCACCTGGATTCGTGATTTCAATGCGATCGTCAAACCACGTAACACGAACGGGAGCGTTGGTGCCTTCGTAGCTGCGGTGAAGAATCGAGTTTCGCAAGAGCTGCTGCAGTGCCGGCAGCGGGTAGGTCGGTGTTCTTACCTCGATGGGTCCACCGGTTATGTCTACCGCAGTCTGGTTGTGCGCCTCAAGCTTCTCCTCAACCCGACGAATCACGTCAGCGATCGGGCCGTCGATGTCACCCTCGTCTCGAATCGGGTCAGACAGAGCGGTTCCGTTGATACGGAGGAACTGCACATATGCTCCGGGGAGAAAGTCGCGCGGACGGGTTCCCAGCACAAGCATGCCTGCCACGGTCGGAATTGGCTCCTCAGGAGATAAGACCATTTTCGTCGCAGTTAGTCGTTGCTCGTAGGTGCGATCGTTGGATTCCAGAACATCCCGTGCAACCGCAGCAGGTAGGTAGTCCTCCTCAAATCTCGTCCGGCTTAAATCAGACAGCTTCGCCGATGAGAGCGGATGGGCATCAAACGTCTTGTCGCGGAAGCGGCGTTTTTCGCTGAGGATGCGCTCGTCTTGCGCCGTTGCAATAGCCCGTTGAGGTCCGACTCGGATCCAGATGCGCCCCTGGTAGCTCACGGGAGGCGCATCCGCGGGAGCGACAGTGACGATCGCCATCTCAACGCCTCGGAGGACGCGCTTTTCAACGATCATTGACGGCGGTGGCACGATGTTTCCGTCGGACTTCATGGCGCCAAGCGTGAGGAGCAACTGATCGGTGATGGCAAGCCCTGACGGAGCGCCATTGTCCTCCGCCCCCACAAACACCACGCCAGCCCGCTGATGATCGGGAAGGTCATTCGCAAACGCGCAAATCGCCTCACGAATCTTGGTTGGAGCGTCGCCACCGAGTGATTCCTTCCGCTCCGACAAATCGGACTCCGCGGCCGAGAGCAATGCTTCGAGTTCTGCGTCTGGGTACGTCATGGACAGCTCACTGCGCGGTTCGGCACGCCGGATCAACTCTGCTGGTCAGATCATAGTCCACGCTGGTCACACCGAAGTCGGGTTCTCGTTGAAAGGGCCGCCAGATCTAGTCGACTGACCCGCGGAAGGGGATTCTCCTGTGACCGCTGGAACGTCGGCGCGCCTCATTGTGCCCTCATTGCACTGCCCTGGGGGTACCAACAGGCGCCGAATGGGGATGGAACTTCACCCGACCCGCGCTTGCCGAAGTTCAGCAAAAGGTAGGGTCGCCAGCCGTTCGTCCGAGGTCGATCAGGACGCGAACCCGACCGTGCCGACGTGAGCATCGTGGCCGGCGAGATGGCTCCGCCACCAGCACGCCGTCGTGCTGCGCACGATCACACCGCCACGCTCACCGGCCGCTTCGCGTCGCGCCAGCACAGATCGCTGGCCCGCCCGGTGAGGGCCGCCACAGTGTTTGACCTGCCGATGGCAGAGCTGTGTGTCCTCCAGACGGGTTGTCGGGTTCCGTGGGGCGCGAAGGAACCGCGGACAACCCGTCCAAAGGAGGACACCATGACCGCCGACGCCCTCGACACGCTTGCGGCGCTTCTCGACGAAGGCCACAGCGACCAGCTCACCGCGCTGCTCAAGACCATGGCGCGGTTCCACAAGTACTCATGGCACAACGTCTCTCTCATCGCGAGTCAGCGCCCGACCGCGACGCGCGTCGCGGGCTTTCAGACGTGGCGCACGATGGGTCGCTTCGTTC
>JBGOTP010000502.1:0-3426 GCA_041476545.1 Vicinamibacteria bacterium | reverse complement strand
GAGCTCGCCAACCGCCGTCGCCTGCTCCTCGCGGGTCTGGCGCTCCTGGTCGGCCTCGTCATCACCGGCGGGTATTTCATCGTTCGCGCGGTCTCGCGGGAATTCGCCGTGGCCCAGCTCCAGTCGGATTTCGTGTCGGCCGTGTCGCACGAGTTTCGCACGCCGCTCACGTCGCTGCGCCAGTTCACGGACCTGCTCAACGACGACCCAGACCTCCCGGCCGGCAAGCGACGGATGTTCTATCAGGCGCAGGCGCGCGCCACCGAACGCCTGCGGCGCCTGGTCGAGTCGCTGCTCGATTTCGGCCGGATGGAAGCCGGAGCACGCCCGTACAGGCTCGAACGACTGTCCGTCGCACCGCTCGTCGCGACTATCATCGAAGACTTTCGACGTGACGGGGCGCCGGATGGATTCATCGTCGAGGCTTCGGTCAGCGAGGACAGCGGCGCAATTGATGCGGATCCTGATGCGCTCACGCGCGCGCTCTGGAATCTGCTCGACAACGCGGTCAAGTATTCAGGATCGAGCCACACAGTTTCCGTGAACGTGGAAGCCCGCGATGGTTCCGTCGCGATCAGCGTCCGCGACAGGGGCCTGGGCATCCCGCGTCACGAGCACGACGAGATCTTCAAGAAGTTCGTGCGCGGAGCGGCGAGCCGCGAGCGCGGCATCAAGGGCACCGGCATCGGCCTGGCCATGGTACGTCACATCGTCCTCGCTCACGGAGGAACCGTGTCCGTCGATAGCACGCCTGGACAGGGCAGCACATTCACGATCGTGCTGCCGGCAGCCGCCGACCTTGCGCACAATGCACGGTCACACGTCACTCTGACAGCTGCGCGCTGAAAGCTGAAAGCTGAGAGCTGAGAGCTGAGAGCTGAGAGCTGAGAGCTCACTATGCCCCGAATCCTAATCGTCGAAGACGAACCGGACATCGCGCTGGGGCTCGAGGAAGACCTCACGCGTCATGGTTACGAGGTGGAGGTCGTGCGCGATGGCGAGGCGGCCGTCCGGCGAGGACGTGAGCCGTGGGACGTCATCCTGCTCGACGTCATGCTGCCGTTCCGCGATGGGTTCGAGGTGTGTCGCGAGTTGCGGAGCGCCCGCGTCAAGACGCCGATCATCATGCTCACCGCGAAGACGCAGGAGGCGGAGAAGATCCTGGGGCTCGAATTCGGCGCCGACGACTACGTGACCAAGCCGTTCAGCGCCAACGAATTGCGCGCGAGGATCAAAGCCGTCAGGCGCCGCTTCGAAGAGGATTCGGCCGGCGTCTACCGCTTCGGCGATTGCGAGGTGGACTTCGATCGCGCCGAGATCCGGCGCGGTGGGAAGCCGGTCGACGCCACGGCGCTCGAGTTCCGTCTGCTGCGCACGCTCGTTCGCTGCCGCGGCCGTGTGCTCACTCGTGCGCAACTGATCCAGCAGGCGTGGGGACCGGACACCTACATCGGGGACCGCGTCGTGGACACGCACATTCTCAATCTGCGCAAGAAGATCGAGCCCGCGCCGGCACGGCCCGAGTTTCTGCTGAGCGTACGTGGCATCGGGTATCGGTTCGATGGCTGAACGCTCGACTATCGACGGACCACTACGGCTGAGGGCGCTATTCGCGCGCGCTCGCGACAATTGTCGTCGTGGCCACAAGACGATGGGCGATGTTATCCACGGCGACACCGAAGCCCTCGAGCGTCCTCACGCCAAGCAGGACCATGTCGCTTGGCTCGGCGAACACGACTTCGTCGATCGTCTCGTAGCCTTCCGCGGCGACGATGGCGAAGCCGACCTCGCGCTCCACTTTCTGCTGAGTCGCCGTGGCGAAGAGCCGCTTGCGGCGTGGCGTGATCCCGGCGGACCGGAGGAGATCGGCGGGCAGCCAGGTGAGTTCCGAGGCTGTGTCGACAAGAGCTTCCACGGGAGGGGTCGTCCGCTCCTCATGTTTGGGATTGCTGGCGGTGACGTTGACCTTGAACGCGCTCATCTCTCGAAGCCGACCACTGGCGGTCTCCTGCCGGGTATCGGTTCGATGGCTGAGAAACTCGACGCGATCTCGACACGGGCGAGGCGGAGGCTCGACGTTCAGTCTCTAGAGTGGAGCGCGAAGGAGAACTTACGATGAGATTTGCCACTCGAACACTGCTCGCGCTTCTTTCCACCGTGCTGCTGCTCGCTGCGGGCCTCGCCGCTCAAAAGACGGATTCCGCCCAGGCGCTGCTACGCACTGCCACGGACAAGGCCACCGTCGACGGCGATTGCAACGGCGCCATCAAGCAGTTTCAGACCATCGTCGACAGGTTCAAGACGGAGCGCCCTGTTGTAGCCACGGCCCTTGTTCAGATGGCCGAGTGCTATCAGAAGATGGGCGACGTGGAAGCGATGAAGATCTATCAGCGCGTGGTGCGGGAGTTTGCCGATCAAAAAGAAGCAGCCGCACAGGCTCGCAACAGGCTGACCGAGCGCGCAGGGGCGGCCACTTCATCGGCGACGGTAGTCCGACAGGTGTGGACCGGCCCCGAGGTCGATCTCTATGGGGCACCGACGCCAGATGGCCGATATTTCGCCTTCACCGACGGGAGCACAGACGACATCGCCATTCGCGACCTGGCCACTGGCGAGAAGCGCCGTCTCACCAACAACAACGGATCCGCGACCTGCCAGGGGTACGGCCAATCGCCGGTTGTTTCTTCCGACGGCACGCAGATCGCTTACGCGTGGCTCGACTGTGTCACCGCTTTGTTTGAGCTCCGCGTTGCGTTCTTGACGGGATCGCCCACCGGATCTCAGTTCCGCGTTGTGGTTCACAACGAGGACGTGCGTTACCTCCAACCCTTTGGGTGGTCTGCTGACGGCAAACAGATTCTGACACTCGTGGTCCGGGGGGACCAGACCACCCAGATAGCCCTGATCGCCGTGCCCGACGGAGGCATGCGGATCTTGAAGTCGCTCGAATGGCGCTACCCACTCGAGATGGGCTTGTCTCCCGACGGCCGCTACGTTGCGTATGACGCTCCCCTGCGTCGGGATTCAGCGGACCGCGACATCTTCGTCCTTGCGGTCGACGGCCGCCAGGAAATCCCCCTCGTGCAACATCCAGCGATTGATTATGGGCCCGTCTGGACGCCCGACGGCAAGGGGATCGTGTTTGCCAGCGATCGGAGAGGCAACACGGGCCTGTGGGCGATTCAAGTCGCCGAGGGGAAACCGATAGGGACACCCGAACTCGTCAAGCCGGACATGGGGAACGTGTCGCCGTTCGGGTTCTCGCGCGACGGCTCGTACTACTATGGCGTTCGGACGGGGACCGAGGATGTGTATGTCGCCGAGCTGAATCCGGAGACGGCGAAGTTGACGAGTGCGCCGATACGCTTGACCGAACGTTTGGTGGGCTCCAACCTCGCTGGAGTGTGGTCGCCGGACGGGCGGCGG
>JBGOTP010000501.1:0-3430 GCA_041476545.1 Vicinamibacteria bacterium | reverse complement strand
GTCACGTACGTCGCCGGGTCGATCTTCACCTCGACGCCGTACTCGTTGTGGAGGCGGCTCACAATCACATCGAACTGCAGCGCACCCACGACCCCGACGATCGGCTCGCGACGTCCGGCCGTGACATAGAACAGCTGCATCAGCCCCTCTTCCTCGAGCTGTCCAAGCCCATCGTCAAATTGCTTGTAGCGCGTGTCCTGGAGGCGAACCCGTCCGAAATGCTCCGCCGGAAACCGCGGGACGTCGACGAATCGCAGTGGTGCGCCGGTGTGGACGGTATCGCCGATCGCGAACTGCCCGGGGTTCACGAGACCGACGATGTCGCCGGCGTAGGCGACGTCGATCGTCTCGCGATCGCGTCCGAAGAAGCGGTACGCGCGAGACGCCTTGAGCGGCCGATGCAGCCGGCTGTTGAACAGCACCATGTCCTTCGTAAATCGCCCGGAGCAGATGCGAACGAACGCGATACGGTCCCGATGGCGTGGATCCATGTTTGCTTGAATCTTGAAGACAAACCCTGTCAGCCGGTCGTCGGTCGGATTCACGACTCCCGTATCGCAGATGTGCGCCTGCGGTGGCGGCGCCAGGTCGACGAGCGCCTGAAGAAACGGCTCGAGACCGAAGTTGGTCAGCGCGCTGCCGAAGAACACGGGCGTCTGGCGGCACGCCAGATACTCGGCCACATCGAACGTTGTACCGGCGGCACGGGTCACCTCGAGCGACTCGATGAAGTGCGCGTAGACGCTCTCTCCGATCAGCTCCCGTGCGGCCGGATCGTCCAGTTGCGACAGTTCCACCGGCGCGCGACGCTGCCCCTGCGCCTCGCGTTCGTAGAGCAGCAGCGTCTTGCGCTCGATGTCATAGACGCCGCGAAAGTTCTCGGCGCTGCCGATCGGCCAGTTCACCGGCGCCGCGGAGATTCCGAGCGTCCGTTCGAGATCGTCCAGCAGTTCAAGAGGATCACGCGCGGGTCTGTCGAGCTTGTTGATGAAGGTGAGAATCGGGAGCCGGTGCCGCCGGCACACTTCGAAGAGTTTCCGCGTCTGATCCTCGACGCCGTTGGCCGCGTCGATCACCATCACCACGCTGTCGGCGGCGATGAGCGCGCGATACGTGTCCTCGCTGAAGTCTTTGTGGCCCGGCGTGTCGAGCAGCGACATGCGGCGCCCCTCGAGTTCGAACTCGAGCGCCGCGGCCGTAATCGAAATGCCGCGCTCCTGCTCGAGTGCCATCCAGTCCGACGTGGCGTGCTTGCGGGCCTTGCGGCCGCGGACCGCACCGGCGAGCTCAATCGCCCCGGCGTACAGCAGCAGCTTCTCCGTCAGCGTCGTCTTGCCGGCGTCGGGGTGCGAGATGATCGCGAACGTCCGGCGTCGCGCCACTTCCCGTTCGAGTTCGCTCTGGATCGACGCGTCGGTCTGTTGCTGAACCTCTGATGGAGCCGATTCTGAAGTAGGGCGCACGTAGTGACTGTACTGGTCCCGTAGGGCCGCGGTCAAAAAACAGAACGGGGCCGCGCTTTCAGCTTTCAGCTGTCGGCTTTCAGCTTTCGGTGTCGAGCTGAGAGCTGAGAGCTGAGAGCTGAGAGCTGAGAGCCAGTTTGGCGCCGGCGACGACCAACCCACAAGGGAGGTAGTGCGAGATGCTCCCTTTTCGCGTGAAGCGGTGTCAAAGGAGATGAAGGGGCCTCTCTTATGAAGCTGAACGTCTGGCACCGAGCGTGGATTCTGTTCTCTGCTCTCTGGTGCCTCAAAGTCCTGCTGGCTGGTGGACGGGCCTTTTGGACTAGCTGGCGAAACGCGGAGAGCATGATGCTCGATGCAGTCTTTGTCCCCGTCGCGGTTTATGCGGTTGGTTGGGGCGTTCGGTGGGTACTCGCGGGATCCGAGCAGAATCGGATGATGGTGAGGTAGTCACCGGCAAGGCATGGCGTGTGGCGGCTCGGGAACGCGAGGCTTCTCTGGGCAGGGCGAACTGAGGCCGCCTCCGCGTTCGAGCGGGGGGCGGCCTTCTTTTCTTCGCGCTGTACGGTCTTTCGGGACACAAAGCCGCCCAACAAGCGTTTGCACCGTCGGCGGTGAATCGAACGCCGACGTGGATTCAACGCGACCGGAGCTCCTTGAGGATTTCCTCGGCATCCACTAGACGACCGGCGGCGACATCCGCGCCGGACTCACGGAGAGCTTCATAGAGCACGGCACGATCTTCTTCGTCGATCCAATCACCAGGATCGAGCGGCAACAGCTGCAGTTCGGTGCCCTCAGGCAAGTCCGTGGGCTCATCGACGACCAACCGGCCTGCGCGGACACGTGCTTTGATGGTCATGAGAACGAGAGTAGCACCGGCAGGGCCGCCAACAAGCGCTTGCAGGGGATAGCTATTGTGCGGGGAAAGTTCTACACCCCGCGATCGACGGCAGCCACGGGATTGAGCGATAGCCGAATGGAAGAAGACGAGGTGAGACTTCATTCGCATCACGGATGGCGGGCGCGACCTGGGTGCAAGATCTTCGTGGCCGACCGCGGCGCGGTGCGATTTGACTATCCGCAGAACTGGTTCGTGCTCCGGGACGAGGGTTGCATCACACTCTGCGACAAAGAGCCACCTGACGATATCAGCCGATTGTCGGTTTCGTATCAGCGCCTTCCGCCCATCGATTGGAGCGGGCTTCCCATAGTGGCGCTGCTCGAAGCGGCCGTACCGGAAGACCGGCGGACAACTGAAACGTCAGGGCCGATCAGCGACGTGACGCGTGGCGATCTTGAACTCGCATGGCGCGAGGCGAGGTTCCTCGACCCGAGCGAGAGGCGCGAGGCGAGGTCTCGGATGTGCATTGCGAGGCGGTCGTCTCTTCAGTGTTTGATCACGTTCGACTTCTGGGCGACGGATTTGGAGCAATGCCAGACGGTGTGGGACACGGTGCTGGAGACGCTCGAACTGGGCGAATTCATTGCGGATCCCAGGCGAGGGCCAGTGGTGTCGTGAGGCGCGTTCGGCCTATCGCCGGATTTCCCGGGAATTGGCGCCGGCTCCAATTCCCGAGTCTGAACGCGTCGAATGCACGTGAATCGCACTGCCAACGCCACTTGTCCCCGGACCAAAATGGCGGCAATAATGCACGTGAGTGGCAGGTTGGTTCACGGCGAGCACGAAATCTCGGTCGAAGTCGAAACTGGGCGAATCCACGGGTACTTCCCACCGAGGGCTCTGAAGATCGTGGTTGAGTGGACGGAGCCTCACAAGGCAGAATTAGTTGAAGACTGGCAACTGGCCAAGCAAGGTCAGCCGTTGAAGCCGATTGCGCCTCTGGCGTGAGCACCATGGACTACCACGTCGTCGAAGCCCGGTACATCAGCGGCCATCTGATCTGGCTTCGCTTTCGCGACGACACCGCTGGCGAGATCGATCTCCAGCCGGTACTAGAAGGGCC
>JBGOTP010000500.1:0-3444 GCA_041476545.1 Vicinamibacteria bacterium | reverse complement strand
CCGCGTTCACCCGTGGCGCGAGCATGAACGAAATGTGATAGCTGTCGATCGTCTTGCCGGCCAGTCCCGACACATCCAGCAGCGCGCGCAAGCCGACCTTGTGAGGCCCGCGTGTCAGGAGTTCGAGTCCGAGCTTGGCGATCACCCGGTTCTCCCCGACGAGCGGCACCACATCGGCCAGCGTGCCAATCGCCGCGATCTTGATGAAGCCGGGCAACCAGTTGTCGTGTCCGGTGCGTGAACAGAGCGCCTGCACCAGCTTCAGGGCGACACCGACACCCGCCAGATGTTTGTCCGGATAGGAACAATCGCGGCGCTTCGGATTGATGACCGCCAGCGCTCGCGGCAGCTCGACGTCCGGTTCGTGGTGATCCGTGATGATGAGATCGACCCCGAGTTCCCGCGCGCGATCCGCGGCGTCGGCGCCCCGAATCCCGCAGTCCACCGACACGACGAGCGCCACGCCCTCCGCATGGAGTCGGTCGATCCCGGCGGGCTGAAGCCCATAACCGTCCTTGAGACGCTCGGGGATGAAATGCGTGACGTCGGCGCCCAGCAACTCGAGCGTGCGGCGCAGAATCACCGTCGAGGTCACGCCGTCGACGTCGTAATCGCCGTGAACGGCGATCCGCTCCCGCCGAGCCACCGCGGCGAGGATCCGGTCGACGGCCCGTGGCATGTCGACGAGCGTCATCGGATCGTGGAGATGACTGAGACTCGGGGTCAGGAAGCGCGCGGCCTCGTCGGGATCCCCCAGTCCGCGTTGACAGAGCAGCCGCGCCACAATCGGCGCCACCCCAAGGGCGTCAGCCAACTGCGTCGCCGCCGCTTCGTCACAGTTCCGCGTTTCCCACTTCGGGCCGATGGTTGGCATCAAGGGAACTCGATACGGCGCATGGTTTGCTTTTCTCCTGCGGGAGCCACCACGAAGGACACGAAGGACGCAAAATCGCGGCGGCCATTAAGGTTCACACTGCGGTCGGAGCCGGTGTTCTCGAGAGCGCGTGTCACGCGTGCCTCTTCCATGAATTCGCCCAAGCCGGCTTGCAGTTCGAAAGCCAGGTCAGACTTCCTCTCATCTACGACAGGGTATCCGCCGAGTGATCAACGGCCCGGAGAGCGAACTGTGAATAGCCTTCCTTGGTGTCCTTTGTGTCCTCCGTGGTGAATCAGCGCCGAAACCACTGGTCCACCGAATCGGAAACCGCTACCCACCGTCGTCCACGAAATCAATCCCCGCTCTCCCCATGTTGCGGAACTTCGCGTATCGGCGGGCGAGGCGCGTTTCGCTGTCCAAGGCGGCGATGGCCGCGAGTTCGCGGGCCAGGACGTCATCGACCCGTGCTGCCGCCGCCGCCGGATCCGTATGCGCGCCGCCGACCGGCTCGGGAATGATCTCGTCGATGATGCCGGCTTTCAGCAAGTCTGGGGCCGTCAGCTTCAGTGCGGCGGCCGCGTCCACCTTCTTGGCCGGATCGCGCCACAGAATCGCCGCGCACCCCTCGGGCGGAATGACGCTGTAGATCGCGTACTCCTGCATCAGCACGCGATCGCCCACCGCGATACCGAGCGCGCCGCCACTCCCCCCTTCCCCGCAGACGATGACGATGATGGGTGTGTCGAGGAGCATCATCTCGCGCAGGTTCGTGGCAATGGCTTCGGCCACGCCACGCTCTTCAGACTCGATTCCAGGGAACGCGGCCGGGGTATCCACGAACACGACGATCGGCCGGCGGAACTTCTCGGCCATCCGCATCGCGCGAAGAGCCTTCCTATACCCTTCGGGCCTCGCGTAACCGAAATTCCTGAAGATCTTGTCTTTGGTATCGCCGCCCTTCACGTGTCCCACGAGTAGTATCGGCTGCCCGCGGTACTGGGCAAATCCGGTCATCAAGGCATGGTCGTCCGCAAATCGGCGGTCGCCGTGGATCTCCACAAAGCCCTGGAAGAGGCGCCGGATGAAATCCTCCAGACCCGGCCGATCTGGATGCCGCGCGACTTGGACGCGCTGCCAGGGCGTCAGCGTGGCGTAGAGATCCGCGCGAGTCACCTTGATGCGCCGGTTGAGCGATTCGATCTCCCGTTCCCGCGCGTCGGTGCGCGGAAGCTCGGACAGCGTCTCGATCTCCTTCAGGATCTGTGCGATCGGTTCTTCGAATTCCAGTGTTTCAGGCATGGTCTTCGGCCCGTTCCCGCCTCATCTCAGCGACACCGCTCCCGGCCCCACGATCTGCTCGACCTCGGCGATCAGGGTTGACGAGGGCTTGACGCGAATCTGCGATGATACGTCGGCGCGGACCCGCAGCCGTCCGGAAATCGCCGGCAGCTCCATCTCGAAGGACACGCGGCGGTCGCCGCGATGCCGGGAAAACACCTCACCGAGCGCCTCGAACACGCCACGGTCGGCCGATCCCGTCACCCGAATCGCGAACTCGCGTGCGAGTCGTTCGCGGGCCGTGTCGATCGGTTGGATCTCGGTTGCCAGAATCCGGACGGATTCGTCGTCTCGCTCGAGCCGGCCGCGGACAAAGATGAGCGTGCCCGTCTCGATGAGGCTCGCGCTCCGCTGAAACGTCTCCGGAAACACCACCACTTCCACGCCGCCCCGCGCATCCTCGAGCGTAAAGACGGCCATGCGGTCGCCTTTGCGCGTCTTCAGCTGGCGGACCGCGGCGACGATCCCGCCGATACTGGTGTCGGGTTCCAGGGGCTTGCGGCCGCCAGGCCCCCACGTCTCACCCGGTGCAGTCGCGATCGGCGCGTCGGCGAGTTCCGCGGTCGGCCGGGCGCCGAGTTCCCGGAGGTCGGCCGCGTACCGATCGATCGGGTGACCGCTCCAGTACAGTCCGAGTGTTTCCTTCTCGTAGGCCAGCTGCTCGGTTTCGGTCCACGGCGCAGCCTCTGGCAATGACTGCCCCGCTGCACCGCCCGCCGCGCTGTGGCCGGCCGTCCCATCGGCGTCGTCATCGAGCGCGCCAAACAGCTGCGCCTGGCCTTCGTCGCGATCTCGCTGGAACCGCGCGCCGTGCTCGCACGCCGCGTCAATCGCCGCCAGCACCCTGGGCCGCAGCATGGTCGTCGGCATCGACGCAAGGGCCGGCATCGCCCGGGCGAGACCGTCGAACGCACCCGCCTTGGTCAGGCTCTCGAACACGCGCTTGTTCGCCAGCCGCAGATCCAGATCCTCGCAGAGGCCGATGAGCGACACGATACGCCCCCGCTTGGTCCGGACTTCAAGCAGTGATTCGACGGCGCCCTCGCCGACGTTCTTGATCGCCGTGAGGCCAAACCGCACGCCCTTGTCCGTATCCACGGTGAACCGCAACTGACTCTCGTTGATGTCCGGCGGGAGCACCGGAATGCCACGATCGCGGCACTCGCCCAGGTACACCGCCAGCTTGTCGGTGTTCTGCGCTTCGATGGTCAGCAGCGCCGCCGCAAAAT
>JBGOTP010000499.1:0-3452 GCA_041476545.1 Vicinamibacteria bacterium | reverse complement strand
CAGCACCAAGGAAATTCGAGCCTACGTTCTGGCCGACTACCTGCTTGGAAGGCACGGCAACCTGTCGGAGGGTCTGTTCAATCAACGGGAGCAGATGTACCGATCGGCCACGCGCATCTCGATGCTCACCGGGCTCGTGAGCGGGACGACCCTCGCACTCGCCTACGTCTTCATCGCGGTTCGAGGGGTCGCAGGCACGATCGACCCAGGCGGCGTCGTGCTCGTGATCGGCGCCTTCACGGCGGTTTCGGGCACACTCGGACAGATTTCCAGCACGTTTGTGGCAGTCGATCAGCACACCACGTTCCTCGACGACTACTTCTCGTTTCTCGCGATCGAACCGCTGGTGCCCGTGCCGGCCAAGCCTCGTTCCCTGCCGAGCTCGCTGACCGCCGGCATCGAGTTCGACGATGTCACCTTCACGTACCCGGGTGGAACGGAGCCGGCTGTCGCGGGCCTCAGCCTGCACATCCGCAGCGGCGAACTGATCGCGCTCGTCGGCGAGAACGGCGCCGGGAAGAGCACGCTCGTCAAGCTGCTGCTTCGCTTTTACGATGCGGATCACGGATCGGTCCGCGTTGGAGGCATCGATCTGAAGGATCTGGATCCCGAAGCGCTGCGCAGCCGGATCGGCGTGCTGTTCCAGGACTACGCGAGTTACGAGCTCTCGGTCCGGGAAAACGTCGTGATGGGCCGGCCGGACGGCCAGGTCGACGACGAGCGAGTGATGGAGGCGTTGCGGGACTCGCGCAGCGAGTGGCTGGTGACGAAGATGCCCAAGGGTCTCGATTCCAAGGTTGGGCGGCTCTTCGAAGGAGGTCACGATCTGTCCGGCGGCGAATGGCAGCGCCTCGCGCTGGCGCGCATCATGTTCCGCGACGCCGACATCTGGATTCTGGACGAGCCGACGTCCTCGCTCGATCCGGAGGCGGAAGCAGGGATCTTCGCGGAGCTCAAGGAGAACCTCAAAGGCCGCATCGGCATCGTGATCTCGCACCGGTTCTCGACGGTGCGCATTGCAGACCGGATCGCGGTCGTCGCCGACGGGCGGGTCGCCGAGCTCGGTTCGCACGAGGAGCTGCTTCGCGCCGATGGCCGCTATGCACAACTCTTTGAGTTGCAAGCCGCGGGGTACCGTTGAAGGTACTATCTAGTCTGTTGCCTACTACGCTTCTGTACTTCCGCAAGAAGAGCTCTACCACAGAGGACACGGATACGAACGGAGTCTCACGGCCAACAAGATTCAAGAAAGCCGTGACCTCGGTCACCACCGTGGACTCCGTGGTAGCGCTTCGGCGTGGCCGGTCGTGCACATCAATCCCCTGCGCACGAGACTAGCGGCCGCGCATGCCCGTATCACGACGCATCGTCATCACGTGTTGGGGATCGTTTGGCGATGTGTACCCGTACATCGGGCTCGCGAAGGCGCTGAACGCGCGCGGCCATCGGACGCTTGTCGCCGCGCCGGCCTACTATCGACCCACCGTCGAACAGGAACAGGTCGAGTTCTCGCCCTTCAGCCCCGATATCGATCCGACCGATCGCCAGACGTTCGCGCGCGTCATGCACCCGGTGACGGGGACCGAAGCCGTCATCCGCGACCTCGTGATGCCGGCCGTTCGACAAACCTGCGAGGAGTTACGGCGTGTGGCGGGCGGCGCGGACCTGTTCGTCAGCCATCCGCTGACGTTTGCCACGCCCATGGTGGCAGAGTTGGAACGGCGGCCCTGGGTGTCGACTCTTCTCGCGCCGCTCGGATTTTTTTCGGTGACCGATCTGCCGGTGCTTCCTCCCGCGCCGTGGCTCGTGCACCTGCGCACGCTCGGACCGTGGTTCGGACGGATTGTGGTCGGCCTCGCGCGGCGCGCGACCGAAGCGTGGATGGAGCCGCTCTATCGGCTTCGCCGCGAGCTTGGCCTGCCGCGCGGCGGCCATCCGCTCTTTGAAGGACAGTTCTCGCCGGCAATGACGCTCGCGCTCTTTTCGCGCGTGCTGGCCAAGCCGCAGCCCGATTGGCCACCGAACGTGCGCATGACTGGGTTCGTGTTCTACAACGGACCGGGCGGTCTCGACGCGGCGCTCGAGTCGTTCCTCGACGCGGGACCTCCGCCGGTCGTCTTCACGCTCGGCACCTCCGCGGTCGGAGCCGCAGGCGGTTTTTACCAGGAAAGCGTGGACGCAGTGGCGCGCCTCGGCGTTCGAGCGGTGCTCCTGACGGGTGGCTTCGCGGAGAATCTGCCCGCCGGCAGCCTGCCGCCGGACGTGCTCCTCATCGATCGCGCGCCGCACCAGCTCCTGTTTCCCCGCGCGAGCGCCGTGGTCCACCAGGGTGGCATCGGCACGACCGCGCAGGCGCTTCGAGCCGGGCACCCGATGCTCGTCGTTCCCCACGGACACGATCAGCCGGACAACGCGTTTCGCGTCTCGAACCTCGGCGTCGCGCGAACCGTATTTCCGCGCCGATACAAAGCAGCTCGCGTCGCACGTGAATTGGAACGGCTGTTGGGCGACGCGCAGTACCAAGAGCGATCCGCGGCGACAGCTATTTTGGTCAACCAGGAGGGTGGAGCAGAAGCGGCGGCCGAGGCGATCGAGCAGCTTCTCGCCTGAGACGGCCGATAGTGATAAGTTCGTTCGTGGAGGCCTGATCGCTCCGTGGCCGACATCGTCCTCATCAATCCTCGGTTCGAGGCCTCGTACTGGGGCCTGGAGCGCGCGCTGCCGCTCGTCGGCAAACGCGCGGCCATGCCAGTTGCCAGCCTGCCACTGCTCGCCGCGCTCACGCCGCCAGAGCACCGCGTGAGAATCCTCGACGAGAACATCGAGCCGCTCGATTTCGATCGGATAGCCCGCGCCGACATCGTCGGTCTCACCGGGATGAGCGTGCAGCGGGTGCGGATGCGCGAAATTCTCGGTGAGCTGAAGCGTCGAGACGCGTTCACCGTTGTCGGCGGTCCGTGGGTGAGCGTGGACGAACGCTATTTCGGCGACCTTGCGCGGACCATTTTCGTCGGGGAAGCGGAAGAGACGTGGCCGCGGTTCCTCGACGACTGGCGGCGCGGGGCGACATCCTGCCGGTACGAGCAGTCGTCGCGCACGGACATGACGCGTGTGCCGGTGCCGCGATATGACCTGCTCCAGATGCAGCACTACCTTTTCGGCAGCATCCAGTTCTCGCGAGGCTGTCCCTTCCAGTGCGAGTTCTGCGACATCATCGTCACATTCGGCCGCGTCCCCCGGCTCAAGACCGCAGCGCAAATCATCAGCGAGCTCGAGGCGCTTCGCGCGCGGCGGATGGAAATCGTCTTCATCGTCGACGACAACCTGATCGGCAACAAGAAAGCGATCGCGCCGCTGCTGAGGGCCCTCGGGGCGTGGCAGGAAGCCAACGGCTTCCCGTTCATCTTCGTCACCGAAGCATCGCTCGATCTGGCCGAAGACGCCGGGCTGAT
>JBGOTP010000498.1:0-3454 GCA_041476545.1 Vicinamibacteria bacterium | reverse complement strand
CGCCGGGCATGCCCGGCGTGGGGACGCGGTCGATGCCACGCAACCGGTACTTGCCTGCCAACGCCTGCCTGAGGATCGTCCCTATGCGTCCGCTCGAGCCCGTGACGACGACCGTTCCCTGCTCTGCCAACCGTCACCTCCCGCCGGTCGATCCGGACCTCCGGCGATAGTAACTTCGCCAAGCGCGGCTACGATCAGGCGGGCGGCCTGGACGTTGCGCGCGCTGGGCGGCGTCCGTGGCGATGTCACTTCCTCGCAAGCGGATTGGGAGTCGGCTCGGCGACCTTGGTGAGGATGTTGCGATCCATGTGGTGAAACGGCTCCGTCTTGCCTCGAATCATGAGCACCGTGTCCTCGTCGTAGGACCAGGTGCCGTCGGAGTTGATCGTGACCTTGATCCGGTACTCGACGGTCTTGAAGGCGTGCTCGAGGAACGGATTCGAGCAGATCCCGTTCATCTCCGAGCCTCGCGTGGCCACGAGTTCGAAGCTCGTGGCGTCCCTGGCGGCCCGGCCGAAGGCCATGGCGACCTGCCCGCGCGGGATGGCAAGGGTCTGGATCAGGTTGCCGGTTGCCGGCTCCCAGAGCCAGTAGCCCACCTGGTCATGGTAGGTCTCGACCTCCCCCGGCTTCACGATGTGCGTGTGGTAGCGCAACCCGTAGAAAAGCTGAGGCCCATTGGTCTGCGGATCGATCGGCTGCAGCTCGATGCGTTCGACGAACATCTGCTCTTCCGGCCCCTCGGCCTTGGGATTGACGTCGAGGCTGACGGCGCCCTCCCAGATGCCGGCCAGGTTGGTCAGCGGCCCGAGATTCCTCAGGGTGTGGACGTCGAAGTCGGAGGGTTCGGCGTAGATGTCCTCGGGATAGTCGGTCATGGCTGAGTACCCTCCGGCTAGGTCGGCCGCAGTGGAAGGACGAGCGCACCATACGCATGACAGGCGACGCGAGCAACACGGATGCACAGGGCAGCCATTTGGCGCGAGCCCATTCACAGGACTGCGCAGCCATCGCTTTGTGCCCGTGGATCAGCGCTTGCGTCCGAGCTCGACGCGGTCGAACGTGAACACGCGCACCCGGTAGGTTGACGAGCCGTCCCGCGGCGCGGGCACTTCGAAATAGACTCGGCTGAAGGGTCCCACGTCCCCGCCGCCGACCCAGCTCACCTGCTGTCCAACGACCTCACCGGTCGGGCTCAGCGCATCGACGAGGAGGCGAATCTTGGTGACCCGATATGGCGAGCTATTGACGAGGTAGCCGTTGACGACGGGGCGGCCGTGTCGCTGCGACACCTGCCAGTCGAGCTTGAAGAACCGGTCCCATCCGACGTCGAGTGGCTCGAGGATGGCGGCCGATCCACGAAGCGCGAAAACGGAAACTGAGAGTGCCAGAAGAAACGCGAGCACCGCGGTCGTACCATTCGATCCCCTGGTAGTCACGTTTCGAGCATAACGCACTAGCCGGCGGGTTGCGCACGCTCGAATCCACGGAGCTTCAGCGCCAGCAAGCGATACAGCCCGGTCGCGATCGGCGTCAGCAAGACATCGCGGAAGGCAGGGCTCGGCGAATTCACCGAATCGTCTGGGGAAAACTAGACGAGCTCAAGTTTGACCTGGCGGCCGATCGCCCGCGCCATCTCCGCCTTGGTGAGGCGCTGCCGATACCGCCCTTCTTGGTTGTGCGCTTCTTCATTGCTCGATCTCCTTCATGCGTCTGCGGGCCAAGGCCAGGTCCTCGTTCGGAATCTTCTGCGTCTCCTTCACGAACCCGCGCAGCAGCACGCGCCTTCGAGATCCGGGGTCGCATAAAGCACGACAGCCTCCTGGCTTTACACCAGGAGGCTGCATGCGGCAGGTTGGTTGCGGGGGCTGGATTTGAACCAGCGACCTTTGGGTTATGAGGGTTGGACACGCGACCAGGCCACCCAGGGCGCACCAAGGCAAACCACACGGTTGGCACGCGTCGCTGACGCAGCCGGTATGCCCGTTTTGGGTCCGATTGGGCCTCGTTCGCGCCCCAAACGCGCCCAAAGCGGTCGGCGTCGTGTCTCAGCAGCGCCTTCTAAAACAACGATGCAGCTATTACTTCCCGCGGCGCACCTTCCGAATCTCGACCAGGACGGCATTCATGGGAAAGGCCTCCACTCCGCGACAAGCGCGGCCCGGCCCTGATAGGCCGTCAGAGATGGCATCGTCACAAATGCCGGCGCCACTTTTCCTCGTACTGGTCGAGTGCTTCATCGGTCAAATGCTTCGCGGTAAATTCCGCCCATGCATGTGCGGTCTCCAGCCATTCAGCCTCACGACGCGGGAATTCGTCCCTGGACTTCGCGACCGTATCTGACATCGCGAACCTCGCACTCGCTTCAAGCTCGACTCGCAGATCGTCCGTTACTCTTCTCGCCCGTTCCCAAGCTTCTGGCGTGCCACGTGTCCGTATCGCGCGCGCGATCAGTTCCCGCAACAGTAGGGCTCGACCAATGACCTGGAGCCCATAGGGCTCGGGTATTTCGGCTGCCATCCAAGACAGAACGCCGGCGAGTGGTTCATTGGCAATGTTGGCATCAATCTGGACTCCCGGCAAAAACAGCAAGATCATCGCGCCGAGATCACTCTGATGCTCGGTTGAGAGGCTCTGTGACCACGTCGCGAGTTCTTCCAGTGGACTCGTCATGAACCATTCATCTTCGCGAGCATTCACGCAGCCGAATGGCGCGGCTACAATCGACGCGAACATGTCACGCAGTATTTTGCCACAGGCGCAAGGTCCGAATTTCAGGAAGCTGTGCGACTGTTCTGTCATCGCCGATACCCATTTCCAGCAGAAACACGCACTTCACCACCAGTCGTAATTGATATATGCCCCGGAGCAACGCGCGCCCTCCCTCGAGGACACCCGGCTGCTTATCCTCCGCCCAATGAGTCATATGATGCCGTGTCGCGGCCGTCTCGCGAGCGAACTGCGAGCGGCTGGGCAGCGCGGCTTTGGCGGCGCCAGGAAGCACGTCGTACAACGCCTCTAATCGCGACCTGAGAGCAGGTTCGTTATATTTCAGCTTGCCGCGTAGCCATTCAATTTCCGACTTCGACATCCGAGGCTCGACATGGTCAACACCCCTGAGCACACGCCCTACAAGCTCCTCATGCGTGTCGACGGGCATGGCGACGTTCGGATATGCCCGGCGGTGATAGGCTTCCAGCTGAGGTCGTCGCCTACCTGCGCAACTTCATCTATCGCTTTGGCGCCGCCGAGAAGCGCGCGGTCGAAGAGTTCACGCGGCTGCTCGCGGGTTAGTGTCCGGAGTCAGAACGTCACGCACCCGGTTGTCGCTGTGGGGCTATACTTCGGGTAGCCGCAGGAGGTGGAACGATGGTCACCAAGATCCAGAAGTGGGGCAACAGTCAGGGGCTTCGGTTGAGCAAGGATCTGCTGTCCGACGCCGACATCGACGTCG
>JBGOTP010000497.1:0-3467 GCA_041476545.1 Vicinamibacteria bacterium | reverse complement strand
GACGAGGGCAGGAAATCCCGCCATACGCCGATCGCCTCCCCTACGATGATCGCGCCCAGACCCCAACATCCCGCCGCGGCGCCGCCGGCTAGGACCCCCACGACCCGGCGCGAAGTTGCTCGCGTAAAGTAGATGGCGGCAGCCAGCCCGACGGCGTACGCGCAGGTCATCACGATGATTTGCAGCGTTGTCATGCGCCCTCTGACCGCCTAACAAACAGTCGACGAAACCAGATCAACCCGTACTCCGACGCGGCTGCAGTGTATAGAGGTGAACGGTTGGATTCAACTTGCGCGGAACGCCAGTGTCGTCAGGAACTTGCCGTCGAGCGAAGGATGGAATGGCAACTAAAAACAGAAAAGGCCGGCGGGATGACTCCCACCGGCCTCTCTGCCGTCGCCGTGCGACGAAGTGCTTAGCGGCTGAACGTCCCGAAGAACGCCGAACGCTTGTTCGGTGCGCTCCACTTCACACCGAGGTTCGATCCGTTGAACGAGTGCTGTTCCGCCACGCCCATCTCGGGATTCTGCACCGACGAAAACGGCTGGAACCACTGCTGCGCGCCGCAGGTCGGATCGTGCGTCAGATGCTTGTTGACGCCCAACGCCACCTGACCGGCCGTAATCTGCACGTTGTCGATGTTCTCGGCGAACTGAATCGGCGCCGGCGTCACGGCGACGATGGTGCCCATGAGACCCTTCGAGAGATCGTTGGCCATCGCGACAAGCGCCATCTTCTGCGCCGCATTCGCGCGCTGATCCACGAACACCGTGGAACGTACGGCCGCGCGATCGCCGCCCATTTCAACCATGCCGAGGTTCGCGTTGCCCGAGAGCGCCGCGACAACCGACAAGCCGTCCAGCGATACGCCGTTGAAGGCGCCGCGGTTCACCTTCCACGCAAGCACCGCTTCCTTACCCTCGGTCCCGGCCTCGCTGTTCATGACACAGCCACCGGCGAACACTTCGGCTGTCCGCGCTTCGACATACGACCCGCTGACGGTGCTGCCACCACCCGCGAGGAGCGGCGAACCGCCAAGCCCGATTAATGCTGCCAGGACGATCATTCGCTTCATAATCAACCTCAATCAAGAACAGTCTCAAATCCCCAAATCACGTTGATCTCTAACAGGAAGAGATTGCTAGAGTCAGATTCCTAGTATAGCGGAACTCGTTGCCGGCTTGTAGCCTGAACTTGCCCCCATCGCAAGAGGAACTGTTTCATGCCTGAAAATGTTGGCTTTATTGGGCTTGGCGTCATGGGGCGGCCCATGGCCAGGCACCTGCTGACCCATGGCTACCGCCTGGCCGTCCACAACCGCAGCCGCGGCCCCGTCGACGAGATCGTCGCGGCGGGCGCCATCGCCGCCACGAGCGCGGCCGACGTCGCCCGACAATCGGACGTCGTCATCACGATGCTCCCGGACACGCCGGACGTTGAACTCGTCCTCACCGGACGGGACGGCGTGCTTGGCGGCCTTCGACCGGGATCGATCATCATCGACATGAGCAGCATCTCGCCTGTGGCCACGAACCGTCTCGCGGCAATCGTCGCCGGCCAGGGCAGCACGATGCTGGATGCGCCCGTCAGTGGCGGCGAGATTGGCGCGATCGATGGAACCCTCTCGATCATGGTCGGGGGCGATCGAGCGGCGTTCGACCGCGTCCGGCCCATTCTCGAGTGCATGGGGAATCCCGCACGCATTGTGCACATCGGCGCCGTGCCTGGCTCAGGGCAGGTCTGCAAGGTGTGCAATCAGATGGCGATCGGCGGAGCGCTGGCCGGAATCAGCGAAGCGTTCGCGCTGGCTGCCAAGGCCGGCGTCGACGTGGCGGCGGTGCGTCAGGCGCTGCTCGGCGGCTTCGCCGCAAGCCGCGTGCTCGAGGTTCACGGCGCGCGCATGCTCGAGGGCAACTACAAGCCGGGGTTCCGGGCGAAGCTCTATCAGAAGGATCTGCGGGTTGCCAACGAAACCGCTGCGGCACACGGCGTCGCGATCCCGGCAACCTCCGTCGTCACCAGTCTGGTGAACACGCTCGTGGCCGGAGGCGGAGGCGACCTGGACTATTCGGCGATGGGTACCGTGTTATTCGAACAGGCGGGGGTCAAACTTCAAACTTAGAACTTAAAAGTAAAAAGTGAAGGCTTCGTGTCTTCGTATCCTTCGTGAAGAACGTTCGTTATAGGGCGCAGCACTCGCGGCCGCCCTGACATATGTCTGGGCGAACAGGTTGGCCGTCCGGTCCGAAACTGGTTTGCGTTTGACCGCACCAGTACGAACCGGAGTTGAACATTTCGTTGTAGTAGTCGGGGTCCGGATTGGGCTCGTAGTTGACGTACATCCCCTTGTGCCGAATCTTCAGACAGTGCACTCCAAACACAAGTCTCGTCGAATGCAGCTGTTCTCTCGCTGTACGAAGTTCCTCTTCCGTCCGGGATTCCTCTTCCGTCCGGGATTCCTCTTCTGTTCGGGGTTCCTCGTCCATCGCGGATCTCCAGTCGGCTAGACGGTTCTTAGTCCTGCCGCGCGCATGACGGCGCGCTTGACGGCCGTCTTCGCGATCTGCACCTTGTAGCCGTTCCGGCTGAGAGGAGCGGCGCCACGAACCGCAGCCTCGCCGGCCGCCACCGCCGTTGCTTCGCTGAGCGTCTTGCCCACGAGCGCGCGCTCGGCATCCTGCGATCGCCAGGGAATCGGCGCGACGGCCCCCATGACGACGCTGGCTTTCGAAATCGTCGTGCCCTGCATCGTCAAGACGACCGTGGCGAAGGCGAGCGGCCAGTCGTGCGATTCCTTGTAGCGCACTTCGTAGTGCCCGTGTTTCGCCACACCCGGCGCCGGCAGGATCACGTGCGTCAGCAGTTCGTCGTTGGCCAGGACGTTCTCCTTGAGAACATTCTGCAGCGTCGGCAGCGTGAAGTAGTCGGCCGCCGCAATCTCGCGTTCACCGGAGGCGCTCACGACGCGGAACTTCGCGCCGTAGGCAACAAATGGCACCGCGAGACTGGACGGATGCACGATGTGGCTGGGACCGTCGTTGCCGAAGATGGCGTGATACTGGTTCTCTCCCGCCGGAGCGAAGCAGCGGTTGCCACCCTTCTTGTAGCAGAGGAACTCCTCGTTTTTGAAGTACCAGCAGCGCGGGCGCTGATTGACGTTGCCGCCGACCGTGCCCTGATTGCGAATCTGGGGCGTGCCGACTTCGATGGCCGCCGCGGCGATGCTGGGATAGAGCCGCATCACCTGGGCGTTCTCCGCGAGATCAGCAATCTTCACGGCGGCGCCGATCTTGAGTCCGCCGCCGGCGACGGCCGTGATCGTCGAATCAAGGGCGCCCTTGACGTTGACGATGCGATCGGGCTGGGTGATGTAGTCCTTCATGCGAGCGAGGATGTCCTGGCCGCCGCCGATGGGCATGGCCACGCCCGCGTCCCTGAGGGCCGCGGCGGCTTCCTTCTCGTTCGCG
>JBGOTP010000496.1:0-3478 GCA_041476545.1 Vicinamibacteria bacterium | reverse complement strand
TTCCGATTCTTCACCCACATGCGGGCCCTGCGCGACTATTACGCCGCGGGATGGTATGGATATTCGGTCGAGCCGGGCATCCACCATTCCTACGTCATGTTCCGGTACTTCTCGGTTCAGGTGTTCTCGCACTACCGGCCGCTGTCCGTCTTCTTTGCTGCCTTGTGCCTGGTGGGATCCATCGGCCTTGTGTGGGAAGCACGCATGGCCGGCCTGCTGGCCGTTGGATTTTCGGTGGCCTACGTCGCCTACTTTTCCCAGCAAGGCGCCATGATCGTTCGCAATCTGATGGTCGTCGTGCCCTTTCTCTGCCTGGCGACGGCACGTGGCATCACCATGCTCGCCGACCGGTTGCCTCCGGCGAGGCGGCTTGTCGTCTGGTCTGGCGTCGGAATCCTTCTCGCGGTGAATCTTGGGTGGGAAGTCCACGCCGCCCAGCAGATCGGCCGCAGGCTTGACTCGAGCTACTTCCTGCAGGCGTTCACGCAACACGTGCAACAGGCGGACAAGGACACGTTTCTTGTTTCCGCAAAGTTGGCGAGCGCCCTACACGGCATCCAGGCTCAGCTCCCGGTCAACATGCTGACGGATCCAACGATGCCGTACACCAGGGTCGCCTTCTTTCAGAGCGAAGGCCCCGATGTCTTCTGGCCGGCATGGCCGAGCAATTGGTGGGATATGTACGACACCACGTTTGGAGCTCTTGAAGTGAACCTCGACGCGTATCCCACCTTCATCGGGAACCAGCGAATCCTCGTGGTGACCACAGCACATTTCAAACGGCTGCCGGTCAAGGAAGCCGATCTGCTGGCGCCATAGGCATGGCATTCATTCGATTCAGCACCCAGACAAAGCTTCGGATCGCGCGGGCTCTCTATTTCCTCGTGATGAGTGTCCGGAAGGTCACGGGACATGGATCGTCAGGCGCGGTCTGCCGGCGTGGCGGACTGAGATGGGACCTGGATTTGAAGGAAGGCATCGATCTGTCGATCTTCGTCTTTTCCCGATTTGAGCGCAGGACTTCCGTCGCCATTGCATCGCATCTCTTTCCTGGCGCGATTGCGCTCGACATCGGGGCAAACATCGGCGCACACGCGCTCCCGATGGCGAAGCAAGCCGCCCCCGGCGGTTGTGTCTACGCAATCGAGCCGACGAGCTGGGCTTTCGGCCGCCTCGTCGCGAACAAGAATCTCAACCCGGAGCTCGAGGACTCCTTGCGCCCGATCAACGCGGCGTTGACCGACGGGTCCACGCCGATTCCGCAACAGATCCACTCGAGCTGGGATCTCTTCGGCGCCGATGTCCATCCTGTCCACGGAGGCTCCCTTCGTTCGGCGAAGGACGCGACGGTGACAACTCTGGATGCGCTCGTGAAAAGCCTCGGGCTGTCGCGGATCGATTTCGTGAAGATGGATGTCGATGGCTTCGAGTGCAAGGTCCTGCGCGGCGCGCGGGACACCTTCACACGGCTGAGGCCCACGATGATTCTCGAACTGGCGCCGGGCGTTCTGGCCGAGCACGGCGACTCGCTCGAGACCTTGCTCTCTCTCCTGAAGGACTTCGGGTATTCGCTGAAGACGGAGGACGGGAAACGGCCGCTGCCGATGTCCGCCTCCGAGCTCGCGAACATGATTCCGAGCGGTGGCGGGATCAACGCGCTCGCGACGGGGTAACCTCCGCCGGGATCGCCCCGGACGGCTGCGGCCGGTTCGCACACGGACTGTGCGTCGGCGGCCAGACGGCATCGGTGGCAGCGACCCGGGTCGAGGCGCCGGAACTGTGCGCACTCGGTTCCTACACTACCGGTGCCGCGGCGATCAGGAGTTGGCTTGAGGCTTGGGCCAAGCGCGGCATACACCGACACGGGCTACTCCACCGGCACGGATCACGGAGATCAAGATCGCCGCGCGGAGAACCGAGTGCGCACAGTTGCTGTCACGTGAGGCCCGGCCGCCCTCCCACGGGTCGCCGCCACCGATGTCGTCTCGCCGCCGCCGGCGATGTCCGCCGCGATCGCCCCGGGCGACAGCGGGCGTGTGAGCGTGTCGACTCGCTCCGTGACCGGAAGTCGAGCGCAGCGACCGCCGCGTCGACTTCAGTCTGCACGATCCGTGGCGTTGGCATTGGGCAAGGCGGTGCATGCCGTGAATGGCCGTCGTTGGAATACCCCGTAGTCGACGGGGGAGCGGCAGGGTCCGGAGCGGAGATCGACTTCCCGGCACGCGAACCGACCGCAGTCGACCGGGGCGATTGCGGCGGACGGCGCTGGTCCAGGGGCGGACCCGGGTGTGCTGCAGCTCCGGTCACTCACGGTCGCCCCACGGCCGACTGCCCACGCGAATCCGCCAGAACCCGGCCCAGACCATCTTCAGCAACAGCCAGCCGTCCCGGAAGCGATGAATGTTCGTCTGGCCGTACGTGCGCGCACGATACCGGATCGGAATATCGACGATCCCGAAGCTGAAATGGGCAGCGGCGAAGAGCAGCTCGAAGTCCCCGAACGGGTCGAAGTCGCCGAAGTCCTTGCGCCACCTCACGACGCGCTCATAGTCGGATCGCGCCAGCAGCTTCGTTCCGCAGAGCGAGTCGGTGATCGACTGCTGCAGGACGAAGCGAAGGGCCTTCGCGAAGAAGGCGTTGCCGAGCCAGTTCAGGGGCCGCATGGCCTCGCCTTCCATGGGGTAGATCAGGCGACTGCCGTTCACGAAATCCGCCAACCCTTCGGTGTAGGCGGAATAGAACCGCGACAAGAGCTCGGGCGGCATCGTCAGATCCGCGTCGAGGATCGTGAGCACATCGCCCGACGCGTGGGAGAACCCGACTCTGACCGCGTCGCATTTCCCCTTGCCCGTCTGCTGAAGGGCCAGGATACGGAAACGGTCGCGATACGCGTCCTTCACACGCAGAATCTCGGCCCAGGTCTCGTCGGTCGAGTTCCCCTCAACGAAGATGACCTCGAGATCCGGCGCGAGGTCCGGGGGCAACCTCTGAAGCGAGGGCTCGATATTGCCAGCCTCGTTCCGGGCCGGGATCACGATGCTGAGGCTCGGCTTCCGGGCCGCGCCTTTCTTCGGCCGCAGCGTCACGACCGCGGCCAGGCACAGCCAGTTGAGCATCGGAATCGCCGGGCCCACGCGGTTCAGAAGGTCGCCCAGGCCGAACAGCCGGAACGGAGACAAGCCAGCCGGGCGCTCGCGAACGAGCTCGTAGCCGGAGATCGTGGCCAGGTTCTGAAGATCGTTCAGCGTGAAGAACGTCGTGGGCGTCGGAGCGGTTCGGACGCCGATCCTGGACGTGAGACGGTAGAGCCAGGCCAGGTACGGATTGTAGACAACGGCGATCAAGCGGCTGAACCGATTCAACCGCGGGAGGATGGCGGCGAGATCTCGCTGCACGTCGAGCGAATAGTTCCAGTTCGCGTTGATGAGGATCGCTCCGCGATGATCCCGGGTCTCGGACCAGTCGGGCAGGTCAGACA
>JBGOTP010000495.1:0-3482 GCA_041476545.1 Vicinamibacteria bacterium | reverse complement strand
CTTGCTCCTGTAGACAGGAGAGGGCTGCCTTTGTGGTAGAGTCGGAGCACCACGATGGACCTGAGCTTCGAATGGGACCCACGAAAAGAATCCGCGAACCGCCGGAAACATCACGTCTCCTTCGGGGAGGCGGTGGCCGTCTTCGGCGACCCATTGGCACGCATTTTCGACGACCCGGACCATTCTGGAAGAGAAGCGCGCGAGCTGATCGTCGGGCACTCGAAGCAACAGCGGCTCCTCGTGGTTTGCTTCGTCCAGCGCGGCGACCGGATACGCATCTTCAGCGCCCGCAAGGCCACGCGACAGGAGCGACGAGACTATGAAGAAGGCGTCAACACGT
Organism: Vicinamibacteria bacterium; assembly: GCA_041476545.1. Taxonomy (GTDB): domain Bacteria; phylum Acidobacteriota; class Vicinamibacteria; order Vicinamibacterales; family CAVVIG01; genus JBGOTP01. The sequence continues at coordinate 3,142 of JBGOTP010000495.1, read as the reverse complement.
AAGCGCCGAGACGCAACGGCAGGGGAGATGCGGCCCGAGTATCGGTTCGACTACGACAAAGCTCGGCCAAATCGGTTCGCGGGCCGAGTGCCCACGGGGGCCGTCGCGGTCGTCCTCGATCCCGAAGTTGCGTCGGTGTTTGGCTCCTCCAAATCGGTGAACGCTCTTCTCCGCTCAGTGATCAAAGCGATGCCAGACCGGGGTGGGAGTCGACGGAAGGCCGGCTATTAATAACACGCCGCTGCAGCGGACCGGCGTTGAACGGTCGCGGCGGTGCGTCGCGACGCCGCGTCTCGCCGGCCGCCCAGGGAAGCATGGGGGAGGAGCGAGCGAATGAGGACCTTCAAGTTCGTCGTTGAGCGTGATCCAAAGACCGCAGTGCTGGTCGGGTACGTGCCCGGATGGCCGGGTGCCCACACGCAGGGCGCCGACATCGATGAACTTCAGCAGAACCTTCGGGAAGTCATCGAGATGCTTCTCGAGGACGGCGAGCCAAACCTCGAGTCCGAGTTCGTCGATGTGCGCACCATCGAGGTCGCCTGACGGGTGTAGCGTTCCCGTCCTCAAACCGCGGGAAGTCGTGGTGAGCGTGACGCGTCTATTTCCACGTATTGCGACGAATCATCAAAGCGGCAGAGGTGCCGTATGATCGAGATGAAGACGACTCGTCTCGGAGCCCTCGAGTTTCGCTACGCCGAAAGCCCTGGTCCGAATCCTCCGATTCTCTTCCTTCACGGCGCAACGGACTCTCTGGCGAGCTATCTCGCGCCGATGGGTGAGCTCGTCGGGGACTTTCATCTCTTTGCCCTCGATTTCAGGGGCCACGGTCTTTCGGATCATTCACAAGGACGGTACCGAATCCGCGATCACTGCGGGGACGTTCAAGCCTTCTCAACGACCATCATACGTCGGCCGACTATCATTGCCGGCCACTCGCTCGGAGGACTCGTTGCGGCATGCACGGCGGCCTTTGCTCACGACCTCGTGCGCGGCGTCCTTCTCGAAGACCCGCCGATCTACACGGCGCAAATGCCCCGGATCAGCGAGCCTGGATGCCCTCCTCGACGGTACGCAGTTCGACGGGTTCGCTCCCGACGATGACATGGCAAGGATTCAGTGTCCCCTTCATGTCGTGTCCGGCGAAGTGGCTTTAGGCGGGACGATCGGTCCACAAGACCTGGACCGCCTGAAGTCCGTGATTCCCCACGTGAGCAACCGGGTACTTCCCGGGTTGGGCCACTTCATCCATCACACGGCGCCGACGCTATACGTGGAGGAACTTCGCCGCTTCGCAGAGGGATTGCGCTAAGAAATCCCGCTTGCTCCTGTAGAGTCGCCCAACAAGACCATGCAGCGGACACGCACCACTATCGTGCTCAAGCGGGCGCGGCTGAAGGCTGCCGTTAGGCCGCGCCCATCGGAGGCTGATTTGATCATACTCTATGACAACCCGTTCAGCCCATTCGCGCGCAAGGTGCGACTCGTGCTGCAATTCAAGGATGTTGCTTTCCAGTCAATCGACGCGTTGGCGGTCGTGGAGCGCGAGCATCTATTGGCGGTGAACCCTCGCGCTGAGATCCCGGTGCTCGTCGACGGCGAAGTGACCATCGTGAATTCCGCGGACATCGTGGCCTACTTGGAGGATCGGTTCCCGACGCCGACGCTGCTCCCGTCCTCGCCGGAGCTACGCGCGAAGGCGCGAAGCTGGCAACGGATTGCGGACACCGTGCTCGACGCGATCATCCACGACATTTCACTCTGGACGTGGCCGACCCACCAGCGGACGGACCAGCCCCCTGGTGGTTTGCTCGAAGCAGGGCGTCGCGATCTCGAGAGGATCCTCGCACAGCTCGAGACGTCGCTGGACGCCAAGGGCTTCCTCTGCGGTGACCTATCAATCGCGGATTTGGCCCTGTTCCCACACATCTCGTCTCTGAAGCTTCTTGGAGTTTCGTTGGATCCTTTCCAAGAGGTTCTTCGGTGGAATCGAAAACTGCGGATGCTTCCAGTCGTGCGAGCGGATCTCGAGTACGTAAAGCGCAACGCGATCGAGAAGTTTGCCTCTGGTGCGTCGCCCTACGAAGCTGAGAAAGTCGTTTGGCGCGGCGACCGAATTGAGTGGCTCCTGGCGCATGGGTTTCAGGATTGGCTTCAATCGGAACTGGTGGCCGGTCGGGCGGTCGTCCCAATGCCCGTCTAGGTCGCGGCGCAGTTGAGCGCCGAGAGACAGTTCAGCAGATCCGAGGGAGGTGGGACGCGTGCGAGTGCGATTCCTAGGAAGCGGCGATGCCTTCGGGAGCGGAGGCCGCCTCCAGACTTGCATCCTCAATAACCGTTAGGGGCTCATGTTTACGCGCGCGCTGATTGCGTTTGTCGCGATGCCCGGCATGGTGGCCTTCGTCATTCCGGCCGCCTGGCTTTGGCGCACCTCGCACTTAACACTCGTTCAGCCGTTCGGTCTGGTACCCGTTGTCCTCGGGCTGATCGCATTGCTCTGGTGTGTCCGCGACTTCTATGTCTCCGGGAAGGGAACGCTCGCTCCCTGGGCGCCACCTGAAAGGCTGGTCGTCGTCGGGCTGTATCGCTACAGCCGCAATCCGATGTACGTGGCCGTCACGCTGGTGCTCCTCGGCTGGGCGGTATCCTTCGGCTCGATGAGCCTGCTCGCCTACGCACTCGTTGTCGTGGCCGCCTTCCATCTGCGGGTCGTTCTCGGCGAGGAGCCATGGTTGGCTCGCACGCATGGCAGTGATTGGGAGCAGTACGCCAGGCGCGTTCCGCGCTGGTTCTGGTGAGCGTCATATACGAAGTCGTCCCTAAGCCTTCCATCGAGCGGCCTGGAGCTCAGTGTGAGGCGGCAGGTGAATCCTCGCGCTTCCCGCCAGATTTGTGGCACTGTGACGGTCCGGCGAACGCACGGGGAAACAGAATAGAGGCGACAGCCATGGCCAAGATCCTGATCACCGGAACGAGTAAGGGAATCGGCTACGACGCGACGCTGCTCCTGGCGCGCGCGGGACACGAGGTAGTCGCCACCATGCGGAACCCCGGCGCCAGTGACCTCGAGAAGGTCGCCACAGAGGCGAAGCTTCCGGTGACGGTCCTCCCGCTGGACGTGGATGACGATGCGTCGGTGGCTGAG
>JBGOTP010000494.1:0-3515 GCA_041476545.1 Vicinamibacteria bacterium | reverse complement strand
TCAGGCGGGCCTCGTGACAGTCATCGATGCACACCCGGCGACGCTGGCGTGGCTTGGCGCCGTCCGGCAGCATCGCATCATTCCCCTCGGCGTGGACCGGTTCGGTCAGTCTGGCGACATTCCCGACATCTATCGGGCGTATCGACTGGATGCCGACGCGATTCTCACGGCCATCGCTCACCTGGTCGCAGGCCGGACCTCATAAGGTCCGGCCCGCAGTTCGGTCACGTCTCAACAACCACAACACCAGCCCCGTCGTCCGCGCGCCGCCTTCGAGGCGCTGGCATATGCTTGTGTTCTGCGTTACTGTGGGTCCGAATTTCGAGGGTGAACGATGCGTTCTTTCGGTGGAACAAAGGTCTTTATCGTCGGTGGCGCCGGGTTCATCGGCAGCCATGTTACCGATCGGCTGTTGGAGAATCCTGACGTCCAGCGAGTCACTCTATATGACAATTTCTCATCGGGCCGGGAGTGGCACTACGCCCACCACAAGCGCGACCCGCGCCTGACGGTCGTCCGGGCCGATGTGAAGGACGTGCCCACGCTGGCGGCGGCGATGGACGGGCATGACCTCGTCGTCCACCTGGCGTCGAATCCAGACATTGCACGGGCAGCCGTGGAGCCTGACATCGATTTTCGGGAAGGCACGGTCCTGACCCAGAACGTGGTCGAGGCGATGCGGTGCACCAGCGCGAAGCGGATTCTCTACACGTCCGGAAGCGGAGTCTATGGAGACTTGGGCGAAGAGGAAGCTCACGAAGACCGGGGTCCACTTCTCCCGATCTCCACTTACGCCGCCAGCAAGTTGGCTGGCGAGGCGCTTATCTCGAGCTACTGCCACATGTTCGGCTTGACGGCCTGCGTCTTCCGATTCGCGAATGTCGTTGGACCCCGCCAGACACACGGCGTGGGCTTTGATTTCGTCCGCCGGCTCTCTGTGGACCCGACCGTTCTGACGATTCTCGGAGACGGTACGCAGAGCAAGTCGTACATCCACGTGCAGGATGTGCTGAACGCCGTCTTCCTGGCGCACGAGCAAACCCGGAAGCCCTTCGAGGTCTACAACGTCGGTACCGGCGACTATGTCACGGTCCGGCAGATTGCCGCGCTGGCCGTGGAGTGCATGGGCCTGGGGCTCGACTCGGTGAAATTCGAATTCACCGGAGGGGACCGCGGCTGGAAGGGGGATGTGCCGATCGTTCGACTGAACTGCGATCGGATCAAGTCGCTCGGCTGGCGGTGTGAGCGGCCGTCCATCGAGGCATTGAGACAGTCCATCAATGCGATGGTCGGCGCCACCGAGGGCGCGCATCCGCTCGCATGACGATGGTCCCGAACGCCCTCCCGCCAGGCGGTCCGATCGGCGGAACGGATCCCGAGGTGGTCCTGCACCTCCCGGCTGTGGACTAGCGGGAGCCTGATCTGTCGATCGTCATCCCGGCGCTCAACGAGGAACTCACGATCGGTGACTTCGTCGACTGGTGTCGTATCGGCCTCGACCAGGCGCAAACGCGAGGTGAGATTCTCATCGTCGACAGCTCACAGGACCGGACTCGGGACATCGCGCTCGGCCATGGTGCGCGCGTGCTGGCGACCCCCAGGCGCGGACTTGGCCGCGCCTATCTCGACGCGCTGCCCTTCATACGCGGCAAATGGGTGCTGATGGGAGACGCCGACTGCACCTACGACTTCAGGGACGTGTCCCCTTTCGTCGAGAAGTTCCGCGCGGGGTACGAATACGTGATGGGCTCGCGCTTCCGCGGATCGATTGAACCCGGATCAATGCCCGCGCTGCACCGCTACTTCGGCACGCCGCTCACCACCTGGATCCTCAACCGTCTCTATGGGAGCCGATTTTCCGACATTCATTGCGGCATGCGGGGCATTGCGACGGACGCGTTCGTGCGCATGAATCTGCGGTCGCACTCGTGGGAGTACGCCTCCGAGATGGTGCTCAAGTCCGTGCGGATGGGGTTGCGGACGACTGAGGTGCCCGTCCGCTTCCTCAAGGACCGCGAAGGACGGCTGTCTCACCACAAGCGCGCCGGATGGTTCTCGCCCTGGGCGGCGGCCTGGATCAACCTGCGCGCGATGTTCGTGTCGGGCGCGGACTTCTTCCTGTTGAAGCCAGGCCTGGCCCTGGCGGTCGTCGGACTGCTTCTCACGCTACCTGCGGCCGTGGGGGCCGTCACCGTGGGTCCAGTGACGCTGTCGTTGAACTGGATGATGTTCGGCATGGCACTCTTCGCGCTCGGTCTGCAGAGTTTCTATCTCGGCTGCATCGCGCAGACGCTCTACGCGTACGATGACGTCGCGCGGCAGCGCTGGCTCCGCGTGTTCCCATATACGCGAACCGTGATCATGTCGGCGGTGGCGTTCCTCGTGGGGGTCGCCCTGGATCTGCCGCTTGGGCGCCTCTACCTGCGTCATGGCCTGGCGCTCGAGGGCATCGGCTGGGAAAATCACCTCGCGGTCATCGGACTGATGGCCATCATCACGGGCTTTGTGACGTTCACCTTCACGCTCATCGTGCACGCGGCGGCCGTCCATGCCCACCGCTAGAGTCCGCTCGTTCGGTCAGGACTATCGGCCGACCGTCGTCGACCGGTTCGGCGTGTGGCTGTCGGCGCGTCAGATCCGCAAGCACGTCGGGAGTTTCCGGGGGCGGCGCATCGGCGATTTCGGGTGTGGCTACCATGCGACGTTCGCACGTTCGGTTCTGGCGGAGATTGACCACGCCGTTCTCGTCGACGTGGCGCTGGCCAACGATTTGAAGGTACACCCGCATGTCACGGCGATCGAAGCGCAACTGCCAGGCGGCTTCGCGGCGGTTTCCGACGACTCGCTGGACGTCGTCCTGTGCGTGTCGGTCCTCGAGCACCTCTGGGATCCGGTGGTCGCCCTGACCGCCTTCCGCCGCATGCTACGACGGGACGGCGTCTGCCTTATCAATGTGCCGTCGTGGCGAGGCAAGTGGTTTCTCGAGACCTCCGCGTTTCGGCTGGGCCTCTCACCCCGCGACGAGATGGATGATCACAAGATGTACTACGATCCGCGGGATCTCTGGCCGCTGCTCGTCCGTGCCGGCTTCATCCCGCACGGGATTCACGTCTTTCGCCATAAGTTTGGACTGAATACGTTCGCGGTCTGTCGCGCCGGGCGCTGAATCCACGCATGAGCAAGCTGAGTCCTGCCGACGACTGGGATGACCACTGGGGCGCCTTTGCGGAGTCGGCACGCCTGAATCCCGCGCAGTCCTACCGGCGGGCGCTCGTCTTCCAGCATCTGGCGCTCGAGCACGCACCTCGTCCCGTGCGACTGCTCGACATCGGCAGCGGGCAGGGTGATTTCGCGAAAGAACTGAAAGCCTCGTACCCGGACGCGGAGGTTCTCGGCGTGGATTTCAGCCGCGTGGGCGTGGAGCTTTCGCGACGAAAGGTTCCCACGGCGGTCTTTCTGGAGCGGCAGCTCCTGGAGTCGCCTGATCCGCCGCCCGAATACACGCAGTGGGCCAC
>JBGOTP010000493.1:0-3521 GCA_041476545.1 Vicinamibacteria bacterium | reverse complement strand
TGGACGGAACGTCCAGGTCGCAACTTCTTCGTGCATCGCCCGCAGATCGTCGGTCGTCGGCGTATTCTCGGCGAGCCAGCGCTCGTACGTCGCACTGTCATCGGTGAGCGTTCCGAGTTGCGTGAGCCGGCGAACGGTACCAGCGAATCCCAGCAGTCCAACGGCGCCACGAAAGGCGCGCCATATTTCGGACAGCGGCCGCGCGCGTTCGAGGTGTGGATCGCCCCAGACGGCCAACGCGTACGCGGTCTCTTCTCCCGATGGCGCCTGGGTGTGAAGCGTCACGTGCAGGTCGCCTTCCGATGCCGGCAGCGGCACCTGCAGGCGATGCCAACGCGGAATCCTCTGGAATCTCGAGGGCCTCAGGTGGACCGCCGTCTCCGCGGTACCTGCTTCCGTGCGGACGGCCAGCCGAAAGTTGACGCCACCAGAGTTCTTCGCCCACGCCTCGGGCATGAGCGAGCACCAGACGACGACGCGGCCGCCCGACCAACCGGTGACTCGACACTCCACGTTCGACGGCGGGTCGCAGGAGAGCGCCTCATGATCGACATCGCCGATGCGCAGCGGTCCAAGCGAGCGGACTGGTTCCGCCGATTGTCCGCTTGTCGCAGCCGGTCTGATGGTCTGAAAGCCGCGCAGCGGCACGCTGTGCAAGGATGCGCGCTCGTATCCGCGCTTGATGAGACGGATCCACGGCGTGTCCAGGAGTCGACCCGCCCTCCCTTTCCGCATTTCGTCCGGCTCCGCATGTTCCGGTTGCGGTTCGGGGTCGACTGGCGGGCTCACTGGAGATCGCGCGTCGTGCTGTTGATCGCGCGAGCGAGGCCGATGGCCTGGCGGTGCGGTCACACCGGCGATCTCGGCCAGGCGGAACGTATCGGTGAGGAGACGTTGCAGTTCGCCGTGTTCAATCGGATCGGCGGCCGGGGTCGGAGACAACCACGATTCGTTGAACGGGGCCAAGATGGCGGAATCGCTGCGGCGGCGACGGGACTGCAACCACGCGCGGCGGCGCGAGAGTTCCGGCAGACTGGACAGAAACTCCTGCAGGCCGGTCAGGGCCGCGCCAGCCGCCGCCCGCGTCGACTCGTCACGCCCATCGAGCGGCCCAGGGGACCCACTCTCCATCAGATAACTTGATCGCGGATGCGAGGCGGCCGACCGCGCGTGCCTCAGGGTGTCGCGGACGACATCGTTCACCGTCGAAAGCAGGCCACTCGCCCCAAGGTGGCGCAGATTCGCCATGGGCGACATGTGCCGGCCAGCCCCGCGGGCAAGCAGGGCCCGCTTCGCGTGCCACCGGGCGCCGCTGCCCGCTCGCCAGAGCCTGGTCAATCGCCCCGGAGGTCGAGCGGAGACATCGGCGTGCACGTTGCTCCGTCCGAGACCCGTCTGGAGCAACACGCGGTCCGCGGCCAGCAGGAGCGCGGCCGGCAGGACACGCTCGAGATGGTGGCGCTCGAGGTGCGTGTACAGCATGCGGAGGGAATTGCGTTCGTAGAGACGCACGCGCGACGCTTCAGCCCATCGCCCGGACGTGCCGTGGTGCTTGTGAAAGACGATGGCCTTCGGCGCGGTCCACACCTCTTCGCCAAGCAGCCAGAAGCGCCAGCCCAGCTCGACGTCTTCGTAGTAAGCGAACGCCCCCTCGTCCCACCCGCCCATGTCGAGCAGCACGCTGCGATCGACCAGCATGGCGGCGCCGTTCGGGAAGAACACCGGTGTCTCAGTGTCGTCATCACCTACACGGCGCGCATGATCCCTGTGAAAACCTTTCCCCTCGACGTTCATCGTCCCGCTGGTGAAATCAATCCGCCGGCCGTCCCAACTGAGAAGCCTGCTGGCCACGCAGGCCGCACGGCGGCGCAACGCGAGGCCGACGAGCTCGGTCAGCCAGTTCGGATCGACTCTCGTGTCGTCGTTGAGGAACGCGACGTACTTTCCCGTGGCCGCGCGAAGGCCCACGTTGTTGCCGGCGGCGAATCCGAGATTCGATCCGTTCCTGATGACGCGCGCGCCGGGATCGTGCCTCCGAACGACCGCCGTCGGGTCGTCGGCCGACCCGTTGTCGACGACAATGACCTCGCGGCGATCGGCCGGGTACGTTTGCGTCCGCAGGGAGTCGAGGCATTCGGGCAGATGCGTAGGCCCGGCTGCAACGAGAATCACGATGGAGACCATTGGCGCGTCGGTCGCCACCTCAGGTGCCGCCGCCGTCAATGACGTCAACGTCAGTGGCGCCGGCGGCGCCAGCGGTGCCGTCGGTGCCGTCGAGGCTGTCGGGGCGACGAGCGGCTGCGTCGACATCGCCTGCCCGTGTGCCGGCGTCGACGGATCCAGCCACCGGTCGATCTCGAACTCCGCAATCAACGCGCGTGCGGTCTGCTCGTAGCCAGGACCGAGCTCGTGCAGCCGCAGCGGATCCCGGAACAGCGGAAGCAGATCGGCATCGGATCGCCGCCGGGTGCGCTGGATCGCCGTCCGCTTTTCAGACAGCGCGGGAAGCTTGGTCGCGAAATCCTCGAGCCCGATGAGATGACCGACGGTTCGCGTGGAGAGCGGCAGGCGATCCGGAATCGGCCGGCCGAATTCGAAGGTCCGCGGATCGAACGATGTGTGAGCGCATGCACGAGCCACCGCGAGCGCAATCGCCACGGGCAGCACGCGCGCCAGCGTCTCGTCCTCGTAGTTCTTGTAGATCATCATGAGGGCGTTGCGTTCGTAGAGTCGAAGCCGCGGTGGCAGCGACCATCGTGACGCGGTGCCGTGGATCCGGTGATACGTCACCGCCGAGGGCGCGAGCACCGTTGTATGACCGAGCAGCGATAGTCGCCATCCCAGATCCACATCTTCGAAGTAGGCGAAAAAGTCCGGGTCGAAGCCGCCCGCGTCGAGAAACACCTGCCGCCGAACGAGCATCGAGCCGCCACAGGCGAAGAGCAACCGCTCCTCAGCGTATTGCCTGGTCGCAGACTGCCCCGCGTCCCGCTGCCACGCGTGGCCGATGAACGACACGACGCCGCCGGCAAAGTCGATGCGCTCGCCCGTCCAGTCGAGAATTCTCGACGCGACGCTGACCGCCGCATGTCGCGTGGCCGCTCCGACCAGTTCCGCGAGCCAGTCGACGTCAACGCGGGTGTCGTTGTTGAGAAACGCGACAAAGTCGGTCCGGCAGAGATCGGCGGCATTGTTGTACGCCGCCGCAAAACCGCGATTGCTGGCATAGGCGACGATCCGAACGCGCGGGTGGTGCGCACGAACGAAAGCGAGCGACCCGTCGATTGAACCGTTGTCCACGACGACAATTTCGACGCGGTCGCGCGGGTACGTCTGCGCTTCAAGACTCGGGAGGCACGCTTCGAGATGGTGGTGACCGTTCAAGTTGAGGACAAGGATCGAAACGGTTGGGATATTTCCCTGCCGCTGTGTTGTCTTGGGGTGCGATTTGGTGTTCACGAGTGATGTGGTGCGATGAGAAAGCAGTCTATTCCGCGGAATTCGACTCAGTCAATCGCGCT
>JBGOTP010000492.1:0-3522 GCA_041476545.1 Vicinamibacteria bacterium | reverse complement strand
CCTGCCTGCGCCGGGTCGGTGCCGCCGGGAGCCTGACCCCGGCGTCCGCCGCCGAAACCGCCTCCGCCTCTAAATCCACCGCCGCCGCCGCCACCGCCGCGATCACCACCCCGGCCGAAGCCGCCCCCGCCGCCTCCGAATCCACCGCCGCCCGTCAGCCCGCCGCTCGTCTCATCCCATATATCGGCGCCGTTCAAGACCTCGATGCGATCGACCGTCGCGCCGGCAAACCCCGTAACTTCGTTCCGGCGGTACTTGGCGGGCAGTTCGATGAGCACGTCGAAGTCGCCGTCGATGATCTGATCCGGACCGGTCGAGCGCAGGAACGTGCCGGTGGCTTGCAGCCGCTTGATCGTCGCGAGCTTGTCTGCTCCGCCGATCGCTGTGCGCGCTTCGGCGAGCAGGGCCGCGCCTTTGCCTGAGTCCTGTGCACCCAGAGGCTGTGCGGACGCAACCGCGAGCCCAACAACCACCGCCGACACGATCTGGGGAGTCCGCATGCTGCCCGGAAATAATGGCGCACGTTCGTCGGCAAAGCACGTGACATTACAATGGCGCAGGAGCGCGAATGGTTCCTCCTGGCGTGTTGCGTGGCCGGATCATATGTCGATATCCTACGCGCTCCACTGATGCGCATCACTCACGGGATCAATGCGGTGAGCTTCTTTGCCCTTCTCGTCAGTGGATTCGCCATTCTGCTGGCTCACCCGAGGCTGTACTGGGGTGAAACCGGTGCCGTGGGAACTCCCTCTCTCATCGATCTGCCCCTCCCATTCGTGCTGGTGGGCCAATCCGGGTGGGGTCGATATCTGCATTTTCTCTCCGCGTGGGTCTGTGTCTTGAACGGCGTGATCTACGCTCTGTACGGCCTGCGGACCCGTCACTTCCGCGAACATTTCCTGACCTACAACGTCCTTCAGCGACTCACGTACTTGATCGTCGTCTTCGCTCTGTTCCCTCTGATGATCTGGAGCGGCCTCGCCATGTCTCCCGCGATCACCTCGGTTGTTCCCGGCGTCGTGAGCGTGCTCGGCGGGCAGCAGTCCGCGCGAACCATTCATTTCTTCGTGACCAGCGTCCTGGTTCTCTTCGTTCTCGTTCACATCGGGATGGTGTCTCTCGCCGGTTTCACGAGCCGCGCGCGAATGATGATGACGGGCTGGACTCCAGCCGGAACGGAGCAAAGATGACCCGGGTGCTCACGCGTCGCAAGCTGATCACGACTGGCTTGGTGGCTGCCGCCGGCGCTTCCGGGTTGGCGGCCGCTGCGCGCCTTGCGGATCGATACGGCCTGATTCCGCCCGACGATGGCGGCATCTACGGTGTCGGCGAAACCCTCACCTATGCCGCGCAGCGGCTGCTGATGGCTCACCACTCGGTGGCGCGCGAATTCAACCGCAGCGACATCTCGAGCGTGGCGCCGGTAAACGGGGCGCCTCCGGAGACCGAAGCCTACGAGCGGCTATTGAGTCGTCAATTCGCGGAATGGCGGCTCGTCGTGGACGGGCTGGTCGCGCGGCCCTCGTCATTCTCGCTCGCGGAGCTGCAGCGGTTGCCTTCGCGCAGCCAGGTCACACACCAGGCGTGCGAAGAAGGCTGGTCCTTCATCGCTGAATGGACGGGCGTTGCTCTTTCTGATGTGTTGAACCTGGTTGGTGTCAGCACGCGGGCAAAGTACGTCGCTTTCTTTCCCTTCGATCAGTCGTGGGACAGCCTTGACATGCCCGACGCCTGGCATCCGCAGACGTTGCTCGCGTACGGCATGAACGGACAGGAGCTACCCACGGGTCACGGAGCGCCGCTCCGACTGCGTGTGCCGCGCCAGCTCGGGTACAAGAGCGTGAAATACCTTTCCCGCATTACGGTCGTGGACACGCTCAAAGACATCGGCAAGGGCCTGGGCTCCTGGTCACCAGAGATCGGCTACTCCTGGTACGCGGGAATCTGACGCGGGTCCCGAGTGGCGCTATAGTGCCGAATAGGGAATGCGTTTCGCGCTAGCGGCGGTGATCGCGTTCGGGTTGTCGGCCGTGGTTGCGGCACAATCCTCTGCGCCTCTTTCGACGGCGTTCGCTCCACTCCCGACGATCGGCCTTCCTTTACCGAGCATCGGCCTCCCCCTTCCCGAGATCGGGCTTCCTCTGCCCCCGATCGGCTTGTCTCGCGCTTCCATGGAACGCGCGCCGGTGCCGCAGATTGGTCACCAGCATCGCCGCCCCTCTCGGACCTTTATCTATTTCGTTCCGACGTCCGGTTGGCCTTACCCCGAGGTCCCGACCAGACCCACTGCACCTGAAGCGCGGAAGGCGCGCACTGGGCGCCTGCGTCTGGAGTTGCAGCCCGGTGTAGTCCCGCAGATCTACGTCGACGGGTATTACGTCGGCACGCTGGATGACGTCAGCGGCGAGCTGACCCTCGAGGCGGGCCCGCACCGCGTCGAATTGCGCGCGGACGGATACGAGACCCTCGAGCTCAATGTCCAGGTGTCTCCCGATCGTCCGATCACGTATCGAGGTGCGCTGAAGCGTGTGGACGCGGCGCCCACGCCCGTTCCACAGGTTCCCCTCTCCACGGAACTGTCCCCGCCAGCGCCGGCGACGATCTACGTGATTCCGGGATGCTATGTCGGCAACGTGCCGCCAGCGGACGCAGACCTGCCGGCTGGTTGCGACGAGCGTCGCGCGATCGTCTTCAAGCCACGCCCGTGATCGCGGGCGGAGGGCGGTAGGCCATCGTCGGTTAGGAGTAGAATCCGCTGCTATGACACGACGAATTGCCGGTTGCCTTGTGTGGGCGCTCGTGCTCGCCTCGAGTGCTGCGGCCCAGACCCCCGCTTCACTGTATTTTCCCGGTCGGTTCGACTGGCAGCACCGTACGCCGCAGCAGGCCGGGTTCGACGCTGCCAAGCTCGATGACGCGATCAAGTTTGCGATCGCGAACGACAACCCGGCGCCGAAGGATCAGGCCATCGTCCACCAGCAATCCTTCGCGGCGAATGAGCCATTCGATTCGATCCTTGGACCCCACAGCGTGCGGGCCCCGCTCAACGGCCTCATCGTCCATCACGGCTACGTCGTGGCTGAATGGGGCGATACGAAGCGCGTGGATATGACCCACAGTGTCACCAAGACGTTCCTGACCACGGTGGTCGGCCTGGCGTGGCAGAAGGGGCTGATCCGCGACGTCACCGACAAGGCGCGCGACTACATGCCGTACGGCGTCGATCTGTTCGAGGCACCGCACAACCAGTCGATCACCTGGGAGCATCTGCTGCGACAGTCGAGCGACTGGCAGGGGACGCTGTGGGGCAAACCCGACTGGGCCGATCGGCCCGTGGGGAAGCCCGCCGAGTGGGCCAACCGCCCGCTGTACGAGCCGGGCACGCACTTCAAGTACAACGACGTCCGCGTCAACGTGATGGCGCTCGCCGCGCTGCAGGTGTGGCGCCGGTCGCTGCCCGATGTGCTCCGCGAGGAAGTGATGGAGCCGATCGGCGCCTCGTCCACGTGGCGCTGGTACGGG
>JBGOTP010000491.1:0-3533 GCA_041476545.1 Vicinamibacteria bacterium | reverse complement strand
TCACGAGCGAGGGGGCATCAAAAGAGACATTGTTCGGGATCGGCGACGGACGGCAGATCGTAGTCAACACGCTCATGGGCTGGTGGTTCCGCGGCACGCCGGCACACGCCGTCGCCGAGCGCATCCTGACGGTCGTCCCCGCAGGCTGCGCCGCGTTCGTGGTCATCGTCGCCTACGCGCTCTTCTACTCTCCGCTCTGTATTTCGCTCTTTGTCCTAATCCCGTTAAGCGCGTGGCGTCCCCGGCGGGCGTTCGATGTGTTCCTCGCGTCGTCGTGTGTCCTCACCGTGGTGGCCGTCCTCACGCTCGTCGAGCATTCGCCAGGCTGGGAGTGGAATCTGTGGGGCCCCCTCCACTACTTGGTCCCGTTGTTCGGCTTGCTTGCCACGGTGCGGCTTTGCATCGATGAGCAGGTACGCGTGCGGCGCGCCGCCCTCGCACTCCTCGCTGGCTTCGCGCTGGTGGATCTCGTTGGGGTTAGTACCGGCGCCCGCTCCTTCCGTGATAGGTCCGATGGCCTTCGCGACGAGCTCTACGACCGCGACCTGGTGACGATCTACCAATGCATCGCGCGTGACACGCCGAAAGACGCGGTGATCCTCGGCGGCTTGGGGGTATATCCCGATCGCCGGCTTGCCCTAATTGCGAACCGTCCGTTACTCATGGGTGGAGGCTACATATACGCGGAGCGACACGTCGATTTCGCGCGACGGAAGGCGCTCGCTGCCCAGGACCTCTTCGGCGGTCCCGATGTGATTCGCTACCGGCCGGGTGAGCTCGTCGGGCTGAACGGACGTGCGCTCGTGCTGCTCGGACATTTGCGGGATGGCGAGGAGCTGCCCCCGCAGGGACGCCCGTTCCCGCGCGTTGGCAGCTACTACTATCGAGTGGTCCGCTTCGAGCAGACGGCCCAGTGAATCGATAAGCCTTGCGACGTGCGGCTCGACGGTGATCCGCGCTGGCCGCTGATGAACAGCTCCCGCACTCTAGCTCCCGGTTCGAGGGCTGACTAACAACGGTGGACAGAATCACCAACCTTCCACGAGCCGCGCAAACCGCGGCCGGCGCTTGACAACGCCCCTCTCCGCCCCATAGTACGCTACGTCTGAGGTCCGACCGGAGTTCCGATTGTGGACGCTGTAACGAATCGGCCGTTAATGGGTCTCTCCGCGTCGCCGGGCCCGCCGGCTCCCTGTGAGGCGCCCGCAATCCGCAACGGCGTGCCTAGTCGAAGCGCCAGAATGGCAAAGTCGAGATAATGCGGCCCCCAGTGGCGTGCTGCCGGTGAGCAGGCGCGCGGATCTGCTCGCGCTCGCGACGCTGCTGGCGGCGGCGACCTGGTTCCTCACCCGGCTCGTGCTCCTTGAACCCGCCGTGCGGTCGAGCGTGGGAAACTACGACATCTACACTTTCGACCTCCCACACATCCTGTACTTCGATCGCGTGCTTCACGACGGCGGGCGCGGGCTCCTATGGAATCCCCTGCTGAACTGTGGCCAGCCGTCCCTCGGACTCGGGACGACCTTGGTGCTGCACCCCCCGACCCTCCTCGCCCCCTTATTGGGAGCAGACTATACATACAAGGCGCTGGTCTTCTACGCGATGATACTCGGTGCAGCGGGGGCGTTCTGCCTCGGGCGCACACTCGGTCTCAGCCGCATCGCCGCCGTGTGCGGTGGTCTCGCCTTCGCTTTCAGCAACGCAGCCGTTGATACCTTCACCTCCGGCGCGAACATGGGTATTCCGTTCGCATGGCTGCCAGCGGCTCTGTGCTGCGTCGAGGGCATTCTCGTCGCGCCGACGTGGCGGCGCGCCGGGGTCCTTGCGATAGTCGTGGCCTGCACACTCGTGGGCCATCCGCAATTCGCGCTCTTTCTGTGTCAGATCGTCTTTCTGCGTGTCCTGTGGGAGATGATGAGCCGCCGAAAGCTGCTTGCGCACCGGACGCTCGGCGCGCTGGCGGTGGGTTTTGCCGTGGCACCGCTCTTGGCTGCTGTGAACCTCTTTCCGGTGCTCGAGACGATGGGCGCGTCGGTCCACGGCGGGGCTCTGGAAGCCGCAGAGCTGGAGCCCGTTAGAAATGGTTGGATGCTAATGAGCGCGAGCTTCGCAGCCCGCGGCGAACTCTTCAACCCGTTTATGCTAGTGCCGTTCATGCTGGCGAGCGCCGCAGCCTGGGGGCATCGCCGCCGCATCGCGCTCTTCTACTTCATCGCTGGGCTCTTGTTCTTCGATCTCGGCCTCGGCCGCGACGGGTACCTCTTCTCCTACTATACGGAACTTCCAGGTGGTCGGCTGTTTCACCATCCGCATCGTTTTCTCTACCCCACGGCTCTCTCCGTGTCGGTGCTGGCCGCCATGGGTGTCGAAGGGATCCTCGCCACGGGACGGCGGGCCCTCGTACCGCGGGGGGCAATCTTGGGGGGTATGGCCGCCGTGGCGGCAGTCTTCGCGGCACTCTCGATCCACGGGCTGCGGCCGCACGAATCGCGGCTGGCCGCGATGGTGCTGCTCGCGGTATTTGCCGCGTTACAGTGGCCTGCTGCGCGGCCGCTCGCTGGCGCCGTCTTGGCGGCGGCCCTCATGCTTGATCTCGTCGTGCTCCGCCCGCCTCCCGGCCGGTGGATGCTTTCGAACAGCAATGTTCTCTTTGCGCAATCCTCGGCCTTCCGCTTCCTCCGCGACCGCATGTCCTCGCAGGAGCGGGTCTATTTGGTGCCTCGACACCGGGACTACTCACTCGAACGAAAGACCCCATCCCTCTTTGGTGTACCGTCCCTCAATGACTACAACCCCGTGATGTCGCGCCGCTACGCAGAGTTCTTCACCATGCTGCGCGTCGGGCGCCCCATGCGGGCCCTGGCCGACGTAATCTATGCTCTTGAGGGTGACATGCCTCCCACATTGAGCCGGCGCCTGCTCGACGTCGCCGCGGCCCGTTACGTCGTGACCGATGCAAAGACGGATGCAACCCGGGTGGTCCGGGATCCACCCCTGGTACCGGTGGCGGACCTCGGGACGGTGCGCATCTACGAGAACCCCAGCGCCCTCTCCCGGGCGCGCTGGGTCCCCCAGGTCGAGGTCGTGTCCAATGACGAAGAGATGCTGCGCCGGCTCGCGGCCCTCACGGTCTACATACTTCCCGGCATTGAGAGCCCGGTGGCGGGCCCGCCATCTGTAACGCCCGTGTCTCCAGCCACAATCGCTATGCCCGGGTCTCAGGGGACGTCCCGGCTCAAGGCCCTCGTCGAGCGAACGCCGCCCTCGGGGTTTGTCGGCGAGCCCGGAGAGATGGCAGCGACTGTCAGCTTCGTGCGCGACGACCCCGAGGACGTGGTGATCGCCGTCTACGCGCGCCGGCGAGGCTTCCTCGTCCTCGCCGACCAGTACGCTCCTGGCTGGCGCGCGACGGTAAACGGCGTCGACACGCCGATCATGCGCGCCGACTACGCCGTCCGGTTGGTCGAGGTTCCCGTCGGCCGCTCGGTGGTCGCCTTCAGCTACCGCCCGGTCTCCGTCATTGCGGGAGCGAC
>JBGOTP010000490.1:0-3534 GCA_041476545.1 Vicinamibacteria bacterium | reverse complement strand
CGTTTCTTGACTGAGGCGGAGTGTGCTCCCTGCGAGCGGCAGCAGTCAAGAGACGTTCCTGCGACGGGGCAGGAGAAGATGCCAGGCGCGCGGGTTAGAATCTGGGGTCTGCGGGGAATCATTTGCCTAATGCTCGGCCGGTGACGTGTCCTCGTTGTGGTCGTCCTGCGGGTGACACCGGGGGGATCTGCGTCGCCTGCGGAGCCGTTCTGCACGCGGCTATGCCCGATCCGGACGACGCCGTCACGATCTTCCCTCCCCGCCAGACCTCGGATACCGACCCTGGGGTCACGACGTTCACGCCACCTCCGCGCTCCCGCGCCTTCGACGATGCCCCGACAACGTTTCCGACCCCGCACGCGGCCGGCAGCCATGGTCCGATTGCCGCGACCCCTTCAGACACCGAGTCGGGTCCGCTGACGATCGGTCAACGCTTCGGTCGCTACACGATCGTGCGACTGCTCGGCATCGGCGGGATGGGCGCCGTGTATCAGGCCTGGGACGCGGAGCTCGAAGTCATCGTCGCCTTGAAGGTGATCCGGCCGGAGGCGCTGAGCGATCCCCTCGCCGAGCAGGAAATCGAGCGCCGCTTCAAGCGCGAGCTCCTGCTCGCGCGCCAGGTGACGCACAAGAACGTCGTGCGCATCCACGATCTGGGCGAACTCGACGGCATCAAGTACATCACGATGTCGTACGTCGAAGGCATCGATCTGGCGACGCTCGTCAAGCAAGACGGCCGATTGCCGGTGTCGAAGGCGTTGCGGATCATCCGTGCCGTCGTCTCGGGGCTTGTGGCCGCGCACGCCGCCGGCGTCGTGCACCGTGATTTGAAACCGGCCAACATCATGATCGACGTCGAAGGCGAGGCGCTGATCATGGACTTCGGGATCGCGCGCTCGACCGGTGGACCGTCGGGGCCGTCCGTGCCGGCATTGGCTGGATTGCCGCCTGAGGTCCGGCGCTCGATGGCCCGGCGCGCTCAAACAACGATGGCCGGCGCGATCGTGGGTACCGTCGAGTACATGGCGCCGGAACAGGCCAGAGGAGAGCTGGTCGACCAGCGCGCTGACGTGTACGCGACCGGACTGATTCTCTACGACCTGCTCACCGGCAGACGACGCGCCGAGCACGTGGAAAGCGCCGTCGCGGAACTGGACGCTCGGATGGAAAAGCCGCTTCCACCGCTCAGGTCCCTGGCGCCGGACGTTCCCGAAGTGCTGGCGGCCGTTGTCGCGCGTGCGGTCGAACCGGACCAGACCAAGCGATACCAGACCACGACCGAGCTGGCCGACGACCTCGACCGGCTCGACGCCAACGGCGAGCCGCTGCCGCTCGTGCGGCGCTTGACGCGTCGCATGATGGCGGTGACCGCGGTGCTCGTGATCGCGATGCTCGGCGGCACGTACTTTCTGACGCGGCGCGCTGTGGAGCCGGCCAAACAACACGAGCCGGTTTCGGTGGTGATCGCGGATTTTCAAAACCTCACCGGCGATCCGACGTTCGACCGCACCCTGGAACCGATGCTCAAGCTCGCGCTGGAAGATGCCAGCTTCATCAGCGCGTACGACCGGAGCGGAATCAGCCGTGGGCTCGGCGTGCGACCCCCCGAGAAACTGGACGAGCGCGCGGCGCAAGAGCTTGCCGTGAAGCAGGGTCTGGGCGTGGTCCTCTCCGGTGCGTTGGACCGTCAAGGCAGCCGTTACGGATTTTCAGTCAGAGCGACGCAGGCGGTGACTGGGAACGTGATCACCAGTGCGAAGGATGAGGCGGCGGACAGAAACCAGGTCTTGGCCGTGGCGACGACGCTGGCGACCAGAGTTCGCAGGGCGCTCGGCGACAACACCTCAGACTCCGCTCAACGCTTCGCCATGGAAACTCTTTCCGCCACCTCTCTGGAAGCGGTACGCGACTATGCCGTGGCGCAGGTGGCCGCGTCAAACAGCAGGTTCGAAGAGGCGCGACTGGGCTTTTCGAAGGCGGTGGAGCGGGATCCGAAGTTCGGCCTCGCCTGGGCAGCCCTGGCCATGGCGTCGCGGAACCTCGACAAGCAGCAGGACGCCGAGAAGTACGTCAAGGAAGCCGTCCGTCACCTCGACGGCATGACGGAGCGTGAACGGTACCGCACGCGAGGTAACTTCTATACGGTGACGGGCGACTATCCGCAGTGTGTAAAGGAATACACCGATCTGATCGCCCGGTATGCGGCGGACGCGGGGGCACGCAACAATCTCGCGCTCTGCTTGACCTATCTGCGAAACATGCCCCGGGCCCTGGATGAGATGCGGCAAGTCGTAAGAATCCTGCCGAAGCGTGCGCTCTACCGCGTAAATCTGGCCCTGTACGCGGATTACGCCGCCGATTTCCAGACCGGGGAACGAGAGGCGCGCGCGATACCGGAGCTGGGCGTGTTTGGCTCGCTTGCTCTCGCCCTTGCCCAACTGGGACAGGGCCAATTGCCTCAAGCGACTGAAACCTACCAGGCACTTGGCAAGATCGACGCGCAGGGCGCCTCCTACGCGGCGTCGGGTCTCGGCGATCTGGCGCTGTATGAAGGCCGTTTGTCGGACGCCGCGCGCATCTTCGCGCTAGGCGCGAATGCGGACTTGACGTCCAAGGACACCGACAGAGCCGCCAGCAAGTTCGCCGCGCTCGCCTACACCCAAATCTTACGGCAACAGAAGGGCGCCGCCATCGCTGCTGCGGAAAAGTCGCTTGCGAACAGTCAAGCTGTGAAAATCCGATTCCTGGTGGCACGAGTGTTTGTCGAAGCGGGTGCAACCGCCAGAGCCCAAACGCTGGCCGCCGGCCTCGGCGCCGAGCTCCAAGCCGAACCTCAGGCCTATGCCAAGATCGTTGACGGTGAAGCCGCACTGAAAAAGGGAGACGCGCGTCAGGCGATCAAAGCCCTGACCGAGGGCAACACTCTTCTCGACACGTGGATAGGGCACTTCGATCTCGGGCGGGCCTTTTTGGAAGCCGGTCAATTTACGCAAGCCGATTCCGAGTTCGACCGGTGTATCAAGCGCCGTGGCGAGGCGCTGGCCTTGTTCCTGGACGAGGAACCTACCTACGGCCACTTGCCGCCCGTTTATTACTACCAGGGTCGCGTCCGAGAAGGACTCAACAGCGCGGGGTTTGCCGAATCGTACCGCACCTATCTGACTATCCGCGGCCAATCAAAGGAAGACCCACTCCTGCCGGAAGTCCGCAGGCGCGCCGGAGGCAGTTAACTACTTCAACTGCACCGGCGTCGTCATCCTCGCGGCCGACTGGTCGTCCAAATAGATCAGCACGGTGTAGCAGCCCTTACCTGTCTTGATCGGCTCGGTTGTCGTGGTCGTCGTATCCCAGTTGAATTTGTTGCCGTCAGAGACAAGGCGGTAAGTGCTGCCCCCGGTCGCGCCGTTTGGGAGGCTATAGAGTATTTCCTTCGTTCCGGTGGCCGAAGCCACGCAGCCGCCGGGCGGCACCGCGCCATTGAATACGCTCTCCATCTTGAGGAGCGTACTCAGGGAGCTGATGATGTTGCCCAGG
>JBGOTP010000489.1:0-3543 GCA_041476545.1 Vicinamibacteria bacterium | reverse complement strand
GACCGCGATCTGCGGATCAAGCGTGATACCAACTCCACCGCCTGGCTCACGGACATCATCTGGGACGCCGCGCGACAGCAAAAGCTCACGTCGGTTTTCGAGCCGCTGACCACGCAGATTGAAGACGATCACCTGCCGTTCATGGAAGCGCGCGTGCCTTCCGTCGACATCATCGATCTGGAGTTCGACGCCTGGCACACCGCCGCGGACACGCTCAACGCCGTCAGCGCCCGCAGCCTCCAGACCGTCGGCGATGTCCTCCTCGCCGCGCTCCCGCAGATTGAAGCACGGCTGAAATAGAACGGCTTTCGGCTCTCAGCTTTCCGCTCTCAATCCGCCGCTGCGCGGAGCTACCACGGAGGACACAGAGGGCTCTACTTTCGCTCGGCAACTGACGTCAGTAGGACGATCAACGCCTTGTCGCCCTTCACCCGCGAGGTGCCGACGACGACTGTTTCGCCGATGTTCATGCTGAAGCTGGTATCGATAATGGGCCGCGCCGCGCCGGTCGCGTCGGTGTGGGCTTCGTCGACCTGTCGAATTAATTTCTGGATCTTCGCAGCATTCTCCTTGACCAACGGGTGACCCTCGGTGTATTTCTGCAACAGCGCCATACGGTCGCGCTTGGCGCTCTGCAGTTGCGACTCGAGAAAACTCGTTCGTGAAGATCCCGCGTCAGCGTGGTCGAGACTGAAGTTCACATTCCACAGCGTTCCGGCCCAACTGAGAGAATTCGAATTGATCCGCACCGAGTACACCATGTCATCCGCGCCTCGCAGTTGACTCGTGGCATCGGTGCCGAGAATCCAGGCCGCGTCGAGCAACTTGTAGCTCTTGTACGGAAGGAAATCCTTCATGTCGGCAAGCGCCTTCTTCGCAGCCTCGGGGACGTTATCCGCCACTCCACCGGCAGCGACCGAATCGCCAAGCACGAGCACGACGCTGTAGCCTCGCGGCATTACCCGCGCCGCCTGTTGGCCCTGCTGGCCCGGCAGTCCATTGCGCGCTGCCTGCTCATAGGCCATTCGCAGCGTCTGCTGGCCAATCACCGGCAATCCGTTCTGCATGGCCTGCTGATAGGCCCGTTGCAACTCCTCGTAGCCTGCTGAATTCGCAGACTGCGCCTGCGCATCCGGGGCCAGGCATAGAACGCCAACAATCACTCCAGCCGACAGTTGCATACTCATCTTCATCACGGCCTCACACTCCGGGTCCCGCCCCGGGATGAACATCTACAGACTGAATTTCGAATCGAACACCCAGATGATGCGCGTGCCTCCAGGAGTCGCGAACTGTAACTGCCGGCGCGCGGGTTCCGGCATCGCCGCTTCCCCGACGGGCGCAGGCACGCGTCCGCCAATCGCGGCCTGGTCCTGCGGCGGCGGAAGATGACGACCGACGATGGTGGCGAGGACCAGCGCGAAGCCCACGGTCACGCCAACCAAGACCGGCGGCGGCCAGAATGGCGTCGACGCCTTTGACCCGGCGTCCACCGACGCCGCGCCAGTCACGGTCCGGCGCATGCGTCGCACCTCGTCCACCGCCAAGCCCGCCTCGTGCGCGAGCGGATCGCTCTCTCTCAACAACTGCCCAATGTCCTTCATGACGTCCTCGCACTACTTCTTACTTCTTACTTTTCACTTCTGACTTTCGAGAATCACCCGTGCGAGTTCGCGACGACCGCGAGACAGATGCCACCGCACGGTCACGACCGACACGCCGAGCAGCGAGGCAATCTCGGGCAGGCTTGCGCCTTCGAGCTCGTACATCACGATCGCCGCCCGTCGCCTTGGCGGGAGCGACTCGAGCGCGCGGCACACGGTCGTGCGCGCGATGAACGCCGCCTCGGGATGGGGCGGCGTCGAGGACATCGACGACCGGGCGGCCAACGCGTCAAGCCGCGCATGGCTCGCGCGCCGCCGCCACCCATCCCGGCAGATGTTGACGAGCACGCGCACCAGCCAGGCGGCCTCGTGTGATTCGCCCGCCGGTATGGACCCGACGGCCCGCACGGCCCGGAGATAGGTCTCCTGAACCAGGTCGCTCGCCTGATCCGCGCTGCCGGACATCCGGCGCGCCAGCCGGTACAACCGGACGTGGTGCGCGTCGAACAAGGCGGCAACCCGCTCGACATTGATCTGCGGCTCCGCCGTCTGCGACTCGGCCTCCCCGGCCGCAGCCATCGCGATCGCCTGCCCGGTCACATCTGTATAAACGCTCAAGGGGGACATTATGTTGGAATCCACAACAGGGCTAAAGCCCTGTACTACGACCGGAGCCCGCGCAAGCCCCAGCCCCTAGCCTCCAAGCTCCAGCCCCTAACCCTCCTTGCCCTGGTCCGTCTAAGCTTTCCAGATGGACGCGACCGACCGGACAGCCGTCCTGGCGCGAGCCCGTGGCGGCGACGGCGAGGCGTTTCGGACGCTCGTCGACGA
Organism: Vicinamibacteria bacterium; assembly: GCA_041476545.1. Classification (GTDB taxonomy): domain Bacteria; phylum Acidobacteriota; class Vicinamibacteria; order Vicinamibacterales; family CAVVIG01; genus JBGOTP01. The sequence continues at coordinate 1,108 of JBGOTP010000489.1, read as the reverse complement.
GCACAGCCATCGCGTTTTCCATCTGGCGTACCGGATAACGGGCAACGAACACGATGCCGAGGACGTGGTCCAGGAGAGCTTCCTTCGCGCCTACCGCCAGCTTGGACGGTTTGAAGCACGCGCCAACTTCGGCACCTGGCTCTATCGGATCGTCGCCAACTGCGCCGTGGACATGCTTCGGGCCAAACGGAGTCGGGGGGATCAGATGAGCGTGCCGATCGAGGATCGTGTGAATACGCCGCTCGAGTCGCCGGCCGCCGAGCCCGGCCCGGAGCGGCTCGCTCAGAGCGCGGAAATCGAGCGACGGGTTGCCATGGCATTGAGCGAACTCACGCCGGTCGAGCGGGCCGCCTTCACGCTTCGACACTACGAAGGGCGGTCGATCGAAGAAATCTGCGACACGCTGAACCTGAAGACGAGCGCCGCGAAGCACAGCGTCTTCCGCGCCGTCAAGAAGCTGCGCGTGGCCCTGGCACCCCTGCGAACGACCGGAACACCGCCCCAGGAAGCAGATGTCTGACATGACCCACTACCGCGAAGACGATCTCGTGCTGTTCTTGTATGGCGAAGGCCGTCGGCGCGACGCCGTGCAGCGGCATCTCGACATCTGCCCCATGTGCTCGGCGCTCTATAGCGACATCGCAGAGACCATGAAGCTTGTGGCCGCGCCGCAGGCGCCGGAACGGGATGAGCGGTACGGCCTCGAAGTCTGGCAGCGCATCCGGCCCGAGCTGCCGGTCGGACCACCGCCACGGTCGCCACTCGGCTGGGTGTCGCGTGCTCTCGCGCTCCAACTCGCTCTCGGAGCACTCATTGTGGTCGCATTCGTGGCCGGCCGCGAGTGGCCGCGCACCGAGACGGCCCGGATGGTGCCTGCCGCTCGCCAGCCGGCTGCGGCAGGCGTCCCTGGGTCCACGGACGCCGCGGATCGGATCCGGATGGCCGCCATCGGCGATCACCTCGAACAGTCCGAGCGCCTGCTCGTCGACTTCGTCAATGCGGGCGGGCCTGTCGTGGACGTGAGCAGCCAGCAGGCGCTGGCCGCGGACCTCGTGGATGCCAATCGCTTCTACCGCGAAGCCGCCACGAGCGCGGGCGACGAAACGGT
>JBGOTP010000488.1:0-3553 GCA_041476545.1 Vicinamibacteria bacterium | reverse complement strand
GTCTCGTCCGGCGGCGGCAGTAACCGCCGCCCGCGAAACTGACTCACTACCAGTTCACGGTGTACTTCGATGGCCGCACCGAGGATGGATCCGGTGAGATCGTTCAGTCGCTGGTCGTCGATCAGTATATGCGCGGCGAGTGCAATTCCCTCGCCGAGACGGGAGGGGAACGGAGGACGACGGAGAAAACGGATACAACACGGAGGAACGGAGAAACGGAGACACTTTTTCAAAGAGCCTACGAGCCAGGCGTGTCCTCAGAAGACTCGGTTTGTCTCCCAACGAGCAGACCTTCCGGAGCCGGGCTGATCCCCGGTTGTTTTCTCCGTTGCTTCGTTTCTCCGTGTTTGACCGTTCCCTCCGTCCCTTCCGTTATCTCCAGAGTCGCGTTCCACCAGGGCAGGATCTACCCATCCAGGGTTTCCCCTGCTCCGTTCCTCTTCTTAACCGTTGCCTCCGCCCGCGGAAGCACCTACCATTGGCCCGTGATGATGGAGGCCGGCATGATGAAGACATCTCGGATTCGGCGTCTGTGTGTGGAGTTCGCCGTTTTGCTGCTCGGCGCATTGGCACTGTCAAACGGCCGCCCGGTCGCTCAGACGCAGACCGATCTCGTGCCGATGGCAAAGGCCGAAACCGTCGGCATGTCGTCGAAGCGGCTCCTGCGCATCCACGACTACATTCAGGGCTACATGGACCGCAATGAGATCTCCGGTGCCGTGACGCTCGTGGCACGGCACGGGAAGGTGGTCCACTTCGAGGCGCAGGGCTACCGCTACAAGGAAGAGAAAGCGCCGATGGAGAAGGACACCATCTTCTCCCTCATGTCGATGACGAAGCCGATTGTTTCGACCGCGCTGATGATGCTGTGGGAAGACGGGCGCTTCATGCTCGACGACCCGATTGCCAACTGGCTGCCGTCGTATGCCAATAAGGAAGTGCTGGAGAACGGCCGGCTCGTGAAGGCGAAGCCCGTCACGGTGCGCCACATCCTGACGCACACGTCGGGACTGACGCTCACGGGCCGCCCGGCGGCGACCAACGAGGCCGTCCTGCCGGCGCCGGAACGCACGGCCGCGGCATCGGCGACGCGCGCGGCGCGGACGACCCAGGGAACAACGTCAACAACGTCAACAACGTCGACCTCACCAGCCTCCACGGCTCCCGCCCCGCCCGCCCCGCAGGCGCGGCCGGCCACCGTCGCCGAAGCCATCGAGCGCGCAGCAGCGCTGCCCCTCAATTTCCAGCCCGGCACGCAGTGGGAGTACGGCTCCTCCACCGACTTTGTCGCCGTCCTTGTCGAGAAGATGTCGGGCATGACGATCGATCAGTTCGTGCGCGAGCGCATCTTCCAGCCGCTCAGTATCCGCGACACCCACTACAACATCCCGAAGGAGAAAGTGAATCGCGTTGCCGCCGTCTATCGCCCCGGCACGGACGGCAAGATCACCTTGCTCCGCAAGCCTGAGTTCCACGAGCCGACGACCTACTTCCCGGGCGTCGCGGGGTTGAACGGCACCGCGGCCGATTATTTCCGCTTCTGCCAGATGCTGCTGAACGGCGGCGAGCTCGACGGCGTCCGTCTCCTCGGACGGATGACGGTCGATATGATGTTTTCGAACCAGATTGGCACCGGCAAGCCGGTGTACATCCGTGGCGACGGCTATGGCTTCGGTCTGGGTGCCGGCGTGCTGACGGATCCGGCGAAGTCCCCGGACGCGCTCTCGATTGGAACCTGGTCGTGGGGCGGCGCGGACGGCACGCTGTTCTACATCGACCCGCAGGAGGATCTCGTCGCCCTGCTGATGGTCCAGCTCAATCCGTACACACGATCGGAGATTCGTCCGAAGTACTCCATCGTGGTGTCACAGGCGATCACCGACAGCCTGGCGGGGCAGAAACCGCGCGTCATGGGATACGAAACACCGCGCTGATGAAAGTTAGAAGTCAAAAGGCGGAAGTCAAAAGGACATCTTCAACGCCATGACGCACGCGGTACGGGTAGACTGAGGGAGTGAACTTGTAACTTTGGATTTCCGGCTCCTTCCAACTTTTCACTTCTAACTTTTAACTTTTATGAGAGATGCTGTCATCGTCGCCAGTTCGCGGACGCCGCTTGCCAAGTCGGGGCGCGGGTCGTTCAACATCACCAGGCCGGACGATCTGGCCGCGCATGCCATCCGCCACGTGCTGAGCAAGGCGCCCGCGCTGGATCCGAAAGAGATCGAGGAAGTCATTCTGGGATGCGGGCAGCCGCACGGCCCCGCCGGCCACAACATCGCGCGCGTCGCGGCGCTGAGAGCCGGCCTCCCCGTCACGACGGCGGGCGTCACGGTGAACCGCTACTGCAATTCGGGTCTGCAGGCGGTCGTCCAGGCCGCGCACATGGTGCTGCTGGAGGGAGTCGAGGCGATCATCGGCGGCGGCGTCGAATCGATCACGATGATGGAGCGCGACACGTCGCCGAACCCCTGGGTGATCCACCATCATCCGGGCGTGTACATGGCGATGGGCGACACGGCCGAAGTAGTCGCGAAGCGGTATCACGTCACGCGTCAGGCTCAGGACGACCTGGCGCTCGCCAGCCAGCAGCGGATCGCGCGAGGCCAGCAGGATGGATTCTTCAAGGGCGAGATCGCGCCCATGCAGGTCAGCCGCGCGGTGCTGGACAAGAAGACGGGCGAGAAGATCGGCGAGGAAGACGCCCTCGTGGAACGCGACGAGTGCAATCGGGCCGACACGACGCTCGAAGGACTGGCCAGACTGGCACCGGTATTCGACACCAAAAGCGGACAGGGCAGCGTCACGGCCGGTAACTCCTCGCAGCTCTCGGACGGCGCGTCGGCGACGCTCGTGATGTCGAGCGATCGGGCGCGCGCGCTCGGCCTGCAGCCGCTACTCGTGTATCGCGGATACGCCGTAGCCGGGTGCGAGCCGGACGAAATGGGGATTGGGCCGGTGTTTGCCGTGCCGAAGTTGCTGCGGAAGCACGGGCTCACCGTCAGCGATATCGACCTCTGGGAATTGAACGAGGCGTTCGCCTCGCAGGTGATCTACTGCCGCGACCGTCTCGGCATTCCCGACGACAGGCTGAATGTGAACGGGGGATCGATCGCCATTGGCCATCCCTTCGGCATGACGGGATCGCGCCTGGTCGGCACGATCGCCAACGAGATGAAACGCCGCAAGGCCCGGTACGGCATCGTCACGATGTGCGTCGGCGGCGGCCAAGGTGGCGCGGCGTTGTTTGAACGCGCCTGACAAGACGCTACGGCGAAACCTCGACCCGCTGTAGCCGTGGCGTAGGCGGTTGAGGCACAATAGGCACCAGAGGAGTCACATGACAAAGCACGTCGTTCTGGCCATCGCCGCTCTATCCGCACTTTCCCTCTCGCTCGGCGCCCAAACGCCGGCGCGATCATCGGGAGGCACCGTGAGTTCGTTTTACGACTTCAAGATGATGACGCTGCAGGGCAAGCCGGCGGATCTCGGGATGTACCGCGGCAAGGTCTCGCTCGTCGTCAACGTCGCGAGCAAGTGCGGCTTCACACCG
>JBGOTP010000487.1:0-3555 GCA_041476545.1 Vicinamibacteria bacterium | reverse complement strand
CGAGTGCGTCAAATCGGACGCCAATTCATTGCCGCCCGCCTTCGCCAGCCCGAAGTCGAGCACCTTGACCACGCCGTCCTGTGTGACCTTGATGTTCGCGGGCTTGAGATCGCGATGGACGATCCCCTTCTCGTGCGCCGCGTCGAGCGCATCGGCGATCTGGCGCGCAATCGTTAGCGCCTCGGCGATCGGCAGCGGCCCGCGCGCGATCCGATCCGCCAGCGTCTGCCCTTCGACGAGCTCGAGCACGATCCCGCGTACGCGGGGGCCGGCTTCAGCCGGTCCGTCCTCAAACCCGTAGATCGCGCCGATGTTCGGGTGATTGAGGCTGGCCAGCACGCGTGCTTCGCGCTCGAAACGTGCGAGGCGATCCGGATCGGCAGTGAACGCGTGGGGCAGGATCTTGATCGCGACCTCGCGCCCCAGCTTTGTGTCGCGCGCGCGATAAACCTCGCCCATTCCGCCCGCGCCAAGCAACGACAGAATTTGGTACGCGCCAATCCGTCGGCCGATCATCACCGCGCCTGCGCGATCACTCACCATCTCCGCCGCGAGGGCCGCGGCCGGTTCAGCGAGAAAGCCCTCCACAGATGCGTGCTGCGCGAGCAGTGACTCCACGTCGCGCCGGAGGCTCTCGTCACCGGCACACACCTGGGCCAGGAACGCGGCACGGTCGTGCTCGTCCGGGACACAGCAGCATCTGCGGTCCTTGCCGGCCGGATGTCGATATTGTCCCAACGGTTGGAAGCGTTCGCTGACCGCGCGCTTCACTTCCCGAACCCTGGGACGAGCCGGTTCAGTTCCGCCGACCAGTTGAGGACGATCTGAAGTCGAGTGGGCTTCGCATCAGGATCTGCTTCGACCATGACGAAGTGCGTCCCGTCTGGAGAAATGTCGAAGTTCAGGTCCTGCGTGGTGTCGAATGGGCCGTCAAACAGGAATTGTGGCTTTCCGGCAAGGAATCCGGGGCCTCGAGTCTCGACGTCGACGGACATCATCGCGGTCCCGTTCATGAAGAAAAGCTCGCGGCCGTCCGGCGACCAGACGGGTGTTTGCCCGCCGGCTGTCGAGACCGTCCACTTCTGTTCGTTGACGTTTGGAAAGGGACGAACGTAGACCTCATTGCGGCCAGACTCATTTGAATAGTAGGCCAGCCACTTCCCGTCCGGGGACAACTTCCCGCCAATGTCGACGCCCGTTGTCGAAACGAGAGATCGCGGGTCTCCATCTCGTGGAGCGACCCAGATGTCATACCCGCTGGCTGGATCGTCCTCCTGGAAAACCAGAAGGCGCCCATCTGGAGTCCATGACGTCGGGTTCAGGCCCGACGGGTTGATCGCGACGCCGGCCAGATTCCGCACATGATCGCTGGCAAGCAACTGTTCCGACTCACTGCTTCCATCAGCGGCTCTCCAATAGATGCCGCCGCGAGAGCTGAACGCGATGCGCTGTCCGTCCAGGGTCCATAAGGGGGTGATGCCGTTGGTGGCCAATGGAATCCGCGAGCCACGCTCGATGTCATAGACCCAGATCTGAGAGGGTCTGGGGTCGATCGTCACGGCGACTTTCCGGCCATCGGGAGAAAACCGGGGGAACCGGTAACCTAGACGTTCATCCGACAGCGAGGTTCGACGACCGCTCCGATCGACTTGGACGAGCGCACGTGAAAAACCTCCGGGAGCGAAGACGAGTGCCCCGGTCTGAGCCACCGCAAAAAATGCCGCACCGCCGGCCGCCGCGCGAAATACACCGTCGAGTACTGACACGGGCGCGCCCCGAAACGTCGCCGTTTCGACATCGAACGGCACCGCGTCTAGCTCACCCTCCCGCACATGAGGCGCGTGGTAGATGAGGTAGCCCGAGGACAGATATTGTGCTTGAGAACCTGGTCCGAGCACGTGCCAGTCGCCTGTGCTCAGCAAGAGGACTGCCACTGACGGCACGCCTTCTTCGATCAGACCAGGACCAACGGTCGTGAGCAGGCCCCGACCATCTGGCAGGAACTGAGGCCAGGAGTGATCTCGAGCGTCCATGCCCGCGTCCCGACTCGTGACCCGTTCCGGATGACCGCCCTGGGCAGCCACTCGCATCAGCCCCGAATTTCCGGGATCGAACACAATCGTTCCATCGGGCCCCCAGGTACCACCACGCCCGATCACCGGGGCGTCGCAGATCGGCACCGGCGCTCCGCCTGCGATCGAGACACGCTTGAGCTTTCCGTCCGCAAAAAACGCGACCCACTGTCCATCCGGTGAGAAGAACGGATACCGCGCGCTGTCGGTGCCGATAATCACCTTTGCATTGAACGCGTCGAGGCTCCGAAGATACAGACGCGTGCGGCCCTCACTGCGTGCAACGTAGGCGAGCAGCCGACCGTCAGCCGAGAGCGCTAACGGAGCCGCGGTCTGACCGGCATCGAGCTCCTGATTGACCGGCAGAGTTACCGCTGTTCGCGTGACGGATTGAGAAACTTCGACGTCACGTCGCGACAGCATCCATAGAGACGCGGCAATAGCGCCAACGATGACAAGGGCGACAGCCGCCAGGCTCCACCGCACCACCCACTGCCTGCTGGCGCGCGTTCCGGACGGTGCGGTGGCATCGTCCCGAACCGCTGGCACCTCCAGTTCGATGCGCATGTCGCCGATGTCGCGCACCCGCCGCTTGGGGTCCTTGTCGAGACATCGCTCGAGCAGTCGTCTCACCGCCGGAGCGAGTTGCGCAGGGAGCGCGTCCCAGTCGGGCTCGCGCTCGAGGATCTTGGCGATCGTGTCTGAAACCGTGTTGCCGGCAAACGCCACGCGGCCTGTCAGCAGCTCGTAGAGCACGCATCCGAAGGCCCAGATGTCGGTGCGTTTGTCGACGGCCTGCCCGCGCGCCTGCTCGGGACTCATGTAGGCGGCCGTGCCGAGAATGATCCCGTCGCGCGTGCCCCCGATCGTCATCGTTGGCGACTGTGAGGCCGCACGCGCGTCGGCCTCAGCCACGTCAAGTTTCGCCAGGCCGAAGTCGAGGACCTTCACGACGCCTTCCGGTGTGATCTTGATGTTGGCCGGCTTCAGGTCGCGGTGCACGATCCCCTTCTCGTGCGCCGCATCGAGCGCATCAGCGATCTGCCGCGCAATCGTGAGCGCCTCCGCGATCGGCAGGGCCCCGCGCGCGATTCGCTCCGCCAGCGTCTGCCCTTCGACGAGCTCGAGCACAAGCGCGCGGACGGGCGCCTGCCCTGAGCCTGCCTGCCCTGAGCTTGTCGAATGGGGCGAAGGGTCGTTCTCTTCAAACCCGTAGATGGCGCCGATGTGTGGATGATTCAATGTCGCCAGGACGCGCGCCTCGCGCTCGAAGCGGGCGAGACGGTCCGGGTCGGCGGTGAACGCGCGCGGCAGGATTTTGATCGCGACCTCGCGTCCCAGCTTCGTGTCGCGGGCCCGATAGACCTCGCCCATCCCACCGGCGCCAAGGAGGGTGGTCACTTCATACGGGCCCAGGTGAATGCCGGATGTGAGCGCCACGGACGTAGCTGCGATTATAGAAGATGCGACGATTCAGGCGGAT
>JBGOTP010000486.1:0-3559 GCA_041476545.1 Vicinamibacteria bacterium | reverse complement strand
GGTTCCGGGAATCGTCTCGGCCTGGATACTGATGGCAACGATGTTCATCCGTGAACTGACGCTCTCTGTCGTCCTGTCCCGCCCCGGGACGGAGGTCCTCGCCGTTCAAATCCTGAAATTCGCCGACGACGGCCTGTGGGGCAAACTCTCGGCTCTCGGCATCATCATGATCGGAATCTCCACCGTTCTTGTGGTCCTGGCGACGTATGTCGGTGGAAAATTCAAAACCGTATAGCGGGCGGGACGGGCGGGCGATGGCCACGCTGGCGATCGGATGTCCGCACTGGCGGCGACAAGTGCCGCGGCATTGATGGACCCTTGAATCACATGGAACCCAATAGGCCTTACTGGAGTTGCGATCCCGGCGACGAAATCGCCGCGCTTGGCACGAGTCTCCGGGGTTTGGCGGCTTCGGAAGCGGCGGCGCGTTTGCTGAGGCGCGGTGCCAACACGGTAGAGGACCAGCCCAGCGTCACCGTGCCGAAATTGCTGCTGCACCAGTTCGAAAGCCCGCTCGTTCTCATACTTGTTTTCGGCGCGGTGATTTCGATGGTCATGAAGGACTGGGTCGAAGCCTCGATCATCCTCGCGATCGTGCTCGGCAGCACCGTGCTCGGTTTCGCGCAGGAATACCGCGCGAACACCGCGGTGGCTGCGCTACGACGCCGGCTCGCGCTCACCGTGCGCGTGGTGCGCGACGGGAACGTGCAGACCGTCGCCACCAGTGCGCTCGTGCCCGGCGACATCATGCAGCTTGCGGCCGGCAACCTGGTGCCGGCCGACGGTATCGTCCTCGAGGCCAAGGATTTCCTGGTGACGGAAGCGAGCCTGACCGGAGAATCGTTTCCGGTCGAGAAGCAATCCGGCGTTCTGCCGCCGGACACGCCGATCGCCAGCCGCACCAATTGCGTCTTCCTGGGTACATCCGTGCGCAGCGGGACTGCGACGGCGCTCGTTGTGAAAACCGGACGCGACACCGCCTTCGGCGCCGTCGCCGCGCGCCTGCGGGAACGGGCGCCCGAAACGGAATTCGCGCGCGGTATCCGGCAGTTCGGCACCCTGCTCGTGCGCGTGATGATCGTCATGGTGGTGTTCGTCCTCACGGTCAATCATTTGCTGGACCGGCCGGTGCTGGAGTCGCTGCTGTTTGCGGTCGCCCTCGCAGTGGGCATCTCGCCCGAGTTGCTGCCGGCTATCGTGAGTGTGACTCTCTCGCGCGGCGCGCGCGCGATGGCGCGCGAGGGCGTAATCGTGCGCCGGCTCGAGGCGATCGAGAACCTGGGCAGCATGGACGTGCTCTGCACCGACAAGACCGGAACGCTCACCGAGGGCGTGATCGCGCTCGACGCCGCGGTGGATCCGGCGGGGCAGGCGTCGGACGAGGTGCTCAGGCTGTCGTACCTCAACGCCGCGTTCGAAACCGGGATCGAAAATCCCCTGGACGCGGCGATCGTCGCGGCCGGGGAAGGAAAACGGCTCGAGACGGCCGGCTACACCAAGATCGACGAGATTCCCTACGATTTCATCCGCAAGCGCCTGACGATTGTCGTCGCGCGGGATGGCGAGGCGGCCGAACACCTCATCGTCACGAAGGGGGCATTCGCCAACGTCCTCTCCGCCTGTTCGGTGGAACCCGCGCTGCGGGAGCGTCTCGAAGCGTACTACCAGCAAAAAGGCACGGAGGGTTTCCGCGTGCTGGCGGTGGCGACAAAGCGCGTCGCGGCCAGCAAACGTTATGGCCGCGAGGACGAGCGCGGCATGTCGTTCGTGGGCTTCCTGCTGTTTTCCGATCCACCCAAGGCCGACGCCGTTAAGACCCTCCGCGATCTCGCCGCACTCGGTATCCGGGTCAAGGTAATCACCGGCGACAATCGCTACGTTGCCGCACACGTCGCCGCCGCCATCGGCCTCGATTCCCGGGCCCTGCTCACCGGCGAGGAGATCGCGAATCTCAAGGACGAGTCGCTCTGGCACCTGGCGGAGCGCACAGACCTCTTCGTCGAAGTGGACCCGCAGCAGAAGGAGCGCATTGTGCGGGCGCTGCAGCGGGTCGGGCACGCCGTCGGCTACCTGGGGGACGGGATCAACGACGCGCCATCCCTCCATGCGGCCGACATCGGCATCTCGGTCGAGAACGCGGTAGACGTTGCGCGCGAAAGCGCCGACGTGATTCTCCTGCGCCACGACCTCGACGTGCTCCGGCGGGGCGTGGAAGACGGCCGCGCCACCTTCGCCAATACCCTCAAGTACATCAGCATCACCACCAGCGCCAATTTCGGAAATATGGTCAGCATGGCGCTCGCAACACCGCTCCTGCCGTTCCTGCCCCTGGCGGCGAAGCAGATTCTGCTCAACAACTTCCTGTCGGACCTGCCCTCGATCGCCATTTCGACCGACAAAGTGGATGCCGACCGGATCGCGGTGGCCCAGCGCTGGAACGTGGTCGAAGTGCGGAGGTTCATGATCGTTTTCGGGCTGATCAGCACGGTCTTCGACCTGCTGACGTTCGTCGTGCTCCTGAAAATATTCAATTCGGACGAGACGGCCTTCCAGACGGCGTGGTTCGTCGTCTCGTTACTCACGGAGCTCGCGGTCCTGCTGGTGCTCCGTACTCACCACGCGGCCACGAGCAGCATGCCCAGCCCGCTGCTCCTCTGGACCACCGTCGCGGTCTGCGTGCTGGCGCTCGTCATTCCCTATACCGGGCCGCTCGCATCGGCGTTCGGATTCTCGGCGTTATCGTGGCACCTCATGCTGACAATGGTGCTGATCGTTGCCGCGTATGTTCTGGCCACGGAACTCGTCAAGGTTCCGTTCTACAAAAGCACGCGTCGATGAAACAGCTCTGCCGCCTTCGCAATTAATTGAAGGCTGGTCGCACCCCGGCAATCGGGACCAACAACAAGTGTCAAGTCGATCCGATTGCCGTAGCTCGGCACTCCAAGCTTGTCCGTCGCGCTTGCACTGAAAGTGCCCGGTTGCCGGGTGCGCGCAGCGCTTTGCCAATTCAAAGGAACCGATACTGCCGCTGAAGCCGGCAGACGTGCGCAGGCGTGAGTTGATGTAGATCAATACGCACGACTTTTCATGGAGTGAAAATTGATCATCGATCGTTCGACTGAGGAAGGAGAACAGTCATGAACACTCTCTGGATCGTCGTCATCGGGGTGCTGACCGCCTATCTCGCGTACAACCTTTACGCCAAGTGGATTGACCGCAACATCATCCAGTCCGACGCCAAGCGCGCGACGCCGGCGCGGATGTACATGGACGGCGTCGATTTCATGCCGACCAGCCGGAACATCCTCTTCGGGTATCACTTCAAGGCGATCGCAGCTGCCGGCCCAATCGTCGGGCCGATCACCGCGGCGAACCTGTGGGGCTGGTCGCCGGCGCTCGCATGGCTGGTCCTCGGGGTCAGCTTCATCGGCTGGGTGAGCGACTACTCGGCCATCATGGTCGCGGTCCGGAACGACGGAAACAGCCTGAGCGCCATCGCTCACAAGCTCATCGCCCCCCGTACGCGGACGATCCTGTTCGTCTTCATCTTCTTCTACCT
>JBGOTP010000485.1:0-3579 GCA_041476545.1 Vicinamibacteria bacterium | reverse complement strand
ATCGTACGAGGGGCTGGTGCTCAGCATCGCGCGGTTATTTCAGCCGAGCCTTGTAACGTTCCGCAGCGACTATCCGAACCCGACGCACCTGTTCGCGAATGCCGGCGAGTTCGATCGCCGGTTGCTCGGCGGTCTGGACAAAACCGTGTGGGACTCGACTGCAACGAGTCTGGTGCAGCGGATCACGGATCCGGTGATCGACGACGCGATGCGCGCGATGCCGCCGGAGTACGCGAACTCGTCGCGTGAAACCGCGACCAGGCTGAAGGCGCGGCGTGATGGCCTGCGCGGCGCCGCCGACCGGTACTACCACGAGCTGTTCCGGCACGCCGACATCCAGGGGACCGATGCCGACGATCAGGCGACGGTGGTCAGGGCTGGCGAGGGGATCGTGGATGTCCGGCTCCAGTCCGGAAACGACGCCCCCTATTTCTCCCGGCGGTTTTATCTGGCCGAAACGAAGGAGATCCGGATCTACCTGCACGACGGCGACGACCGGGCAACCGTCGAAGGGAATGTCCGGCACAGCATTCCGGTGAGGATCATCGGCGGAAATGGCACCAACACGCTCGTCGACAATTCGACGGTAGGCGGCAAGAGAAATCCGACGCGGCTCTACGACGCCGGCACCGTCACGGATGTTAAGTACGCCAAGGATACGGTCGACGAGAAGCAGAATATCGACAATGCATTCAATCACTCATTCGATCGCCGGCCGTGGCTGCACGCATACGGCAAGCTGATTCCACCGCAGACGGATCGTGCCTCAACGATTCGTCCTGTTGGCAGCGTTCATTCCCAGCGCGGTCTCGGGATCTATCCGGTGGTCGGGCTGCTGCGTTACGGATATGGCTTCCGAAAGGTTCCGTACTCCACCATGGCGAGAGCCGATGTCGCGTATTCGGCGGCGAGCAGCCGCGTGCGCATTCGCAGCGCGTTGGACAAGAGGCTCGAAGAATCAGACGTGCATTTTCCTGTGACGGCGGGGATGTCGCAGTTCGAGATCGTCCAGTTCCACGGCTTTGGCAACGACGTTCCAGATCTGCGCGGACGCCTGTACGATGTGAGGCAGCGGCAGTGGCAGATCAATCCCGCGATCGGGCGCTCGTTCAGCCCCGTCAGCGACATCTCCCTCGGCCCGATCGTTCGGTACACGACCACGGACAGCCTCGCCAACCGGTTCATCGCACAGCAGCAGCCGTACGGTTTCACGAAATTCGGCCAGGCCGGAATGCGACTCAAGGTGCACCTGGATAGTCGCTACGTAGCGGACACGCTGAAGCCGCGCCTCGTCTTCGACCTGGCGGGAACGGGATACCCGGCAATCTGGGATGTCGCGAATCCATACGAATCGGTCGATGGGTGGGCAGGGGCATTTTTCACGCTGCCGATGAAGAACAAGCCGGTGCTGGCTCTTCGCGCGGGTGGAAAAAAACTGTGGGGAAACTTTCCGTACTTCGACGCGGCCTTCCTCGGCGGATCGGAAACCTTCAGGACCGAAGAGCGGCAGCGATTCGCGGGAGATGCCTCGGCATACGGAACGGCGGAGCTACGAGTGCCGATCGCGAAATTTCCGTTCATTCTTCCGCTCGACGTCGGGGCGCTGGCATTCTCGGACATCGGGCGAGTCTATCTGAACGGCGATTCTCCCGGCGGCTGGCATTCGGCCGTCGGCGCAGGGTTGTGGATTGGATATCTCAACCCCGGCACGAGTGTGAATATCCTGTTCACGAATCATCGCCCGAGCCGAATAACCACCAGTGTCGGATTTGCGTTCTGAAGCTGCAAGGCTGGTGCGGTGCGTCGCGTTGCCCTGCTTTGCGCTATGCTGTTCGGGCGGCGAGCAGCAGACACGGCCGCCAGCCGGTGCGGCGCCGCAAGAGATCGCACTCAGTGGTGCCAGTGTGATGATCGGCGCCGGCGACATCGCCGTCTGCGGGACGAGTGGCGACGAGAGGACCGGCAGAATCGTGGACAGTGTGCTCGCGGCCGATAGCGCGGCCGGGATCGATGCCGCGGTGTTCACTCTGGGCGACAACGCTTATCCGTCGGGGCCGAGCGGCGTTGACAGGGACTTCCAGCGTTGTTTTTCACCGTCGTGGGGAACGAAGCGGATCATGCGCGTCATTCATCCGTCTCCCGGAAATCATGACTACGACAGCGGCGATGGCGGTCCGTACTTCGCTTATTTCGGCGACCGCGCAGGTCCGCGCGGAAAGGGCTACTACAGCTACGACTTCGGCGGGTGGCACCTGATTTCACTCGACAGCGAGCTCTACTTCGACCATGGAAGTCCCGCCGAGGCGATAGCCCAGGAGGCCTGGCTGCGAGCGGATCTTGCGGCTCACCCGGTGCTCTGCACGATTGCATACTTTCATCGCCCTCTCTTCACATCCGGGACACACGGACCGACTGGCGCGGTGGGGAGCTTGTGGAGAATACTCTATGAGAATGGGGTCGACATCGTGCTCAACGGCCACGAGCACGACTACGAGCGATTTCTCCCGCAGACGCCGGACGGCGTCGCCGACTCTGTGAGGGGCGTCGAGGAGATCATCGCCGGCACGGGTGGGGGAGACCTGCGAGCCTTGGGCGATCCGCTCGCACCTAATTCCGCCTATCAGATTCACGGTCGCTTCGGCGTTCTCAAACTGACGCTTGGCGACGGACAGTACCGCCGCGTGTTTCTCGACACCGGTGGCCGGGTGTGGGATCCAGGCAGCGGACAATGCCATTAGCGGAGAGCGTGCGATACCTTTCGCGTAGCGGCTCCGAACCCCAACCCTGAGCTATGGGCATCTCGCCGGATTCTTATCTGACTCTCAGCAGCACCGGCTCTCACCAGCTGAGAAACGATTCAGATATCCGCATCTCGGCGATCGACATCGGGTCGAACTCCATCCGCCAGACGATTGCCGACGTCTCGCCCACCGGTGTCATCCGGGTGGTGGACGAATTGAAAGCGGCGCCCAGACTCGGCGCTGGTCTCGACAAGACAGGCGCCCTCAGCGAGATCGCCATTCAGAACGCGCTCAGCACACTGACCCGGATGGCTACGCTCGCGACGCAGCTCGGTGTCAAGCGCACCGAGGTCGTGGCAACGAGCGCCGTGCGCGAAGCCATCAATGGCGAGGCGTTCCTCAAGCGGGTGAAGACTGAGACGGGCCTCAAGGTGAAGGTTCTGCGTGGCGAGGACGAAGCACGTCTCAGCTTTCGGAGCGCGCTCGCGCATTTCGATCTGGGAGTGGGCCGAGCCGTCGTCATGGACATCGGAGGCGGCTCGCTGGAGCTGGCGCTCAGCGCCGACGGTCTCGTCGAGCGATTGATCTCGCTGCCACTGGGCGCGATCCGCATGACGGAGCAGTACCTCGGACCAGGTAGCAAAAAGAAAGCGATGCGCAAGCTGAGAAAGCACGTTCGACTCGAGCTGCGACGCCACCTTTCAGCGCGCCATTGGCACGCGGCGCGGATCACTTGCTCTGGCGGCACGTTCACCAGCCTGGCGGCGATCTACCTCGCGCGCATCGGGATGGAGAGCGCCAAGACGGTGCATGGAACTGTGATACCGCGCATCGAGCT
>JBGOTP010000484.1:0-3580 GCA_041476545.1 Vicinamibacteria bacterium | reverse complement strand
GGATGCGCGTATCGACAGGCGGCAACGAAGCCTGCGCAGTGAGTCTTAACGAGCGGATGATCAAGCAGGAGAAGGTAGTCGTCCCAGAAACGAGGGACCAGCCCGGGAGTTAGGGTCAGGTAGTCCGCGTCGCAGCCGGCGAGAAATGCGTGGTCAACAGCGACCGATGGACGGTCGCTGAGACTGATGACCTCCAGGATCACCAGCAGCCATCCGTACCCCGTGTCCATGGCGGCGCGTGTGTTCGCGAGGGCCTGGTGGAGTGTCGCGGCGCGCACAATCTGTTTGGTTAATTTGCCAAGCGCGAGCACCTCTGGAATGGCCCGGCTCAGATCGGTAAGCACCTCCACGCCGACGGCCGACCCGTGTCTGCGGATATGCGTTCGTGGGGGCTGATCGAACTCGAACGTGAGCACCGTCGGCCGCTCTGCGCGCAACGTGCGGACAATCTGCTGCACCGATCCTCTGGCAGGGATGTCATCGTCGCTGAAGATCCACAAATACTCGGCGGCGGCCGCCTCGTAGACCGCCCAGATATTCCTCAGGGCGCCGATATTCTTGCCGTGCCGACGCACGACGATGTGGGGTCTCCACGGGTGCGCCGCCAGCATCGCGTCGGTTCCGTCGGTCGAATGATTGTCCGAAACCACGACGCGGACTGAAACATCTGACGGCAGATGGCTCAGTTCTTCCTCGAGGAGTCCGAGAAGCCGCTGAAGCTTGGCCGATCGGTTGTAGGTCGGAATCCCGATCTCGAGAAAACAGAAGTCCCCGTGCGTCCGCGCCATCGTGGCCATCGCGATCCGTCAGCCGCGACCGGCCTACGTCCCCTCCATTTCCAGGGGCTTGGCGAACGGCTCCATCTCAGTGATCGGATGGCCAAAGGCGATCTTCGGGTAGGCATTGGCGAACGTATCGATGGCCACCTCGGCGAGGAACGGCGCCGAGGGATCGGCCCAGAGCTGCTCCAGTCCCGCCGTCACATCCGAAGGCTGGCCGACTACGCACGATTCGATCCCGTACGCGGCGGCAACGCGCCCAAAGTCCGGGGCCGAGTATCCCCACAACGTGGACTGATATCGCTCGTGGAAATAACTCTGTTGAAACTGACGGACCATCCCGTGGCACCGGTTGTTCAGAATCACCATCTTCACCGGCAGACGGTTCCTGACGACGGTCTGCAGCTCCTGGATGTTGAGCTGAAATCCGCCGTCGCCGGCAATCAGCACAACTGGCCGGCCACGAGACGCGCACGCGGCGCCGACGGCTGCCGGCAACCCGAACCCCATCGCGCCCATGCCGCCTGATGTGAGAAAGCGCTGATCCGGCTCCAACTCGAGCGACTGCGCCGCCCACATCTGATGTTGTCCGACATCGGCCACGAACGCCGCAGCGTTGCGCGAGCCGCGGGAAATCTGGTGCATGAGCTCGTTCGGATTGATGCCCGGCGAGTTCGCGAGCTCGAGCGTGTCGGGCCACTCTTGTCGCAGCTCGGCAATCTCGCCGCTCCAAGCCACCCAGTCGGCGAACGGCGTCGACGCCGTGGCGTCGAGCGCCGCACGAAAGAACGGGCGCAGATGCGACAGGATGGAGTGGCAGCCCGTCACCCGGTTGTTCATCTCGCCCGGCTCGCAGTCGACGTGATAGATGAGCCGGTCGCCTTTGAACGCGCCCGTGTCCGATCCGGTCTGCCGCACGTCCAACCGGCTGCCGAGCACGAGGAGAAAATCGCAGCGGCCAAGCGCCAGATTCGCCCAGCGATTGCCGTACGACCCGATGAGCCCAACGCGCAGTGGGTGCCCGTACGGCAGTAAGTCCACGCCCATGAGCGAGTTGACGACGGGCACGTGAACGCGATCGACGAACGCGCGGAACAGCTCACACACCTGGGCGGAACGAATGCCGCCGCCGGCAAGGATCAGGGGCCGCTTCGCGCTCGCGAGCGCCGCCACCAATTCGTCGATCGCGTCAATGCCATCTGCGCAATCTGCGAGGTCGTCCTTGTCCGTCGGGCCACTATCGACTCCCGCGGCCACATCGAGGCGTTGGACGTCCATCGGGATGTCCAGCAACACGGGACCAGGCCGACCCGACAGAGCGAGCGCGAACGCGTCGGCCAGCCGCCGCGGAATCTCCTCCGCGGACATCACGCTCCACGCCGCCTTTGTAATGGGCGCGGCCATGGAGACAATGTCCATCTCCTGGAAACCGAGTTGGCGAATCGCGCGATCGCCTTTCTGCTCATGGCGATTGACCTGGCCGGTGATGAACACAGCCGGCACCGAGTCGAAGTAGCAGCTGCCGATACCGGTGAGGAGATTCGTCGCGCCAGGGCCGCTCGTCGCCATCGCGACGCCCGGAATACCCGTCATCCGCGCTTCGCCCTCGGCGGCAAACGCCGCCGCCTGTTCATGATGGACGCTCACGACGCGAATCCCAGGCTGACGCCCGAGCGAGTCGACGAGATGCGTGATCATCCCGCCGACGACCTCGAACACGTGCGGGACACCTCGTGCCGCCAGAAATCCAGCGATGTAATCGGAGCCCTTCATGCGAGACGTCCGGCGGCCGATCCGGCGCGATCGCGATGCCACGCCAACGTGCGAGCCACCGCATCCTCCAAGTTGATCCGCTCAACGAGCCCAAGCTCCAGCTCGGCCCGGCGCGTGTCCGGAACGTACCGCTGCGGGGGCTCCGATGCGCGGGCAGTCCCCTCGACAATGACCGGCACGGCTGGAGTCACGGCCGATGCGACTACGCGCGCGACGTCGGCAATTGAGAAGTCCCGTTGGGATCCGACGTTGTAGGCGCGGCCGGAGACGCCGCGAAAAAGGCTCGTCCACAGCCAGATTGCGAGATCTGCTGCATACAAATACGAGCGCCGCGCGGCGCCGCTGCCGGTGACACGCACCGGGCCTCCGCTCAGCGTGTCGCGAATGAAATCGCCGATGGCGAAGCCGGCATCGAGGGGCAAATACGGGCCGACGAACGCGAAGCCCCGGGCAATGGTCACGCCAAATCCCGCCTGATGGGCTTCGAGCACCGACATCACCTCACCGAGTCGCTTCGCTTCGCCGTACGCCGATCGGATGTCGCCGAGCGCTGGCGCGCCGGCATAGTCCTCTTCAACGTATGTGATGGACGCCGGTTGCCTGCCGTACACGGCTCCGGAGCTGACGAACAACAGCTTTCCGCCGGATTGGCGGGCAAACTCGAGGACACGGTGCGTGCCCGACACCGTCGTGTCAATGGTCGTCCAGGCATCCGATGCTGATAGTCCAACCGCCTCAGAGGCGGCGTGGATCGCAAAGGCACAGCGCTCCTGCGGAAAGGGAAAGCTTCGGACGTCGCCCGCAATGATGCGAACGGCGCGGTGGCCGGCGAGGTGCGGAGCGTTCGCGAGAAACGCGTCGGGGCGACGCGTCAGCACGAAAATGTCAGCGCCAAGATCCAGCGCATCTGAGGCCCACAGCACGCTCTCCAGCAGCGAGCGTCCGACGAAGCCGGTGCCGCCGGTGATTAGTACCCGTTCGCCTCTCAGCGTCTCCCACAATCCGGACGTGTAGGCGAGCACATGTTC
>JBGOTP010000483.1:0-3593 GCA_041476545.1 Vicinamibacteria bacterium | reverse complement strand
CGAGACTTCATCCATTCGGGTCGTGGGGTAAGACAGGACCGAGCTGGCCGCGGCGATCTTACGGGGTGTCGCGACAGCCTCGGTGCGCCGGATCACGTCGCCGATCATGCCCGCCAGGCCCATGCGCATGCCGTCTTCAGGGTGATAGATGCGCTCGACACCGTACGACTCGAGCGTGGTGCCCTCGTCGACGGTGATCGTGCCTCCTCCCCCGCCAAACACCCTGATGTGCGCGGCGTCGCGCTGCCGCAGCATATCGATCATGAACGTGAAAAATTCGAGGTGGCCGCCCTGATACGACGTCACCGCGATGGCGTCGGCATCTTCCTGCACCGCGGCCCGAACGATATCTTCAACAGATCGGTTGTGTCCCAGATGGACCACTTCGGCGCCGTAGGCCTGTATGAGGCGCCTCATGATGTTGACGGCCGCATCATGACCGTCGAAGAGACTCGCCGCGGTCACAAAACGCAACGGCGGGGACGCCTGCGCAACTCCACTCTCGACCCGGTCGCGCACTTCGGTGAGTATGTCCATACGTCTACTTCTTCACGTACTTCATGAGCCTGCGAGGGCCAACTTCCGCGGCGTAGATATTGCCCGCGGCATCCGCCGCGATGCCTTCGGCTCCGCTCGACAAACCCGTCGGATTGGGATCCGGAATGAACGCGGTCACCACGCCGTCCTTGGCACTACCGACCCGGATGCCCCGCTTCCATCCCGGGTGATAACCGTACCCCGCCGTCTCCGACGACTCGGAGTCGGTGGCATACAGCACGTCACTCCTATCGATAAAAATTCCGCTCGGCCGGCTGAATTGTTCCCACGCGGCGAGGAACTTGCCATCCTGATCAAAAATTTCGATGCGACTGTTCGTGCGATCGGCCACAAAGATTCGTCCCTTCGAATCGATCGCCAGGCCGTGGGCTCCGTCGATGTCGCCGGGCGCCGATCCCTTCTTTCCCCACGCCTTGATGAACATGCCGTCCTTGGAAAACTTCACGATGCGCGCGTTGGGATTCGGTCCGGGGCCGGGCGCGACGAAGAGTTCGCCGGACGGTCTGGTCTGAACCTGGACGTGTCCGTCGGCGACAAAAATATCGCCGTTCGGCGCAACGGCCACATCGGCCGGTTGATTGAAGGTGTCGGGACCATTCCCCGCGACACCGGCTTTGCCCAGCGTCAGCAGGACCTTCCCGTCGGGACTGAACTTGATCACCTGATGACCCTTGCCCGCGGCACCCTGGTCGTCGGTGATCCACACATTGCCGGCCGCGTCGACCGCGATGCCGTGCGGTTGCAGGAACAGGCCGGCGCCAAAGCTCTTGAGCAGCTTGCCCGAGATGTCGAATTCCAGAATCGGCGCCAGATCGGAACCGGCGCACGAGTTGGCGCCGCATCGTTCCGCCACCCACACATGGCCGGCGCGATCCACGTCGACGGCCGAGGTCGATCCCCAGGCTCTTCCGAGTTGTGCCCAGTTTTCCACGGCGCGATAGGGATTGGTTTGCGTGTTTGTCGGTTGCGTCTTGGATTGACCGAAGGTCCGTGCTCCCGCGAACGCCAGCACCACCACAATCGCCATCCGAACGCGGCCGTCAGTCATTGGTCTCTCCAGTATGTCCCGTACGGGGTCGGGCGACCCTTCTAGCCACGACGATCCTGACGATCTTATCAAAGCGGCCCGGCGCCTAGTTGCGTTTCAAAACAGCACTTTCAGGCCGAACTGCATCTGACGGGGAGGCTTGGCGCTGAAGATCCGGCCGAAGTTCGGGGTGAACGCGACGCGATTGGGCACGTCGAAGTTCGTGCGGTTCAGGAGATTGAAAATCTCCCATCGGAACTGCAGGTGGGCGCCGCTGGCTAGTTTGACCTCCTTCTGCACTGACGCGTCAACGCTGGCGTACCCCGGAGCCTGCACGGAGTTGCGGGGCGCATTGCCGAATGCAAATTGCGGCTGAAGAACAAAGCAGCTCGTATTGAACCACTGCTGAGCCGTTCCCGCTCCCCCCTCGTTGGGGTCGCAGGTCTCATCGGGACGCTGAGCGGGACCCGCTCCGATATTCGCGCGGTCGGTGCCCAGATTGACGGTGAACGGCGCACCGGACTCGAGCAGGACGATGCCGTTCAGCTGCCACCCGGAGCCGAGTTTTGACGCGAGCCCGCCGCCGCCGATATCCGGCAACGCATAGATGGCGCTTGCGACGAAACGGTGCTTGTGGTCGAAGCTCGAACGAGCCCTTTCGGCAGCCATGTTGCGGACATCCTGTGGCAGGTTGGCTTCAAATGCCGTTCCGCCGGGATCGGACGCGTCGTCGATGGCCTTCGATAGCGTATAAAACGCAGTCGTCGTCAGGCCGCGCGACATGCGGTGCTCAGCCCTGAACGTGATCCCGTTGAAGACGGAATAGCCATCCCAGCGAATGGCCGTGATGTTGGCCAACTGCGGGATGGGCCGGCGCGGGCCTATGGCACCAGGACCCGGTTCCGGCACGTTGAGGACCGTGGAGCTGTCGGCGCCGACGATCACCGAGCGAAGGACGCTCACCTCCAACATCGTCGAGGACCCTATCTGGCGCTGGACGGAGACGGAGTAGTTCTTCGCGTACTCGGTCCGGAAATCCCAGTTCATCGTGTTGCCGCCGACGGAGCCGTTCGCAGGCGCGAGCAGCACCGTGGACGTCCCCAGCGTCGGCTGTAACGCGTCAGCCGCGGCGGTGACCGTCTTCGCAAAGAAGAACGGCAGCGTCGATGCCAGCGCCTGCTGGACACTGTAGGCCCACTGGTTCAGGAACACGCCGAATCCCGCGTTGACCACGGTCTTCCCGGAATCGCCCGGCGACCAGACGATGCCCGTGCGCGGGGCGAAGCGGCGATAGCTTGGCCGGAGAAGGCCCCGCTGCCATCCGGTGGCTGCCGACGTGGTGTAGGGGATGGGAATTTGCGAGAGCAGGGCGGAGGCGTCCGGTGAGAGCGTGCCGTTCTCGTCGCTGGCGATCACGAACCGCTGGCCTGGCACGTCGACCGCGGAGAGCCGATTGTCGACGTCGCTCATCTCGCCGTTGATCTCGTACCGCAACCCGTAGTTCAACGTCAGGTTCGATCGGGCCTTCCAGTCGTCCTGCCCGTAAACGTGGAGCCACGTGCTTCGCCCGTGCTCGTCGGCGCGACCGATACCGACCTGCGATGAGCTCGGATAGCCGAGCAGGAAGTCGGCGAACGCGTTGCCGGTCCACTGGCCGTTGAATGCAAAGTTGCCCCTGGCGTTGGTCGGGTTGACCGGGTTGAACCGGAGGTGGAACAGATAGCCGCCGAACTTCAGGTGGTGATCCCCGCGCTCGATCATGACGTTGTCGTATAGCTCATAGCTCTTGTCGTTGCGCGAGACGAACGATGTCGGGTCGCCGATCGCACTGAAGAGGCCGCCAAAGGACGCCTGGGGATAGCCCATATCGCGCGCGTCCTGGGTCGCACCCTGCAGGCCCGACGCGGCCGCGAAGTTGACGCCCTGATTGGGACTGATCTGGCCGCCGCGGGCACCGAGGTAGCCGAAACGGATCTCGTTCAGCCAGTTCGATCCGAACGTGTGCGTG
>JBGOTP010000482.1:0-3618 GCA_041476545.1 Vicinamibacteria bacterium | reverse complement strand
GGTCAACTGCGGTGGGCCGTCTATGGCAGCTGCGCCGCGGTCGCCGGGCTCCTTCTCCTCGTCTCGGTGAACCGTCGCAACTCTCGCTAACCGCGTTCACCGCCCGCGCGCGAGGATCTCCGGCAGCTGGAACGTAAACGCGGATCGTGCCATCACCTCGTCGATGCCCGACCGCCGCGCCGCGTCGATGAGGTCGGTCTGCACATGCGACACGAAACCGACCGTCGGGAGGTCGGCCAGCAGCGGGTCGGCCTTCATGGCCGCCACGGTGCCGAGCGGATCCGTGCGCATGCTGTTGAGATCCAGGATGACGAGCGCCGGTCGCTCCTTCCGCATCTGCTCCAGCGCGCCCGCGGAGGATCGCGCAAACACGAGCGGCACCCCCAGCCCGGTCGCCGCGGTCTTGATTTTCGACGTGAACATCAAATCGTCAACGATTGCTAGAATCACCCTGTGATTGTAATTGAGACACAGGCGGTCGGACCATTCTTCAAAAACGGCTTCGTTGGGGCTTGCGAGCGGACGTGTGAGGCGATCCTGATCGATCCGGGCGACGAAGTCGCCAGCCTGCTGGCGTTCGCCAAGCGTCAGATGCTGACGATTCGCGACATCCTTCTCACCCACGCGCATGTCGACCACGTCACGGGTGTTCCCGCCGCGAAGCGGGCGCTTGGCGTGCCCATCTATCTGCACCGCGCCGATCTGTTCCTGTACGAGCGGGCGGTCGAGCAGGGCCTGATGTTCGGTCTGCAGGTCGATCCGCTTCCGCCTATCGACGAGTTCTACACGCCGGGGCAGATCATTTCATTCGGCGACTACGAGACGCGCGTCTATCACACGCCGGGACACTGTCCGGGCGGCGTCTGTCTCCGCGTTGGAAAGAAACGCGAACAGGAGGGACAGGAGACGGGTCGCGAGAAGCGGGAAGAGGCCCGAGGCGCGGGTGACGATCTGTTCGTCGGTGACACGCTGTTTGCGGGATCGATCGGCCGGACGGATCTACCGGGCAGCGACTACGCGACGCTCATCAATTCGATTCGAACCGTACTGTTTCCATTGGGCGACGCCGCGCGCGTCCATCCCGGGCATGGTCCGAGCACGACCATCGGCCAGGAGCGCCGCACGAATCCGTTTCTGACCGCAGCGTAGACCGCAGCGCGCGATTCCGGAGAGATGGCTTCACGCGACCAGGACACTACACGGGCGGGTCGTCCGTTGTTCCGAGCGTCAACTCGACGCGTCCGACGCGAAGGCGATCGCCGATTTTCAATCGCGTCCGCTCGATCCGCTCGTCGTTGACGAACGTGCCGTTCGTGCTTTCGAGGTCGACGACGTCCACGCCGTCGTCGCCCGCTTCGATCCGGCAGTGCAGCCGCGAGACGAGCGGCGCGTCGACGATGAAATCGGCGCGCGTCGCGCGGCCGATCGTTTTGACCGCCCCAGAGCTGACGCGGAATGTCAGCGGATCCGGGTCCAGCTCCAAAGTGTGAAGAATCCACATCAGCGCGTCGCGAATGTCTTCCGCAACCAGTCCGTCACAGCGCCGCTCACCGCCGGACTTACCTGCCCGTCCTTTAGGCTGACGTACTCACTGACTTCGCCGGTCGTCGCCGGCAGCAGCAGATGGTTGACGCTAGCGACCCTGGTGATGTCCACCGGGGTGTTCTTCCGCTGCCGGGCCAGTTCCTCGAGACGATCCGCACTTGATGGCGGTACCTCCTTGTCGAGCGATCCCTGGACGATGAGCAGGGGTTGCGAGACTTTGGCCAGCACTCTCGCCGGGTCGAAGGTCAGGAAACTCTTGAACCACGGCACGTCGGCCTGAAGGCGGTACTGGGGAGGAATGGCGTCCCAGCCCACTCCCGTCACGACCGCGGCCTGAATCCGTTTCTGCAGATCCACGGTTTCCTGCCGCTCAGCTTCGGGGCGAGTCGCCCGCTCGAGACCGTGCGTCACCTGCCACATGTTGAATTCGGCTCCGGTTGTGGCGAACGTCGACAGGAGCGCAAGCGCGGTGATGCCCTTGTTTCTCGAGGCGGCCAGCATCGCGACAACGGCGCCGTCCCCATAACCGACAACCGCAACCCGTTTGCCGTCGACGTTCGGCATGCGGCGCACCGCTCCGACAACGGCCAGCAAGTCATCAGAATAGTCGTCGATCGTCGCCGCTTCCGCCCGTCCGCCGCTTTGCCCGACGCCGCGCCTATCGTAGCGCAGCACCATGAAGCCTGCATCGGCCAGCGCGCTCGATAACTGGCCGAAGATCGGAACGCCAGACACCACTTCGTCGCGATCCGTCAAGCCCGAACCGCCGGTGAGAATGACCGCCGGCCACACCTTCTTGCCACTGGCGGACGCGGGCGGAGGAGTCGAAACCGTGCCGGCGAGATTGAATCCGTTGGCCGGGATCCGGGCCTCCTTGTCGCCAGGCCGCGCGACGATGACGCGCCGTACGGCGACGGATGTGATGTCGTTCCGCACGACTTCGATCCGTTGGGCGGGGACGTTCACGCGCATCAGGCGGCCGTTGTCTTCAATCCAGACTTCCGCGTCAACGGGCGCTCCTGGCGTCATCATGCTGATGGCCACGCGTCTGGCGTGAATGGCCCGTGCGCCCATCATCAGCGTTTCGTCCGCCGATGCCTTCACCTGGATGGGAAACGATACACCGAACGTGTAGGCTGAAATGATTGTCCCTGACGGGGCCGTTGCGAGCCGCTGCGCCAGCGCTTCGAACGGTCCCCACATCGGGCTGGGCAGAAGCAGGGCGTCGGCCGCGACAACATCGGTCCGCTCGTTCGACAAGCCGGCTTGTGCGACGGTGCTGTGCGCGCTCGTTCCGGTAACTGTCGTCTGGGCCAACAGCGCCTGCCCGCGCAGGGTGGCGTCGATGGACAGATCGATCGGCTTCCAGTCCGCGGTGTACCGGACCCGAACATCGCGTGCGACGAGATCGATCGGGGCATCGGCATGTCCGGAGCTCGTGATGGTCCATCCGTCCGCCGTACGATCCACGGAAATCGTTTCGTCGCCGATCGGGACGGTACGAAAGAAAATCGTGAAGCGCGCTGGAGTGGACGCGGGAGAAGCCGTCCGCTGCGTCCGGATCGCAGTGGGCGCCCGCTCTGCGCCCGTGCCCGCCGTGCCCGCCGTGAACCCCGTGAACCCGGTGAACCCGGTGAACCCCGTGAACCCCGTGAACCCTGGTACTGCTATCCCGCCAGCCACCATCAACAGGGTCAACAGCGATTCGCGAATCGAGACCATACTTGAGCATAGCATCATGATTCCCGAAGCCTTTCTCCAGGCCTACGCCGCCGCGCGGCACCGCGCGGGACTCATTGACCGGGCTGGCCTGGGCCGCATCGTCGTGTCAGGCCGCGATCGCGCGTCCTATTTGCAGGGTCTTCTCACCAACGACATCGTCGCGCTCAAGCCGGGACAGGGGTGCTACGCCGCGTACCTCACGCCGCAGGGCCGGATGATCACCGATCTCTGGGTCTACGAGCTGGGCGATGTCATCCTGATTACCCTTGGCCTGGATCAGAAGGACACGCTCCTGGCGAAGCTGGATCAGTTCATCTTTTCGGAAGACGTCCAGCTTGGCGACGTGACCGG